>CAIUVX010000119.1 GCA_903902705.1 uncultured Methylococcales bacterium
AAGAAGCTCTCAGAGACGGCGTTGTCCCAGCAGTTGCCTTTACGGCTCATGCTTTGCTGAATGCCGTGTTGTTTAAGTAGTTTTCGATGGTTGTCGGAGGCGTATTGACTGCCTCGGTCGGTATGCCAGAGTAAGCCTTTGGCGGGTTTACGTTGCCAGATTGCCATAATCAGTGCGTCGTTGACCAACTTGGTTTTTCATGCGTTCTGCCATAGACCAGCCCACGCAAGCCGAGAGTAGAGGTCTATGACCACGGCTAAATACAACCAACCTTCTTGCGTATGAATGTAGGTGATGTCACCGACATAAACTTGATTGGCTAGGCGTAAGGATTCCTTCGTAAATGCGTAAAGTCGCGCTGTATCCCTTGTTACACCTACATTTCAAGCATAACGCCATAGTCAATTGGCATGGGATGCCGTTCTTTCAGTTCAAACAGTCCAAAGCGATTTAGATGGGATGTTCGGTATGGGCTGAGAGCGGCGCACATTTCTGGCGTGAGCTTCATTCCTTCACCCTCTAACTCTTTCAACGTCTGCGTGATGCTATGGCAGTTATGGAAAATCACAAGGTTGGCGATTAAGTGGTTATATTTGATAACCTTCAGTTGCTCATCCCGAATATTTTCGGCAATGGTATCCGCCCCAAAATAAACCCATTTCGTGAATTGATTGAAGCCTTCGCATTTATTTTGCGCAGCTTGGATAGTACCTCGTAAGTATTCATCACCGATGTATTCCAGCAAAAAAATGGTGCGGACGACTCTTCCACGCTCTCGAAACGCGAAATACAATTTATTTTTTCGACTGGCTGTGCCAAGTTTACGCAAGATAGTTGAGGGTGAAATTCGACCTGCGCGAATAGATTGTGCAACTTGTAGCATGTCGGGTAAATGACAGGCGATCAAATCCCAATCAATCGCCTCTTTGGTAAACAACTCATCAATATTTTTATACACTTCCTGTGGTGTTGGATGAAACCATTTCAAGTCTTTCCAATTTCGTATCCGTGGCATTAGCTTAATGCCAAGCAGAAAGGCTAACCCGTAAACAGGCGTGCTTTGTGCTTGCGTGTCGCCATGCAAAATATCTGGCTGTAGGTCTGATTTATTCTTGGTCAGACCATCGAGAATATAAATAGCTTCCCAGACACCACAGGGAATGAAATGGGAGAACAGTGCGATGTAATTGTCGCTAACATGATAATACGCTACACCGCCATAACCACCGTATCGGATATGCCGTTCTGACAACAGGTTGTTTTCGTACACGTTCCATTGTGTGCCATCAGCGGCGGCTCGTTTGGTATCGCCCCAATAACGTGGTAACTGGAAGCGATTATAAGCATTAATAATGTCACAAATTGCTGCTTCTAGTTTTTCTGTGGAAACTTGGCGTTGATTAACAAAGGAAATTTGTCGTGCGCTAATGTCCGCAATATTACGCGCGGTTTGGGTTGCGCCTAAGCCAGTACCATAAGCGAACGTGGTTAAAATTTTGCGCCGCCCCTCTTCTTTGAGTTTACCTTGATGCCCACTGAGCGGTTCGAAATGTTTATCCCAACGAATCCACTGCGACGTATCGGCAAGTACATCCAGTAAGGACAGCTCTTGTTTATCAAGTTTTTTGGTCAACGCGGCATCAAGCTCCTGAAACCCTTCTGGAACTGGCTTTTTCTTTAGCCGATCTAATGTTGGGCGACCCTTGCTGATGTGAAAGAATGCGTTATCTGGATAAGCGTTGTCGGCTTTATTCCCTGCTGTTGCGAGAAGGGTACGAACGTGCAGGATGAATGAATTGGCTTCAACGGGAAGCCCTACTTCTTGACCGTAAGCCTCTCTTGTTGTTGCACATTCATCTAACGGTACCAGTTCATTCCGAATATCTGAATAATGGTTAGCACCGATGACGCATAAATCCCCCGATTTTAGTTCGCGTACCATTTGGGCGCAAACGCACACCTCAAACTGACGACGATGGAGTCGTGTTGGAGCTTCGCGTTGTTGCTCACCCGTAATCAACTGCCACCATTTTTCAGGCACCCAAGCGAGGTCTGACACGCTCAAATAAACCTAGGTTCCGCTTTGCAGGGTTATCCATTCACTGTGCCGCCCGCGCTGGGCAAGCATCGAGGCGAAAGAACGTTCAAAACAGGTATCCTGACTGGTCGATACAAAGTGCAGCTTAGACAAAATACGCAACAGCTCCGTTCGTCGAGTGGAGAAAATCTGTTTCATAAAACGGCATTTATTCTTACCACCGTATTCGGTGTGTATCTGCGAGAACTCACATAAATCGGGTCTGGAAAAAACGGTTTCTCGGACGGTCTGTAACAGAGTTTCGCCTGATTTTGTCGAATTCAGCAGGGTATCAAGTAACGCGTAACGCCGCAGAATCTCATCTGTTTTACCTTTTAACTGGTTTAGTTGTGTGGGACAGATTGCAGCAATATATTGTCGAGTCTCAACAAGCGATCAAGACTGTAGCCGTCAAGAAGCGGATTTACTTGTTTTTGCGGAAAAATCTGGCTATGCGGTGGCAGGCATCTGGAAAGAAACTGCGTCTGGAAGTAAGAGTGACCGCCAACAACGCCAGAAAATATTAACACTCGCACAAGCGCGAATTGCGATGTTATTTTGGTGACTGAACTCACACGCTGGGGACGCTCAACACTGGATTTATTTCATACGCTTAACGATTTGCAAGCATGGGGAATCTGTTTGATTACACAAACAGGATTACAGTTTGATTTAGCAACCCCGCAAGGCAAAATGATTGCAACGTTGATGGCAGGTTTAGCATGATTTGTTGCGTGAGCGAGTTCGAGCGGGTGTCAAAGCCGCGCAAGCACGCGGCGTGGTATTTGGTCGCCGCTGTGGGCAACGAATAAAATCAGATAAATTGGCACCGAAAGTATTGGCGTTGGTTGCTGCGGGACATTCGTATCGTCAAATCGGCTGGCAATTAAATTTGAGCAAAAATACTGTATTGGAAATAGTCAAACGTGATCGGTTAAAACAACAAGCCTTATAGGCTGGAGCGTAGGTGTAACAAGGGATACAGCGCGACTTTACGCATTTACCAAGGAATCCTTACGCCTAGCCAGATTGGCTTGATTTACCTCAAACTGGCGTGCCAACTGGTTAGGTGCAATAGGCAGATCGTGTTTAGAATTTGTGGTTGCTCTAAACCGACGCTTGGTTTTGCACACTAACTGCGCTTCCTGCATGATGCGTCCAATGCGTCGCCGACTCGCACGATAGCCTTGTTTCTCCAACGCTTTTTTAAGACGGCGCGTTCCATAAACAGCACGGTTTTGAGCAAAGGCGGCGGTAATCACTGTTTTCAGCTCCTTATCGCACTTGGCTTTGCCACTTTCAACCGCTGTCGTCCACGCATAGTACACGCTACGGCTTACAGATAACACCGAACATAATAATGCCACACGCTCTACTCCAGAATCCATGCGTACTTCACCGTATTTCTTTGGCAACACCGCTACCGCCTTGTCCACAAATCGCGTTCCTCCGTCAAACGCCCATTCTCTTTCTTTAAGCGTTTCAACTCATCGTATAAATGTTCATCCGTTCGCACAGGTTTATCTCGCTTAGACTCATGGCTGTAATGATAAACCCAGTTAGTCAGCGTATTTTCTTTCATCCCTAACTCGCGGGCTGTTTCCGCTACATTATTTGATTCGTTCGCTCGTTTAACTGCGTTTTCTTTAAATTCTGCCGTGTATTTCTGTTTCGTTTGGGTCGTCATATAAACACTCTCTGATCTTTTCAAGGATTTTATAGAAAAGTGTCCTGTTTAGTGTAGCCACATCATAAAATGCGAAAATCAAAGGTTGAATATTTTGTTAATCGAGCTGTTTGAAGTCATTAATGGCTTAATCGGTACGGAGAATATCAGTCACTACTCACTGGAAAGTTTAACCGATGAAACAGGTTACTTTCGCGCCAAAATCAAAGACAAAATCGTCAACTACGGCACGGATATAAAGCTCACTAAGATTGATGCAGGGATGTTCAAAACCTTGGCTTCTGGTGAACCCATTGAGGCGCGTTTGCCTTATGGCGAACCGTTTACCATGAGTGATTACGCTAAGATGATTTTCAACGTCAATCGTCTCGACAATGCCAATATTGAGCATACGCATGGGTTTTACCGCCGTATTTTGATTATTCCCTTTGAAAAAACCATTGCCGATGAAGACCAAGACCGATCACTGCATAAAAAGATATTGAGCCACAAAGCAGGTGTACTAAATTGGATTATTGCAGGGGCAGAACGGGTGATTCGCACGGAGGATATATTTGTATCAGCGGGGGTGCCAGAAGTTTAAAGCTAAGTTCATTAAAGAAACCGATAGTGCAGCGATGTTTCTCGAAGCACGACGCTATAACAATCAAGGTCAAGCACCGCTGTATTTATCCAGTCTTTATGCTGATTACAAAGACTTTTGCTTGGAAGATGGTTACAAATCGCTAGGTAAAAACAACTTTGCAAAACGACTGGAGGCATTGGGCTATCACCGCGCCAAAGACCACCACAACAAAGATTGTTTTAATGTCGGTAGTTACTAAAACACTGTTGAAATAAAAAAGTTGCCAAGTAAAGTTAGGATTTTAGGATGCAAGCTGAAACCCTTATTAATACAGGTTTTAGTCTCCTAAAAACCCGCTTGCAGCTTTTAGTCAACAGTTAGGCAACACTTAGTGTGTCCTAAAAACACCCTAATAAAACACTAAGTTTTAACCGCCACACTTAGGCTGGTAAGTGGTTGATTATCAATTGATAATTTGCCAATACTAAAAACCTAAGTTTGGATTACAACCTTTTTCTCGCATAAGGTAAATATAAATGACCACATCCATCATTCAACTAAAAGCTAACCAAAGCAATGCCAAAAAATCTACAGGTGCAAAGACCGCAGAAGGTAAACGTATTGTTGCGACTAACGCTCTTAAACATGGCATATTCGCAAAACAATTGGTACTCAGTGACGAAAACCCAGAAGACTACCAACAGCTTTCGATGAACTACAAATTGCCCTGAATCCAGTAGGCGCGTTGGAATACTCGCTGGTTGAACACGTAGCCGTCACCTTATGGCGACAACGGCGTTTAATTCGCTCAGAAACCGCACATATCCAACTAAGCAATAAAGACAGCGTGATTGCCGCCGCCATTAATACATAAATGAATTGGAAAAATACCAGCCGAGAAGTTGTAGACGATGAATTAACAGAATTTGATCCAGACCATTACCAATGGTGTCAGTCCATTTGTGCAGAATATAAAGCCATTACCGCCGATGAGGATGCCATTAATAACTTGCTCGACTTAGAATTTTTAAAACAACACGCGCCAAAAATATATGAAAATCTACAAGAAGCCGCCGAACTAGAAGGGCAAACGATGGATGAGCATTTGCAAAGCTATGACACTGACTTTGGTTATTTCACCGATGTCATACATTATTGCTACGATGAAATTGACCAAGCCAAACAACGCCCGTTAGTGCTGGAAATAGCGCAAATAGTACGCAACAAACGCGCTGTTTTACAGAACGGACTATTACGCGATGCACTGGCAAAATATCAAATCATGCTGGATAACGAACTGTACAAAGCGATTAAAGCACTCAGAGAAACCCAATCGTGGCGGCTGGATTCTTTGTAAATGGCTTTGTTTTGAAAAATCCAAAGTCATTAGTTATTAATTGTTCATTATTTAGCTATGTTCATTATTAATGAACGATATAGAATAATGAACAAGCACAAAACCAATGGGCTACAAAAGTGAAAGAACAAGACACCGAAATTTTAGATGCAGCGTTGGATGCAGCGTTGAATGAATTAGCCAACATAACGGGCATTAGAATCAATATAGATCATTATGACTATAAAAATTCAGACGGTTATCGTTATGATGCAATTGGTAGTTTGACTATTGGTGATAAGGTAATTCCCCTTGCTATCGAACTCAAGGCAAGACCAACGCTTGCAATGGTGGAGCAAGCAAAGCTAACGCAAGCCAATATACAGATGCTAATTGTTACTAGCTATGTTAATCCCATCATGGCAGAACGCTTAAAAGAAAAGGATATTTGGTTTTTGGATAGCGCTGGTAATACCTATATCAAACACCCTCAGTTATTTGTCTACATTAAAGGTAACAAATCGACAGAAAAGCCAACGACACGCGCCAGTAGAGCTTTTTATCCATCTGGACTTAAAGTTGTTTATGCTTTCTTATGCAATCCAGAACTTGTGAATGCTCCCTATCGCACAATAGCTGAAATTGCCGATGTCGCATTAGGTACAGTAGGATGGATTATTAACGACCTCACCCAGCTTGGTTTTATTGTGGATATGGGTAGTCGAGGTCGTCGTTTGAAAAGCAAACGAAAATTACTTGAACGCTGGGTTATCAGCTATCCTGAAAAATTACGCCCTAAGCTTGAAATAGGCAAATACAAAGCACTCAATCCCGACTGGCATCAAACTATTCAGTTGACACCATTTCAAGCTTATTGGGGTGGCGAAGTTGCCGCAGACCAGCTAACGCATTATTTAAAACCTGAAATATTCACGCTCTATTTACCAGAAAATGAGGCGATAAAATTAAGCCTTACCAACAAGTTACGCAAAGACCCAGCGGGTAATATAGAGCTACTAAAACCTTTTGGAATATTGACTATAAGACCGATAACCCGCTAGTGAACCCGATACTGATTTATGCCGATTTAATGGCAAGTGACGATCCCAGAAATATTGAAACCGCAGAAATAATTTATGAACAACACCTTGCTCAACATTTCCGAGAAGATTAGCGAACCCATAATTGATATTTATGATTTAATTGCCAAAATTGCTAATGAACAAAACGTCAGATTTTTTGTAATCGGTGCGACAGCAAGAGATATTGTGTTTGAACATGGTTATAACATACCCGTACCCAGAGCAACCAGAGACATTGATTTAGCGGTACAAGTAGCAACATGGAATGACAACAAACCCTAAAAAACGCATTAATCGCCACAGGGCAGTTTGCCGAAAGTACAATGGCACAACGCTTACACCATCAAAGCCAAATCCCCGTTGATATTGTCCCTTTCGGAGCAATTGCACCCGATGGTAAAACCATAAGTTGGATACCTGATGGCAACTTTGAAATGAGCATCATCGGATTTGATGACGCATACCAAGCCGCGCAAATCGTGCGCTTGAGTGATAATCCAGTGGTCGATATTCCAGTTGCAACCCCAGCAGCCCTTGTTATCTTAAAGTTAATTGCTTGGCAGGAACGTCCAGAACGCGGTAAAGATGCAACTGATTTAGTGTTTCTGTTACGCCATTATTTAGCCGCTGGTCAAACCGAAAGATTAATGGAACAGCATAGCGACTTATTAGAAGAAGATGATTTTGATTTTGAACCAGCAGGCGCAAGACTGCTAGGCAGAGACATTGCCAGTATCGTTTCAGAACCAACCAAACAAGTGCTACATGAGATTTTAAGCACAGAAACAGGTGAACAAAAACACTATCGCTTAGTTGAAGCCATGACTAACCGACAAGATGGACATCACTTTGAAAACAACTTAGCACTATTAAACGCCCTGTATTTAGGGTTCAATGAAATGCTTGCTATGAACTAACAGGAAAAAACAGGGATTCACGGCTTGTGAATGATGATTACGATTATAATGCCACTAAAGTCCGAATGCTAAGCTGAGGAATCAAAAACAACATCACAAGGAGCGCATTAATGGCTGAACAGCTAAAAACCAGCAACAGCACGACACTATCAGATTTTATTTGGAAAATTGCTGATGTCTTATGGGGCGATTTTCAACACACTGACTTTGCCCGCGTCATGTTACCTTTATTGCTGTTACGGCGATTGGAATGTGTCTTAGAACCCACTAGAGAAGTGGTTACAGCCGAATGCTTGAAAGAACAAGACTCTGGTATTGATTTGCCCGCGATTTTGCCACACATATCGGGTTATTCGTTTTACAACACCAGTAAACACACCTTAGCCTCATTAGGCGCGACCGACACCCGCAAAAATCTCGAAGATTACATCTCGCAATTTTCTGACAATGTCAGCGTTATTTTTAAAGAATTTGATTTTGCCAATACCCTGATTAGGCTGGATAGAGCCAAGTTACTGTCTCGACTGGTCAGTGACTTTGCTGCAATTGACTTACATCCTGATGTGGTCTCAGAACGGGTTCTGAGCAATGCTTACGAACATTTAATACGCAAATTCGGTATATCGGTCAACGATAAAGCGGGCGAATTTATGACTCCCAGTGATGTCGTGCGTCTGGTCACTAAGCTAGTAATACACAACGATGCAGATATTTTTACCAAAAAGGCGCGTAACATTTATGATCCTGCCTGTGGTATTGCGGGGTTTTTGTCCGATGCCATTAAACAAATCAAAGAACTCAACCCACAGGCGAATATTGTCCCCTTCGGTCAAGAATTAAACCCAGAAACTCACGCAATGGCAATGATAGCCATGATGATACAAGGCTGTGAAACCAATAATATCAAACAAGGTAGCACCTTATCCAGCGACCAATTGCAAGGCAATAAATTTCATTATGGCTTAGCCAATCCGCCGTTTGGTTTTCCGTGGGAAAAAGACCAAAAAGCGGTGCTACAAGAACGTAAAGAACTTGGCGAATTAGGACGCTTTGGCGCAGGGCTACCGCGTATTAACGATGGTTCAATGTTGTTTTTACAAACGCTGGTTGCAAAAATGGAAACCCCAGAAAAAGGCGGCGGGCGTGTGGGTATCGTGCTATCGGGTTCACCGTTATTTAATGGTGGCGCGGGTTCAGGTGAATCAGAAATTCGCCGCTGGTTACTGGAACACGACACCATTGAAGCGATTTTTTCCTTGCCTAACGATATGTTTTTTAACACAGGCATAGGTACATACATTTGGATACTGAACAACCATAAAGCTCCCGAACGGCAAGGCAAAGTGCAACTGATTAACCTCAGCAACACTTGGACAGCCATGCGTAAATCAGAAGGCAGTAAACGCCGCTATTTATCCGATGAACAGATTAAGAACATCGTGCAGGACTACGACCGCTTTAGTGAATCTGAACTGTGCAAAATTTTCAACAGTACCGAGTTTGGTTATCGCCGTATCACCATTGAGCGTCCTTACCGTTTTATGTTTGATGGTGATGAACAAAGCATTCAGCAACTACAAGACAACAAAAGCTTTCAATCGTGGGATGACGACTTACAAACGGAGGTTTTAACCGTGCTGAATAACATGGCGCGTGCGTGTCGTGAGCAACACAGCCAAATCATAAACCGCGATACGTTTCGCCTTGCGTTTGCTGAGTTAGTGGCGGCTAAAAAACTCAAAGAAACACACTGGAAAGTCATTGAAAAATGTGTGAGAAAGCCCTCAGAAACCGCTGATAGCTGCACCGACAAACACGGCAAACCCGAAGCCGATGCCGATTTGCGCGACACCAAAAATGTACCGCTCTCACAAAACATTAACGACTATTTTCAGCGTGAAGTCTTACCACACGTTCCCGATGCGTGGATTGATGACAGCAAGTGCGACGAACTGGACGGAAAAATAGGCATAGTCGGTTATGAAATCAACTTTAACCGTTATTTTTATCAGTACACGCCGGCCGCGTGCCTTGCATGACATTGATGCCGATTTAAAAGCCAGTGAAGCGCGGATTGCCGCCATGTTAAAAGAAGTAGCAGAATAACGTTTATGAAAACTCGTATCTTTAAAACCCGTAATTTCCAACGTTGGATGCAAAAAACAGACTTGCCTGATGAACTGCTGTTAAATGCCGTTGCTGAAATGGAACGCGGCTTGTGTGATGTAGATTTAGGCGGTGGAGTTTTCAAAAAACGCATTGCATTACCTAATCGTGGCAAAAGTGGCAGTGTCAGAACATTGTGCCACTAATAAAAATGACCGTTGGTTTTTTATAGTGGGATTTGAAAAAAATCAACGTGATAATATTAACGAAAAAGAATTGAAGTTTTTAAAACAAT
Source organism: uncultured Methylococcales bacterium (assembly GCA_903902705.1). GTDB lineage: Bacteria > Pseudomonadota > Gammaproteobacteria > Methylococcales > Methylomonadaceae > UBA4132. Next base: position 10,066 of record CAIUVX010000119.1, read on the forward strand.
TGTCCGTAGATTTATTACAAATCTCTGAGCAAGAATTACTCAATTCATTAAAAGATAAAATGTTGTTGGAGATAGTCCATGAAAAAAAAGAAAGCTAGCCCAATTTTAAATGCTATTTATGAAACGGCTGTGGATTTACACAGTTGCGGAGCTTTTACCGATGAGCAGATGAAACAATATCAAGAGCTTGCGCCTAAATCAGAACCGTTAATATTAGATCAAGATATTTTAGATTATCTCAATCAAAAATGTGATTTTAACCCTGAAAAAATGCGCGTATTAATTAATGATTGGTTACGCAAAGATATTGAAATTGCCCGTTCAATTTCATCATAAAACAAACTTGTTAAATAGGACACAAACCAAAGTGACTGAAACTATGAACGAAAAACGCAGCGACCAAAATGTAAAAATCTCACAAGTCATAGAGTTTGAAGCAATCCCATTTCAACACACCATTCGACTTCCAGATTGTATTCCCGATGGTGTTACCATTCGGGTTTTATTGCTTTTTGATGAGACAAAAATAAAAAATGATTACACAGATAACACAACGGCAGAACTTTAAATAATCAATATTATGAAATATCAGACTTATTCCAGTTATCAAGCATTAGCTATTAGGAGTAAAACAGCTTTAGCTGTTTTACAGCCAATAGCTAAAGCTATTGGACTCCTGTTATTTGCTATGACTGCCATTTATGAGGTTAGCGCGTGAAGTTTAAATCGTATGCTCGTTATAAAGATTCGGGGGTTGAATGGTTGGGGGGTGTGCCTGAGCATTGGGATGTAATAAAACTACAAAGAATTTGTACTGTAATAGATCCTCAACCAGACCATAGAGCACCAAGTTTAGATGAAAGCGGAGGTGGTTTTCCCTATATTGGTATTAGAGATGTCAATAATGATGGTTCTTTAAACTTTGAATCTGCAAGATGCGTCAATGAATCAGCAATCATTAGACTTGATGCGTCAGATTAGAGATAAAATACTGCCATATTAAAACACATTAAAAAGCCAGATGAAAATAACAACCAGTGATTTAAAAACAGAAAGACAGTGGAGGTCAGCGACAGGGTTAGACAAGGAAAGATTTTA
>CAIUVX010000120.1 GCA_903902705.1 uncultured Methylococcales bacterium
GTACATTTAAAAAGTAAAATAAATAAAAAACCGCCTATTCTCGTCTAACTAAAATAGCTGGACGAATATAATTTCATTTCATCGTAATCTATTGTTTTTTTTGGCTGGGTTGATATGCTCTGAATTGCTGCTCTCGGCACACCAAAAAGAGTTGCTGTTTTTTCGTTTACATAAAGATAGCGACGCTCATAATCCTTCATGTATACATACGAATCGATGTTGTTCAATATCGTATCGAGAAGGAGTTTCTGCTCCTGTACCAGCATTTCCAGCTTGCGGTGCTCAGTTATGTCTGTCGAGAGACCGTACATTCCAGTGATTTTGCCATCAGCATCTCTCCACGGGCTTTTAACTGTCCAATAAGTCCGTGTTTCTCCCGTTGCTGCGATGATATTAGTTTCTTCAGATTCGATGCGCTCACCTAAGTCAAGAACTTGACGATCATGCAAACGTAGTTGGTTGCAGATAGAAAGATCGAAGAATTTTTCATCCGTAAATCCCACGACTTCATTCAGTGGATAGCCAAACAGGTCACACACTAGTTTATTGGCAAAGGTATAACAACCTTGCATATCCTTAATATAGATATACGCCCCAACTTGATTTAAGGTGGTTTGTAACTGCTGAGTTTGGGTTATTAGTAAGTCGAAGGAATCATTCCCAGTCATATAGACTTTCATAAATTTAATTTCCAAAGTTAAAAAAACGCGACAAAAAGTATTTTAGAATAAGCCCATTTTTAACCTTTAAATTAAGCATACCAGTGGCAAAACTAACCTTTTCAAAAACACTAATAGAAAAACTACGGGCAAGCTTACCAATAGCCCTTAAGTTAAAAAATATTCAATCCTACAGATTAGCCTCAGCACTGCTTTGGTTTGCCGAAGGGCATGGGATAAACGACATTGCAAAACTGCTGGGAGTCAACGCCAAAACCGTATCCAATTGGATATTAAAGTTTCATGTCAGGAGGAATAGTCTGGGTAATGGGCAAACACTACCACGGGCGTGGACGCAAAGAAAAGCTGACTAAAGCACAACAAAAACAATTGCATGACATGATCGTTGAAGGCCCTGAAGCACACGGGTTTGCTAGTGGAATATGGAACTGCGCCATGATTGCAGAACTCATTTTGCTCAACAATCTGTTTGCTACAACCTTAACTACTTACCCAGCTTATTGAAAAAACCGGGATTAAGCTACCAAAAATCCCATTTCATCAGTGATCGCCAGGAAGAGGAAACGTATGAAAAGGCAAGAAAAGTCTGGCTGGAGGACACTTTACCCGCGCTGATTGACATCGGGAAAATTCAATGGACTCTCTTATATTGCGTTCTTGAAACAACTACTGGCGCATTATGAGGGTAAAATTTTTCTAGTTGAAGACGGCGCACCTTCTCCTGCCTATTCTCCTGATTACAATCCCATTGAGAAACTTTGGAAAAATACCAAACGTGAATCAACGCACTTGAAATATTTTAAAACATTTGAATATCTTCATGATTCAGTTGTAAAAACATTCAAGTATTATATGCAAGATGCGAGTAAAGTTATTTGTGTTATTCAAAAAATGAGGGAGAATTTTGCGGTAGTCGGCTGATTTATTTGTTAGCGTCTTTGGAAATTATTTATCTGAAAAACTATAAGTATAAAACTGCTTGTACGCCATAATACGCGCGAATAATCCTACATTTACCTGTAAGACATAATAACAATATTCGAAATATGGTTAATTATCATGTGTCTCTGATTATTTTCAACTGTAAAAAAGTGTTACGTGTCACAAAATGAGTAAAAAGACTCTACGTGCACATTGGGCTACTTGCACAAATCCAGTCTGAGAGATTGTAAAATCTCTATCATCATCAAACTATGCGTCATAAAGCTAGAAAACAGCTCTTCTTACCATAAAACACGTAAAGCCATACAAAGTCATTGCTAGTGTGCTAATGAAGCTGTGGAGTAACATAACGACTAGATTACAAACCAGCTCAAAATGTGTTAGGTGAAGGGCTTCACCATAACTATTCTCAAAAAAATTAGCATTCAAAGAATCATAAGACTCAAAAAGCTGTAAAAATTGAAAACGACTCATTAATTAAGCTTTTTTGCTCTTACCTGTAAAACTTATCAACAAGTAACTTAGCTTTGTTGTTAGACAGATTAAAGAGAGATTAGATAACAGATTAAAAGCGATTAGCGGATTTTTTGAAAACGCTGTAGGCCATGAATATCAAGGCTTGTAGAGGTTTTTTTTTGAGAAAAATATATCTCTAAACACGGTAAACAGCTATCCCTAAACACGGTAAACAGCTATCCCTAAACACGGTAAACAGCTATCCCTAAACACGGGAAGCTATCTCTAAACACGGTAAACAGCTATCTCTAAACACGGTATTATTTTCGTTTTACAATAACTCTATCGTTCTCGATAGAGAAACTTTCCAAAAACTCTATTTTTACTAATTCATCAAGCGCGATCGATAATTTTTGCTTGAATGCAAAATTTTTTTTATTCTTGCTTCCCGAAAACTGATGTAGTGTTTCAATTTTCACCGGATGAGGGTTTTTATGACTGCTGTAGTAGCCATGTAATGCTTGTGCTAATGGTTTTCTCCTTAGTTTTGCTCGTTGCTCCCAGTCCAGCCATGTGTTTTGATTGTACAGCCTAATCAATTGGCGGTTTAACTGTATTGTATAATGTCCTGTTATTTCATCCTTTACGCCAGAATCAATTAACGAACTGAAATAGGCGCGGCTTCCGTTTATTGATACTTCAACAGCGCAAGCTGTTAAACGGATTATACCTTTGTGTAGCCGTTCTCTATCAATTCCGCCATCACCTAGCCCCATTGTTTTTAAAATATCGTAAGCTGTAAACTCGCAGACATTGCCTAATGGCTCATTTTTTGCCAGATGCACTAATGTTTCCCATAACGTTAAGTCTTCTTGGTTTAGTTGCTCACCGGTAAATCTGACAGTAATCCCTTGCTGACTAGCTAAAACCACACCTTTCAAAAAGACCCTATCTTTGCTTTGAATAGCAGAAAATAAAGCTGACCTCAGAAAACTGTTGGGTGTACCACGCTTGGCATCTGGCCAGTTAGGCAGTTTGATTTCCTTTGATAAGCTCTGTTCCTCAACTTTCTTTTGAATCCTGTCAAGTTTTTTCTGTAAGCTGTGTTCAAGTACGTTCACTTTTTAATTTCCATTAAGCCAAGACTACCTTCATAAATCGACCGGATAATTGCAAGTTCCGCAAGAATCTCATCTGAAGATGTTTCATCCTTTAACGGCGATAGAGGAGTTAGGGTAGAAAGTATTGCCATGCGGCGTTGGTGGTTAGATTCTGCCTTCATATTTTCACCATTAGTAATCTGTGTGTTTTCATATACAGATGCTTCGGTAATTCGATATTCTGGATCTACGTTGTTGGTTGGAGATACGGTAGGGTCAATAAATATTGGTTCAATGCCAACATAATTTGTTGTGTTACCGATAACATCATGATCGATAGAATCACGTCCGTAATCAATTCCAACAGATTGCTGAGGTTGTTCAATGGTTAATACCGCTTTTGCTTGTTCCAATAAACGTTCAACTTCTACATTGGATAAGTTTTTCTTTTTTACTTGACTAAATACCTTGTCTGCAACATCGTCATAAATAGGACGAGAGAGTGCATAGATTGATGATGGTCGCAACCCAACTTCTTCAAGGCTGGTTATTTTATGCTTTTCGCAAAAACGTCCGGCTTGAATTGATTTGGTTATTGTTTGTGGGCTACTCGCTATAATATAGTGAGTAGAACTATTTCTTAGATTAGCTAAGTATTGCCCAAACACTTTATCTGATTGGAAACGTTGCCTAAGAGTCCATAAAATACGCCATTTTATCAGGTTTGATTGACTATCAACTTGTTCCAAGCGATCCATCAACTGCTCGTTACTGAGCTTCTTTAGGTTATCTAGAGACCAGATTGGGTATTGCTGGGAAACTTCTTTTTCTTTGACCTCAGCAACAAAAGAATCTCTAGTTAAATTCTTTTCCTTAACAGATTTAATTGCCATTTAACATCTCTTTTACTAAAGAAAACATTTCTTCTTTCGCTTTAATTTCGCTGGAAGATTTACCTTGCATTTCAACAACACCCAATCCATCAGAAATCGATGCAATGTAGACTGCCCTATCGTGAATAACTGTATTTAGTAAGGAAATCTCTGAAAATTCATTTATCGCAGCTTTTGACTGTTCAATTTCCTTGCGTTTACTGTTTGTTGGGGCAATTGATAAAAAAGCGTACGCTTTCAGGTTGTCATTAACCAATTTTGCTTTACTGACAACCTTAGCCATATGGGTCAGTGTGTCTAAGTCCGCTTGACTTGGCTTAAATGGGATTAAAAGAATATCGCATACAGACATTGCAGCCCGCATTTCTACTGAATCATGACCAGCTGCATCAACAATGATATGGGTGTACTGGTCAGTTATTTCATTAAAAATATAATCTATATCACCATAATCTTGGCGATAAATTATTTTAGGAAATGTAGGGTAGGTAATATTACGTTCAATACACCAATTTGTTGCCGTAGGTTGTTCGTCAGCATCAAACAGTAACGGGGTTTCCCCTTGCTGTGCCAAAACGGCGGCAATATTGACTGCGGTTGTGGATTTGCCCACACCACCCTTTTGGGCTGCAACTAGAATTATTTTGGTCATTTTCTCTCGAACGGGTGACGGATGGTTTTTGAGGATACCTAAATTACACGATATTTTCGAGAAAAATTATTGTGGTTGTTATAAGCCTCAGGATGGTCTGTATTAGTGTCTTATCTCCATATGTGAGTGCATGGCATAAAGTTGTTCATTCTAGTGATTAGGCGTATGCTCGGGGTATTGCATTTGGAGGTGTTTTTCTCAGTTAATCCTTGGCTATTGCACATTTGCATAAGTTGTCAGAAAAACCATCAATTATTTGGAGCGTTTACCATGAGCAGAGAACAGAAAAGCAATAAGGAGGACAAGAAAAAACCCGCACTGAACCCAAAGGAAAAGAAGGCGGCGAAGAAAATCAAGAAAGACTCTAAAAGTTAATGGCGATAAGGCAGGGCAAACGCATATGAACTGAAGCGTTTGCCTGCCCGTACCACTTTGGCTTCCCAACCCAGCCGCGATTCCTGTTAAACCATCGTTTAGTGAACACCCTTAGCGTTCAAGTAGCTTGCGAATTTCTTATCTGAGCCAAGGATATGGTGTTGAAGCCAGTCTTGTAAAAAGTGCATGGTTTCCATTGTGATGTGTCCATTCCCGTTCCTCAGCTTCTGTTGCAGTGTAAGTGCAGTGTTGACCAAGTCGCTATGTTCGCTTCTGTGAGCCACTGAATCCGGATAATCAAATGCCTGCATCAGTTTCTCTTCAGTTTCAAAATGAAACCCTGTGTATTGGATAATTCTATCAAGCACCTTATCTATTATTTCGCTGGCATCGCCTCACTGCCATTAAGTTAAGAAAAAAATCATTTAAAAACAATGTTTTTTCTGTCGTTTATGGAAGTTCAATAACGCCCTTGACGAGGTGTTTTTCCGTGGCGGTTTGCGGTGGCTTCGCTCTAGGCAAGGGTTGGTGAGGAACAACGCTGTCAGCTTTTCCA
>CAIUVX010000121.1 GCA_903902705.1 uncultured Methylococcales bacterium
CTTCTGTAACTTCATATTGACCGTATCGACAGGTGAACCTATCCCAATGGTGATAACAGGTATTGCATTCAATGAAGCGGCTGAAAAAATAGCCAAGCTGAAAAAAGGTGATGCCTTGACGGTAACAGGCGCGTTAAAGCCAAGCACTTGGCAAGACAAAACGACAGGCGAAACTAAACACGGCTTGAATGTGACGGTATCCGATTGTTTAAGCGTGTATGACGTTAAAAAACGTAAAGCGGTTTAATTCTTTATTGTTGAGGTAAAAATGCGCATTAATTGTACAGATTGCGGGGAAGCATTAACCGCTCATGCCAGACCACCAAACATGAAATTTGAGGATAAGGATCATAAACAAATGGTGTTTACCTCCTATTTACACTGTAAGCAGTGCGGATGTACTGTGTCAGCCCGCGTGTTTTTGAAAATAGCGCGTAAACCGTTCCAAGTGCCAGATCAGGAGGTGCAACAGTAGAATTAAAATTCCAGCGGTAAAAACAAAACCAACCCTAAAATCATGAGAGAGAAACAAATGGACGCTACCGAAACAAAAAAAATCCAGAGCGGTATAAATGCTGCAAGAAACATTAGAAAATCAATGTTGACTGAAGCGGAAGACCTAAAAAAGAACCTTGATAAGACAAACGCATTCATTGCTGATTATGATGCGTTTATCCTGTCACTTGAAACGCTTCTTATCAATGCCGATCCGCAACAAGCAGGAAACCAGCAAAAAGCACCACCGACTAAAAACCCGTTTAAAAACGAAGTAGAGAAGAAATATGACTACTGAAACTTTGGACAGACCCACCAACGCTTTAGTCTTGAAATTTAATGCTTCAAAATTACTTATTGAAGAATTAAGTATCGAGCTAAAGTCTCTTAAAGACGCAAGCAATTCATCCGTTTTAAGCCAGCAAAAACGTGTTCAATCGGTATTTCTAAGGACTGAATGACTTTGGGTTAGAGACTTAGTACGCGTAGTAGTTCTATTTGGCTTAAGTTCATAGTTATTTTCTTGTTATTCTCACGCGCCATGTACTGCCATTAAGTCAATGGTCCTATAATATTCACCCAGTATAGTCAATACGGTGCAAATACACAGATGGCTTATGTTTGGCTAAATATTCATCAATTATAGCTCGCGCTCCTTTCCAGCACTCGAAGCCCCATTTTTTATCAGTTCTATAAAGAACCAACTACAATGGTAATTTTGTTCACGTTTAATTCCACAAGCACTATTTTCTGAGGATAATATGCAAAAAGTTTCAGTTATCTTAACTTTTTGGAGCAAGAGAATTTACATTTTTAGCTATTGAGAAACACCAATGAATAAAATTAATGCCAGCGTGGTGATTCCTAGTCATCGTTTTGATGCGTCCAGTATGCGTCGTTTAATCCTCACCATTGATTTATTTTTGAATCAGGGTGCTGCTGCGAGTGGTGATTATCTATTGTTTGCCACTGATGACGATACTTTTCTTCCTGTTGGTGTGCAGTCGTTAGCTAATGCAATAGCAGTCAAATAGCTAATCACCTTATAATGACAGGAAATTATAGGATACGTTATTTAATGAAGTTCATTAGATGTTAATTAAACCTAATTTAGGGGAAAGCAAAATGGAAAATCAGGCAGTCGATCAGCGTGAGCTTATTTATCAGGATTTACATGGTGGGCAACTGGAAGCTCAGGAAATACAAAATCGCCATTCAGCCGAAAAAATATTAGGCATTGTTTTCGATGTTATTAAGCCTGATTCTGTTTTGGATGTCGGTTGTGGTTTAGGCACTTGGCTGTCTGTGGCAAGGGAGTTGGGTGTTGCTGATACTAGGGGTGTGGATGGTTTGTGGACGGATAATGCCCGTCTGCGAATTCCTGCCGAGTTGGTATCAACGCAGGATTTGGAAAAACCGTTGGAGCTTGGGCGAAAATTTGACATGGTGATGAGTCTGGAGGTTGCAGAACACCTGGATCAAAGTGCCTCTGTTAATTTTGTTGATTCTTTGACTAATCACGCGGATGTTATTTTGTTTTCGGCGGCGATTCCTTATCAGGGTGGGCATCATCATGTGAATGAGCAGTTTCCTGATTATTGGTATTCGCTTTTTCATGAGCGTGGTTTTGAAGTGCTTGATTTTATTCGCCCCAAGATTTGGAATGATGATTCGATTCTCTGGTGGCTAAAACAAAATATTCTTCTTTTTGTCCGTAAAGAATTGCTGGAGAGTAATCAGGCATTCGCGGATTTGTATCGAAATAATTTACCGATTTCAATTGTGCATCCCGAAGTTTATCTTTCCAGACTCAATTCAGCGAATTTTGTTGTGGAAGAGCATAACAAGCTGATTGGTATCATAGCGTCAGGCGGTATATTCTCGGTGAAACGGGAATCAGATGGTAATCTGACCATTAATAAAATTGGTAATCCGCTTGAATAAGCTCTGATGTTTGCTCGTCATTCCAGCATGGACGCTGGAATCCAGTCACAGGGATGTATTTGAGTGTACACTATCCTTGCGAACCCTCGCTATACTCTCCCTGCCGCAATGACGTGGTTTTCCTTAACGGTGGCAGCGATGCAAAGCCTACACTCCAACATTTTTACCCGTGTGTTTAACGACTTAGCAAATCCGTTTGGCAGGAAAATGACAACTAAAACAACTACCTTTGCCCAATTCGCTAGTAATGTTTAATTGGGCATCATGGCGCATAAGGACGTGCTTAACAATCGCTAAGCCTAAACCCGTGCCGCTGATTTTTTTGCTGCGTTTTACTTCGACACGGTAAAAGCGTTCGGTGACGCGTCCCATATCGTTTGTAGACATACCTTCGCCTTGGTCTTCAACGGCTAGGATGGATTCATCTTGATTTACATACCAGCGTACTTTAACCACGGAATCATCGGACGAATATTTAAGCGCGTTGCTCAGTAAATTGGTAAACGCACTGCGTAGTTCTTGTTCTTCGCCCATGATGTTGTTATTAGTTTCTAGGCTAAGTTCAATTTGTCTACCTGACAGCGTATCGCCTTCTTGACAAATATGGCTAAGTAATTCGGGAATATTGACACACACGGCTTTTTTCTGCTGCGATTCAAGACGGGTTAATAGGAGTAAGTCATCAACTAGATGCTGCATCCGTTCAGTTTGCCCGTACATTTGTTGAAGAGAGCCAGTTAATACGGGAGAAAGCCCATCATCAATATCTTGTAGGGTTTCCAGATAACCTTTCAATACCGTTAAGGGGGTACGCAGTTCGTGGGATACGTTGGCTACAAAGTCCCTACGCATTCGTTCCATCATTTTTATTTGGGTCACATCTTGCGCTAATAGTAAACGCAATCCTGCCCCATAGGGAACAATGCGTACTGAGAGGCTAATATGATTATTAATGGGTGACGGGATAATGACAGCTTCAGAATAGTTGCCTGAGTTGAGATAACGAATAAATTCTGGAAAGCGAATTAAATAAGGAATGCGCTGCCCTTTATCGGATTGTTGAAGTCCAAACACATCTCTTGCCGCTTTATTCGTCCAATCAATTTCGTCATTCTCACCTAACACCACCGCCGCGTCGGGTAGTGCTTCGGTGGATTGACGAAATTGATCTATCATTTTGCTGAGTTTCTTTTTACGTTTTTTGTTGTTTTTCCTAATGCGGTAAACGTGGAGATAAATTTCCTCCCATACCCCGAATGATTTGGGATAATTGCCCCCCGACATTTTACTTAGCCATTTTTCAAAGCGGTTGATTTGAATCAGTTGATTAATCAGTAGACCTAAAACCAGCAACAAGGTTAAATGTAAAAACCAGCCACTAATCCCGCCTACGATGGAGACAAGGACAAATAGTAATAATGCTACTGTTATTTCTTTTTGCCAAACTACCATAATGCTCATTCTATTAAAGAAAACCGATAACCAAAACCGCGTACTGTCTGCACTAATTCTTCGCGGTTATATTCCGATAAAATTTTGCGTAAGCGGCGAATATGTACATCAATAGTGCGCTCTTCGATATAGACACTGCGTCCCCACACTTGATCTAGTAATTGAGTACGACTATAGACTTTATCGGGATGAGTCATAAAAAACTGCATTAAACGATATTCAGTAGGGCTGACTTCCAATTGTTGGTCGCCAATACTGAGTCGATGTTGTTCGGTATCTAAAGTTAAATCGCCTAACACGATGGTACTCGCGCCCTGCAATTTGCCGCTACGACGCAACACCGCACGAATACGCGCCACCAGTTCCTTAGGTGAAAAGGGTTTAGTCATATAATCATCCGCGCCAATTTCTAGTCCGCGTACTTTATCTTCTTCTTCGCCGCGTGCGGTCAATAAAATAATGGGAATATCTCGATACATCGGCTCTTTTTTTAACCGCCGAGCCCATTCAACACCGCTGATGCCAGGTAACATCCAATCCAACAGGATTAAATCAGGCAATGCCACATCCAAGGTTTTTTGCGCTTCTTGAGCATCAGCAACTGCAATAGGGGTAAAGTTAGCTTGTTCAAGTACCATGATTAACATAGCTCGAATAGCATCTTCATCTTCAACAACGAGAATATTACAATTGTGCATAGAAAGTATAAGGATAGGATAAAGCTTTGCATTCTAACAGGCTACATATTACCCTTTTATGACAAAAAAAATTGAGACGTTTCATTTACCCGCTTAAAAAATAAGCGAATGATAAATGGAGAACAATTATAATGGTAATCAGCGTTCATGCTGTTCTATCCTTCCAGCCTTTCTGCTAAGATAGTCGCTGGAATTATCACCCCTTTCACCCACTTTCTGAGTAATAATTATGACATTTGTAGTCACTGAAAACTGTATTAAATGTAAATTTACTGATTGCGTAGACGTATGCCCTGTTGATTGTTTTCATGAAGGGCCTAATTTTTTAGTTATTGATCCAGATGAATGTATTGACTGCACGCTATGTGAGCCAGAATGTCCAGCAGGTGCAATTTTCGCCGAAGATGAAGTGCCAGAAGATCAAGAACAATTCATTCAATTAAATGCCGAATTATCCAAACTATGGCCGTTGATTACCGAAGTACAAGCGGCTCTGCCAGACGCTGATGAATGGAATGGCAAAGAAGATAAATTAGACCTATTAGAAAGATAACTAAGTAGTCAAAAGTAAATTTCAGGAAAATAAAAATGCTGGAGTGCAAGCAAAGCTTGCACCTCCAGTATCGAAAAACTTTTATGTAACTACTTATCGACATTGAGCGAATCACATCGCTCTCACACACTAGCATCACTGTTGTTAAGTTAAGCAAAAATCGATTCCTGTGTAGGCGCGAATTCATTGGTGTCGTTGAATGAATCCGCCCACACACCGCCTTTATAACTTCCATTTTTAAACATTATGCACGCAGAATCCTGTACTTACGTTATTTTTGGTGCGACTGGCAATCTCTCCCGAATTAAATTAATGCCAGCCCTGTATCATCTCGATATAGCCAATCGCTTGCCAAAAGGCACAAAAATTCTCGCCATTGGGCGCAGACCTTGGGATCAGCAACACTGGCTAACTGAAGTCAGAGCCATGATTCAAGCTAAAGCCAAAGAAGCCATTGATGAAGCCGTGTTTCAGCGATTCTGTGATCGCTTGTATTATCACCAAGGTGATATAAAACAAGAGCAATGTTATAACGATCTGGCGACTGTTCTCAACGACAAAGCCAATAAATTTCCCAAAAATATCGCCTTTTATTTATCCATTAGCCCTGCTGATTTTGGCAAAGTGCTGGAAATGGTTAGTGATCAGCATTTATTAGACGAAGATTCAGGCTGGCGACGGGTAATTATTGAAAAGCCCTTCGGCTATGATTTAGACAGTGCGCAAGCCTTACAAAAGCGCATTAATCATTATCTGACTGAAGAACAAATTTACCGTATCGATCACTATCTCGGTAAAGGCATGGTACAAAACGTGTTAGTGTTTCGTTTTGCCAATGTCATGTTAGAACCGTTATGGAATCGCAATTACATCGACCATATTCAAATTACTCATTCGGAAGAATTGGGCATAGACAGTCGCGGTGATTATTACAATGGTTCAGGGGCGATGCGTGATATGTTGCAAAGTCATTTATTGCAATTATTAACGCTAGTGACAATGGAACCGCCTGTCTCAATGGAAGCGGAAGCCTTGCGTGACGAAAAAGTTAAAGTGTTAAAATCCATACGCCCCATTCCTAAAGAGGCGGTACACGCGCAAGCATTTCGTGGACAATATTCCAAAGGGCAAGTCAACGGCGAAAAGGTTAACGGCTATTTGCAAGAAGAGCATATCCCTGCCAACAGCGTCACTGAAACTTATGCTTCGATGAAACTTTATATTGATAACTGGCGGTGGCGCGGTGTGCCTATGTATTTACGCACAGGTAAACGCATGGCAAAAGCGCAATCTACGATTTCTATCTGCTTTCGTCATCCACCGTTACAGTTTTTCCGCGATACCCACGTTCAGTGCATGAATCCAAACTGGGTTATTCTAGGCATACAACCCGAAGAATGTATTCGCATTGAAATGACTGTAAAAGAACCAGGTTTAGAAATGCGTACTCGTCAAAGTAGCTTAGATGCTAGCTTCCGTAATCAAGACGAACAAGCCATCGATGCTTACGAAGATTTATTACTGGATGTACTCAAAGGCGACCGCTCGCTATTTTTACGTTTTGATGAAGTTGAATATGCGTGGCGTATTGTTGATCCAATCCTACAAACATGGGCGACCGAACGCGATTATATTGCCACTTATCCCGCTGGTTCATGGGGACCTGAAGACAGTCGTTTATTCGATAAAGAAGCCCAATACTGGCGTACTAATCTAACTCCTGAGTGTAAATAAATGCAAACTTCTATCAACTGGCATCGCTTTGATACCGCCGACTCGGTCGCAACCGCCGTTTATCAACATATTATAACCGCAGCACAACAGGCAATCGCTGAACGTGGCGCGTTTAAACTGGTGTTAGCAGGCGGTACAACTCCAGAAAAAGTTTATCGTTTACTCGCTGATACCCAAGCTGATTGGGCAAACTGGCATATTTATTACGGTGATGAACGCTGTTTGCCTGTTAATCATCCTAATAGAAATAGTTTAATGGCTGAACAGGCGTTTTTGAATAAAGTCGCCATTCCGCGTGAACAAATTTTTACCATTCCTGCGGAACTGAATCCCGAAACAGCCGCTCAACAGTATCAACAAACAGTTGCCCCCGCATTGCCATTCGATATGGTATTGCTAGGCATGGGTGAAGATGGACATACCGCCAGCTTATTTCCCAACCATCATCATGATGAAAACGAATTAGCCCACGCGGTTTATAACTCCCCTAAACCACCACCTGAACGGGTTTCGTTAAGTGCCAAAGCCTTAAGCAACACCCAGCAATTATTGTTTTTGATTACAGGTGCGAACAAACAAGACGCTGTAAAAGCGTGGCGAGCGGGTGCGGATTTGCCTGTGGCGACTATCGTGCCTGAAAATCCGATCGATGTTTATATTGATAGTGCGGCGGATAATTGAGTAGATTACGCATCACTGCCATTAAGTTAAGCCATTCAATGCAGTCGGTGGTGTTATGGATTATGTGATGAAAAAATGTAAATACTCTTTAGCACAAATACTTTGCTTTATTTAGCCAAAGTATTAGACTGCCGACAAGTTGAGTTCCGTAAACTTAACTCAATGAACTGGCTATTTCTATAGTAGCTAGCATAACACCACAGTCTATTTGGGTGCGATACGCGACACCCAATTTAGATGTTCAAATACATATCAAGCTTTTTTGAAGGAGTTTTTTTATGTCCAAAAATATTATTTTTTGTGCTGACGGGACTTGGAATAATCCACGTCAGGACGAAAACAACGATCACACTCCAGACCCCACTAATGTTTTCAAGTTATTTCTATCTCTTGATGGCTCTATCTCCCCAGATTCCATACGATTTGGTGATGAGCAAGAAAAAGAACTGACCACAAACGGTGTTCGACAAATAGCAAAATATATTCATGGCGTTGGTGATACTCGCAATCCAATCATTAAATTGATGGGTGGTGCTTTTGGTTCTGGTCTCATTTCACGAATTGTACGCGGCTATACGTTCATATCCAGAAACTATGAACAAGGCGATAACATATACATCGTTGGCTTTAGTCGAGGCGCGTATACAGCCCGCGCATTAGCAGGTCTTATTACCTCACAAGGTCTGTTAAGCACGGAGATTACCAAAGATCAAGAATTAGCCTATCGACGTGGTGCTGAGGCATGGTTTCGTTACCGCAGTAAATCAGCCCCCAGTCTACTAGCAAGAATCATCTCCGACCTGCCAGCATTTATCTCTCAAGACAACCTTGATGAAGCAAAAGACTTGATTTCAGCACGCATTAAGGCTGTCGGAGTATGGGATACAGTTGCTGCAATAGGTGTTCCTGTCTTCGATTTAACAGGTGATCGCATAGATCCTTTTGAATTTGCTAGCACTGAGCTTAATGCTAAGGTTGAGTTTGGCTTTCACGCTGTGGCACTTGATGAACAACGTGATGACTTTACTCCTACACTTTGGCAACCGCGTGAAAAAGTTATTCAGATGCTTTTTTCAGGGGCTCATGCCGATGTCGGAGGCGGGTATCCAACTACAGATCATGAAAGCGAATTATCTGACATTGCCTTGGTTTGGATGATAGAAAAACTAAAAGATGTGGGGGTAGTCTTTCATGCAGATTACGCTGCTTCGCTTCATCCTAAAGCAACTGGTGTTGCACATAAACCATGGAGTCACTTACCTTTTAATCTAGCTCCTCATAATCCAAGAAGCTTTCCAAAGAATATGCGTTTACATGATTCAGTCAACGCAAGAAAAAACGCTGGAAATGTGATTGCTGAACCCAATACCCCAGCTGCACCCTACCAACCAACTAACATCCCTTAAAACCAATACACACTGGGTTGACTACTGCTTGTGTAAGTTACGCATTGAGTAACTTGAGTTCTATATAAGAAATCTAGTGTTTACGTCATTGCGGCAGGGATTGCCGCAATGTCCACTCTCGCTCAACCCTTTCCTCCAGACATTTGAACCCCCGCATGATGCTTAGTACAAAGTAGATAATATGAAGTAGCGTAGATGCCAAAGCAAATCTTCAAAAAAACTATTCAAGACTAAATTTACAATGTTTATCCCAGTCATCCTTGTTTTTCGCTTCAACACAGTTTAGTGCTTCTTTTTGAGTCAATATAGTTGTGCAACGGCGCACAATTTTTTCTTTTTCCCCTGTCGCACTTAAAATCAAATTAATGCCTGTAGATGATAGCGACCTCATTAAATCATTGGCTAGCGGATCACTTTTGGGGTCATTTTGATAGTTCAATGCAATAAGATGATCGTAAAGAGCCTCACATTGCGAGGGGGTTGCTGGTTCAAAATATTCGCAACCGACAAGCAATGGAATCATTAATAAAATGCGAAGAAACATAAAAATAACCTCTAAAAATTAACTCTGTTAATGACAAAAAATCACTGGGAACAAGCCATTTCAGGCTTGCCCGCTTTTCTTTTCGAGTCTTTATATCGAAAAAATGGGCGGCTTAGGCACCTATTTCAATCGGCACAGGGATGGAAACTTTACACGGCATTGAGCAACCGACCACCCTTGGCAAGGGTCTACGAAGCGCGACGGGGGGATATTACTCCGTCGCAACGTTTTGATTGTGAGGTTGTAATGTGGTTCGATAAGCCATCAAGAAACAGCTTTTTTGTATTTAAAAATCAATAGATTATGAGTGTTGAAAAATACAAAAAATTACGTCAAACAGCGGATGTTTCTTGGTAATACCTTGACCCGCACTTTGCTCACCACGAATAGCATCATTTTATTGTGCTTTAGTTATAGAAAACAGTAGGGGCGGATTAATCCGCCCCTACTGTTCACCGCCTAAAAACGTCTGTAATTACCGCAACACGCCTTTCGGACTGCTGTAACTATCTAACACCTGCACATAATTTGCCCGTTCATAGGCACTGGGATCAATGGCGTGTTGTTGGCTGACACTGCCTTTGAGTTGCTGTATGGACTCGTATTCATGTTCAACCAGCCACTGTTCTAACTCATCGCGCATTTGCGTGAGTCGTCCAGTGCCTTCTTTTAATAACACACTGCATAAATGCACCACATCCGCACCTGCTAACAAGGCTTTAATGACATCATCAGTTTGATGAAATCCGCCTGTGACTGCCAATGATAGATTAGCGCGTCCATATAATAACGCCGTCCAGCGCACGCGTAATAAAGCTTCTGACGCAGTAGATAGTTCCAGTTTGGGAATAACATCCAGCGTTTCCAAGTCTATATCAGGCTGATAAAAGCGGTTAAAAATCGCTACCCCATTCGCGCCAGCCGTTTCTAAGCGTTTAATAAAATGCACAGGCGAGCTAAATTGTGGCGACAATTTCATGGTAATCGGGATGCCGACGTGCTTTTTTATCGCCTGCAAAATTTCCACATAATTATTTTCGACAACTTCGCTACTATCGTTAACATTAGCAGCAAGATGGTAGATGTTTAATTCCAGTGCATCCGCTCCCGCTTGTTGTAAGTGAGTGCTGTAGTCTATCCAGCCACTTAATGATGAACCGTTTAAACTGGCAATCACAGGAATATCTAGGCTGGATTTAACAGCTCGTAGATTTTCTAAATACTGTTCTTGATAAGATTTAATGTTATGGGGGACAGGATGAAACGAATCGGCTTCACCTGTGCCTAGTGCTTGTTGAAAAAAGAATCTATCCATTTGTTGCGCTTCGGATTCGATTTTTTCTTCAAATAAAGAGTGCATGACAATGGCAGACGCGCCTGCATCTTCCAAACGTTTGGCACTATCGGCATCTTTACTAAACGGTGATGAGGACGGTACTAATGGATGCGCCAGTTTTAAACCGAGGTAAGTAGTCATTAAATCAACCATTGTTTTGCTCCTTTGCACTGTCAGTTTTTAATTGGACTTTGATTGCCGAGACACTGGTGGTTTCATTCCAGTCCAGTTCGGACAGTTGTTTGTAATAGTGATAGCGATTTTTTACATCTTGTTGCGCTTGTGCTAAAAAGCGTTCCGCATCTTCGGGATGACTTTGCCAGAGCATACTGAAACGGGTTTCTGTTTTGACAAAATCGCGGTACGGAATCGATGGTTCAGCGGAATCCAACTGCATTGGATTTTTACCCAGTTTGATTTTGTTAGGATTGAAACGGAACAACGGCCAATGCCCACTTTTTACCGCTAGATTTTGTTGGCGGTGGTTGTTGGACAAGTCCACACCGTGTGCAATACAAGGCGCGTAAGCAATAATAATCGATGGGCCATCATGGGCTTCGGCTTCGATAAACGCATTCAGAGTTTGTACATCTTTACCTGCATAGGCAATATGCGCCACATAGACATTAGCGTAATCCATTGCCAATAAGGCTAGGTCTTTTTTCGCAGTGGCTTTACCGCCAGCGGAGAATTTAGCGACTGCGCCTAAGGGTGTGGATTTTGAAGTTTGTCCGCCTGTGTTGGAATACACTTCGGTGTCTAGCACTAAAATATTGACATTGCGACCACTGGCAAGAACGTGGTCAACACCACCAAAACCGATGTCATACGCCCAACCATCCCCACCGATAATCCAGACGCTTTTTTTGCATAGATTGTCGGCAAGCTGGGTTAGCATTTTGGCGGCTGGAGTTGTCGTGTTGCTGAGTGCTTGTTTGAGTTCTGCCACGCGTTCGCGTTGCTCATGAATGCCCACTTCATTGGATTGGTCAGCATTTAAAATCGCATCAACCAATTCACCATTCAGCGAGTCACTCAATGACGCTAATAATTCACTGGCTTGTTCTGCGTGCTTGTCAATAGACACCCGCATTCCTAAACCAAATTCGGCATTGTCTTCAAATAAGGAGTTATTCCATGCTGGGCCACGACCTTCGGCGTTTTTAGTCCAAGGCGTAGTCGGTAAATTACCGCCATAAATCGATGAACAGCCTGTGGCATTAGCAATCACCATACGATCACCAAATAATTGCGAAGCCAGTTTTAAATACGGGGTTTCACCGCAACCGACACACGCGCCAGAAAATTCAAATAACGGTTGCAGAACCATCACGCCTTTAATGGTGTTGGTTTTTAACTTTGTTCTATCGTATTCGGGGATATTTAAAAAGAAATCCCAATTTTCGCGCTCAGCTTCCAGCAACGCAGGTTGTGGACTCATGTTTAAAGCTTTACGACTAGCGTTGGATTTATCACGAATCGGGCAAATATCGACGCATAAGGTACAGCCTGTGCAATCTTCTGGCGCGACTTGATAAGTCATCGACAAACCCGCAGGAAAATCTTTGCCTAACATGGCCGCGTGTTTAAAGGTGGCAGGAGCATCCGCTAATAATTCAGTCGGATAAATTTTGCTACGAATCGCGGCATGAGGGCAAACCATCGCACACTTACCGCATTGGGTACATAAATCGGTTTCCAATACAGGAATTTCTAAAGCAAGATTACGTTTTTCAAACGCCGCTGTACCGACTGGGAATGTGCCATCAATTGGCATTGCACTGACGGGTAATAAATCCCCCCGCCCTGCGATAATTTCACCTGTGACTCGTTTAACAAACTCAGGTGCGGTGTCTTTAATCACAGAAACTATATCAAACGTGCTACTGACTTGAATAGGCAATGGCACAGAATTCAAGCTCGCCAGCGTTTCATCAATTGCCTGAAAATTCAATTCGACGATGCGTTGACCTTTTTTACCATAGGTTTTTTCTACTGCGTGTTTAATCGCGGCTATCGCTTGGTCTTGTGGTAACACGCCAGAAATTGCAAAGAAACAGGTTTGCATGATGGTGTTAATACGCTTACCCATGCCCGTTTTTTCAGCGACTGCATAACCGTCAATCACATAAAAACGAATATTTTTCGCCAACATTTGTTGCTGCATTTTAGCGGGTAATGAATCCCAGACTTTATCCGCTGGTTCTGGAGAATTCAGCAAAAACACCGCATTGTCTGCCGCGTTATCGAGCATATTGTAACGCTGTAGAAAAATAGTTTGATGACAACCAATAAAATTGGCATCGTTTTCACCGATTAAATAGCTGGATTGAATCGGATTCTTACCAAAACGCAAATGCGACACTGTGACCGCGCCTGATTTTTTTGAGTCATAAACAAAATAACCTTGAGCATTTAAATCGGTATCTTCACCGATAATTTTGATGGTGTTTTTATTCGCGCCCACTGTGCCGTCACTACCCAAACCGTAAAACATGGCTTGAATAGTATCCGCATTAGCACCCGTGCGAAAATTAGTATCCCAGTCTAAACTGGTGTGAGTGACATCATCATAAATACCGATAGTGAAATCATTTTTAGGTTGGTCTTTTTTCAGTTCATCATAAACCGCTTTAATCATCGCAGGAGTGAACTCTTTAGATGACAAACCATAACGACCACCGACTATTTTTGGCAAGGTCGGAAACTTCGCGCCGCCGCTAATAAAATCTTGAGCAATCGCGCCCAATATATCTTTATAGAGCGGTTCGCCGTCTGCACCTGGTTCTTTAGTACGATCTAATACCGCAATTTTACGAACCGAGGCAGGTAGTGCAGCTAATAGTGTCTTAGCATCCAATGGACGATATAAACGGACAATCAACACGCCCACTGATTCACCGTGGGCATTCAGATAGTTCAGCGTTTCTTCCACGGCTGTCGCACCTGAACCCATGATAACAATCACGCGCTCGGCGTTTTCTGCACCGATATAATCAAACAAACGATACTGCCGACCTGTGAGTTCAGCAAAACGGTTCATGGTAGCTTGAACAATAGCAGGCAAGGCGTTATAAAACGCATTCACCGTTTCGCGTGCCTGAAAATACACGTCTGGATTTTGTGCTGTGCCGCGTAATACAGGATTATTAGGGGTTAACGCACGGCTACGATGTGCTGTTACCCAATCCTCATTAATCATGGCGCGTATCACGTCATCACTAATATCGACAATTTTTGCTACTTCATGCGAGGTTCTAAAACCATCAAAAAAGTGCATGAACGGTACACGACTTTCTAAGGTTGCCGCATGAGCAATCAGAGCAAAATCCATTGCTTCTTGCGGTGAGTTGGAACATAACATGGCAAAGCCTGTCATCCGTGCTGACATCACATCACTGTGATCGCCAAAAATAGACAAGCCCTGACACGCCAAAGAACGCGCCGCAATATGAAATACCGCAGGTGATAATTCGCCCGCAATTTTGTACATATTGGGCAACATCAATAATAAACCTTGTGAGGCGGTGAAGGTGGTTGCTAAAGAACCCGCTTGTAACGCGCCATGTATTGCACCCGCTACCCCTGCTTCACTTTGCATTTCAATGACTTGCGGCACTGTCCCCCACAAATTAACCTGTCCTTTTGCTGACCACTCATCTGCCCATTCACCCATATTGGATGACGGCGTTATCGGATAAATGGCAATAACTTCATTGAGTTTGTGCGCGATACTCGCCGCCGCTTGGTTGCCATCAATGGTAAGTGTTTGCTGATTGTGCATAAAACGACCTCTTAGATGAATGAAAAACTGAAAATATACCGCTAGTTTACCCCTAATCATTAAGGGGTAGCAGAGGAAAATTAGCTATGCGTACAATTTCATCACCAAGAATTTATTTTTCTAAGCGTTTAATCGCTAGATCATGTAAGCGTGATAAACTGAATAGTGCCACTATTGAACCCAATAAAGCGTAAGCCATATCCGATTGTGTATCCCAAATATAGCCTTGTGTGCCTAAAAAAGCGTCTGCATTTTGTCCGATTAATAACGCTACCAACCATTCAATCAGCTCATAAAACGCGCTGATGGCGAGACAGACACAGACGACAAAAAAGTTTAGCCACTGCTGTCGATGTAGTACTTGGTTTCTGATAACAATTTCTCTGGCAATCATGGCAGGGACAAAACCTTGGGCAAAATGCCCGACTTTATCGTAATTATTACGCGCAAAAATGCCATTGTCTTTTAGCCAATCAAATAACGGTACTTCGGCATAAGTATAATGTCCGCCTATCATCAGAATAATGCAGTGAATCAGGATTAAGCTATACAGCAAACCTGTCAGTGGAAAGCATTTTCGTGTCATTAGCAAAACGATAAAACCCATCATAGCGGGCAAGGTTTCCATCAACCATGTTAGATAGTCTTTAGGATTTATTGCCGACCACAGCAACACCAAGAAAAATACACTCACGCCAATTTTAGTCATTATTCATTCGCTTCTACGTCAAAGTCTGTTAGCAATTATAATGCGCTAACTCCCTTTATGCTGAACCTTTGCTCATGTTCATTCTGCACAGTTCCAACCGCACTGAAAATCTAGTCGCTCATTTAACAGCGGTGATTAGCAATGCGCCCTTGAGTTCGCCATTTAAAAAAGAGCTGTTTTTGATTCAAAGTCAGGGCATGGAGCGTTGGCTATCACAGCAATTAGCCAATGAATTTAAAGTGTGGGGCAATTATGAGTTTTTGTTCCCAGGAAAATTTTTCAGTTCCTTAGCTGAAAAAATTGATAGTCATTTGAATGATGCCGCGTTTGACAGGCATTTAATGTTGTGGCGGTTAGAAGCCTTATTGCGGCAGTTGGATAACGAGGATTTATTGCCGTTAAAACACTATTTATCAGGCGATTCGATTGCCTTAAAACGCTATCAACTGGCGTTGCAAGTGGCAAAGGTATTTGACCAATATCAAATTATGCGTCCTGACATGATAGCCGCTTGGCAAGCGAATAAAACTCTGTATCACACGGCAACCGAACGCTGGCAAAAAGCTTTGTGGCGACAAGTGACTCAGCAAACAGGGAACAAACACCGTGGTTCATTGTGGCTACAAGTCATTGATAAATTGAATAAAGCCGAGGAAGGGGCATTTAGTGTGCAATTGCCTGAGAGGATTTGTATTTTTGGTGTCAACACCATGCCGCCGCTTTTTTTAAAGTATTTGGAAGGCTTATCTAAACATTGCCAGTTACATTTATTTTTACTTAATCCATCCAATGATTTTTGGGCGGATATAGACACGAAACGACAACGTATCGTTAATGAAGAAAGCTTTATTGGGCATCCATTATTATCAACCTTAGGGCAGCAAGGGCGAGAGTTTCAGGCAATTTTATTGGAAGATGAGATTAGTTTTAGCGTTGAGCTGGAAAGTTTTGAGGAAAATGAAGAGCCGCTAAATAATCTGCAACACTTACAAAACGATATTTTAAATAATGCCGTAGAGACACGCTTAACGCTACAAGCCGATAATTCCATTAGCATTCATTCCTGCCATTCGCGGATGCGTGAAGTGGAGGTGTTAAAAAATCAGTTATTACACGCGCTGGAACAAGATTCCAGCTTACAGTTGCGTGATATAGTCGTTATTGCGCCCGATATTCAGGACTATGAGTCATTTATCAGTGCGGTGTTTAGCGATATTCAACACGCGATTGCTGACCGTAGTTTACGGTTAAGCAATCACGCGCTGGATGCGTTTATTCGTTTTTTAAGCGTTAGTCAAAGCCGTTTTGGTTGGCAAACAGTGTTGGATTTATTAGAACAGGCGGTGGTTTATCCTAGCTTTGGCTTATCGGAAGCGGATGTAGAGTTAATCAAGCATTGGATAACGGTCACTCATGTACGCTGGGGAAAATCTGCACAGCATAAAAAAGCCTTGGGTTTACCAGAATTGACTGAAAACACTTGGCAAGCGATGTTGGATAGATTGCTAATGGGCTATGCAGTGGGCAGTGATGCGCAGTTTGTCGATGGTGTGTTGCCTTATAAAGAGATTGAAGGTGCGTCTGCATCCGCATTGGGGGGCTTATGCGATTTTATGAACCTGCTGTTTAAAGCCAGTGTGGAATTAAAACAACCTAAAACCCTGAAAAACTGGCACAACCAACTGAATTATTATGCCGACCAGTTGCTAGTGAACGTAGACCCGATTGAACGGCAACAACTTAAAGAATTATTGGCTGAATTATCTGCCGATGTTGCCAGCGTGCATCATGACACGGTGGAATTACAAGTCATCGTCAGTTGGATGGAAGGCACGGTGTCTGAGCGTAAATCATCGAACGGTTTTTTGCGTGGACAACTGACTTTTTGTTCGATGCTACCGATGCGTTCTATTCCCTTTAAAGTCATCGCACTGTTAGGAATGAATGACGGCGAATTTCCTAAAATAGACCGCAATCCCACCTTTGATTTATTAAGCCAACATTTTCGTAAAGGCGACCGCTCTCACCGTGCCGATGACCGCTATCAGTTTTTAGAAATTTTATTATCGGCACGGCAACGCTTGATTATGACCTATATTGGGCAGTCGATTAGTCAAAATAATACCATTCCGCCGTCGGTGATTATCAGTGAATTGCTGGAAGTGTTACAAGACAGTTACACGCTACCCAATCCGACTATCAAAGAACCGTTACAAGCGTTTAGCACCCGCTATTTTGATGGTAGTTCAGACAAACTAATTAATTATTCGCCTAGCGATTTAGCCACAGCACTGGCAATTACGAGTACTAAATCCGTGATTACTTTTTCGCCGTGTAAGCTGGAAACGGAAACTGAACAGGTGATTGATCTCAATGATTTGTTTAATTTTTTTCGCCATCCACAAAAATATTTTATCAATCGCCAAGTTGGAGTGCGTTTTAACAGTTTGGAAGCCAAAGCCGAAGAGCGCGAACCGTTTGTCATCGATAAATTAGCGGGGTACAGCATTTATCAAGACTGGATAGAAACCGAATTAAGCGGAGGCAAAGTTTCTGTACAAAAAATGCAGGCACAAGGACGTTGGTTGTCGGGTGTGGCAGGCGAGTTAGCGTTTAATCGTCAACAACAAGTAATTAATGAATTTGTCGAGCAAATCAGACTGAAAAATTTAGGTGAGCATTTGGATGATTTGCCGATTGATATAAAAATTGAATCGTATCGGTTGGTGGGCAAACTCAGTCATCGTTATGAAAACGGGCGGTTGTTGTATCGTTATGCGGATTTAAAAGGTAAAGATTTTATCGCCGCCTTATTGCATCACCTCATTAGCCATCATGTTGAGCCGCAAACCACACATTTATTGAGTGCCGATAAAGATTTAATATTGCCGACTGAGGTAGTCAATAGAAAGCACTTGCTAACATGGTTGAGTATTTATCAAAAAGGCTTGCAACAACACAATGCGTTTTTTGTCGAAGCGGCGTTTGCCTATATTCAACAAAGCCATATCTTAGCGCGTAGCACTCGTGCCAGTAAATCGCCCTTAGATGCTGCAAAAGATCGATTAATTCATGCGATAACACAAGATTATGAACCTGAACTCAAACTACTGTATGGCAAGGTAGCCGATGTGGGCTTGATATTGAATGAGGATTTTGAACAGCAATGTCAGGATTTATTACAAACTGCGTGGAATGCGACCCAAGCAGAATAAACACTTATTTATCGATGCCAAGTTGCGACTATCTTTCGGCATTTTTCCAACCATTGGCAGTCTACCATTTCTTTACAAGACTCGGAGTTTTCAGATTTAAAACAGGGGTAATGATGACTCGCTTCTTGAATAGCACGGATCAGCATAAGTTCAGAGTGCATTAGTTCTGGATGCTCCACCCCCACAGATTCAGCAATTTGCCGTAAACCCATTTTTGTTACCGTGCCATCTTCTTCAAGTACATGAAGTTGCAAATCGATTAGCATGGTTAAATAATCTGACTCTGCGGCTAGCCAGTCATCTAATTCGTGACGAGGATCAAAGCCTCTCGCCATCGCTCTATAATACGCCGCCTCACAAATCCATTGGTGGCGATTTATATTTTTTACAAAAGCACTTAACATAAACTGCTCCAGCAACCCAGTAAGGTGAATGTGCTAGTCTATGCCTAACGTCCCTGTTTGGCTAGTATTGACCATACTTTATTTGACTAATTATTTAGCCAATCGTTTTGCTAATTGCCGTAGACCCATTTTTGTTACCGTACCATTTTTTGGGGAATCATTAAGTTGCAGCATGGTTAAATAATCTTGCTCTGCTGCTAGCCAGTCACTTAATTCATAGTAAGGATCAAAGCCTCTGGATACAGCTTTATAATACGCTGCATCAGAAATCCATTGTTCCCGATTTAGATTTTTTACAAAAACACTCGACATTAACGACTCCATAAACCAAAGTTACTGCGTATAAATACATTGCGCATAAGTTTATGCTGAACAGCATTTTTTAGCAATTGAGCTTTAGGGAGCAACGCCTTGATTTTGTTAGCAAGGCGTTGTGGGGAACTAGCTAGCTAGAGTGGGTAAATTATTTTGATGGAAGACCAAAACTAATTTCCAAGGCGTGTTGCGCGTTTAAACAGTCGGGTGAAGATTTTATACTGGGATTATCATAGCATTCTTTATTTTTGGCTTGAGCTACTTTTATATTCGCAGAATACCACGCAACCGTTTTGTTATCTTCAGCATTACTGATTTTGAAAACAGTGACTAATAGTGTTAATACAGCCGCGACCAGCATAATTAAGTTACCTTTTTTCATTTTTATCTCCAAGTTATCGATGTGTGGGTTATCTCATAAAAAGGGGGGCTTATGAGTTGTTTATAGTCTAGCGAATAATAGATATCGTGAAAATGTGGCAAATTACCGCGTGACAACGTGTCACAATGAGGATATTCGGGAGTTAATCGACGCAGAAAATAGCCACTTAAATCCTAAGAGAATGAGATAATACGAGCTTGCCCATTTAGAAGTAAAATTAACGTATTTTTCACCGTTAACCATCAATACAAATTATCACCCGTTTTAAGACGCGAGTGCTAATAACGAATACAATAATCCTTTAACCTCAACTCACACAAATCTATGACACAAAACAATCTTACTCTTGGCATAGCTAATTTCAGTTACCCTGATTTATATGATGCCGATCGACTCAACGATTTATCAACGGTTTTTGATGAATCAATTCACTATCATGATGCAGATTTATATGCACGATTTGCCGCTTATCGACAAACCCAAGGCGTGGATTTAACCCCCGAAGCAACCTCACAATTATTGGTTGATGTCGCGCCATATCTTGGAAAATTTGTCGCAAAATTATTTAATATTTCCGATGAACACCAAGCGCAAAGCCGCGCAATTAAAGACGAAATCGACACTATTTTTACTTATAAAAATGAAGTGATCGAAAAATTGGGCGTGGTATTTAAAGGTGTGGATACCACTGAATGGAAAATTCCAGACATACTCAATCGTTTTGATTTACTGATTGCTGCGGGATTTCCAGAAGCCAATTTAGACGAAGATGCTGAACATCGCGTGGCACGAGTGGGCGCAGTTATTGGCGTTTTAGCGAGTCATTACAAATTGTTGGCGAAAGGCAAAGTCAGTGATTATGTCAATGCCGATGAACAAGTTGCCGCGTTACGCGCTAAATTAATTGCTGATGAAACCGCCGCCGAAGAATTCAAAGACGGATTAACACTCGAAGACAGTGAATTTGTCGCCTATTTAATGGACATCGTCAATCGCTGGAGCTTTATTGCTCAACAAGATAACGATGTGGTTGCCGATTGGTTGAGTTTCAAATTGCCTGAAAAACGCGATTTCGCCGCTTTAGTTGCCCATGAAACTGTAGACCGTGGTGAATTCACCGCGTGGATGGGCAGTCTTGAACATCGCCGCCGTCGTGATGGCTTTAAATTGACTGATCCACGTTTTAACGGGCGACAATCTTTGTCCGAGATCAATCATTGTATCTATTGCCACGAACGTGATACCGATTCTTGCTCAAAAGGCATGAAAAACAAAAAAACCAATACTTTCAAAATTGATTCCTTAGGCGTGACTACCATTGGCTGTCCGCTGGATGAAAAAATTTCTGAAATGAACCTCGTTAAACGCAACGGCGATAACATCGGCGCGTTAGCTATTATCATCATCGACAATCCGATGTGTCCTGGTACGGGGCATCGAATTTGTAACGAATGTATGAAAGGCTGTATTTATCAAAAAACCGATCCTGTTGATATTCCCCAAATTGAAACCAACGTCTTAACTGACGTACTGTTCATGCCTTATGGTTTTGAAATTTACAGTTTATTGACGCGATGGAATCCGCTCAATGCCAAGCGTCCCGTGATGTTGCCTTATAATGGCAAAAACGCGCTAGTCGTTGGTTTAGGTCCAGCGGGTTACACCATGAGTCATTATTTGCTGAATGAAGGTTTTGCGGTTGCAGGGATTGATGGTTTAAAACTAGAACCCTTACCCATAGAACTGACAGGCGATGCTAATAATCTACCCACGCCGATTGAAAATTTTAGTGATCTTTACGAAGAGCTAGATAAACGCATATTGGCAGGTTTTGGTGGTGTGGCTGAATACGGTATTACCGTGCGTTGGGATAAAAACTTTTTGAAAGTGATTTATCTGACGCTACAACGCCGTGCCGCCTTCCGTGCTTACGGTGGTGTGCGTTTTGGTGGTACGTTGACCATTGATGACGCGTGGACTATGGGTTTTGACCATATTTGTATCGCCTCAGGAGCAGGTCAACCGACGGTTATTCCGCTGAAAAACAATCTCATGCGTGGTATCCGCAAAGCCTCTGATTTTTTGATGGGCTTGCAATTAACTGGCGCGTCAAAAGCCTCATCATTGGCTAATTCACAAGTACGGCTACCCGCTGGTGTCATCGGTGGCGGCTTAACAGCAATGGATACCTCGACCGAATTGATGGCGTATTATCCTGTGCAGGTCGAAAAAATTAAACATCGCTATGATATTTTAGTGGCGACTTATGGTGAAGATAAAACCCGCGCTCGTTATGATAAAGAAGAAATTATCATCCTCGATGAGTTTTTAGCACACGGTAATGCGATTGCTGCGGAACGCATCCGTGCCGAAGCAGAAGGTGAAGCACCTGATTTTCAACCCTTAGTTCAATCATGGGGTGGGGTCACTCTGTTTTATCGCAAAGGTATCACCGACGCACCCGCCTACCGTCAAAATCATGAAGAAATTGTTAAAGCCCTAGAAGAAGGTATTTCTTTAGCCGAAGGCATGAGTCCACTCGGTGCAAATGCTGATGAGTTTGGGCATTTAACGTCGGTTGATTTTGAAAAATTAGCACTTGAAGACGGTCGTTGGAAAAGCGTCGGTGAACCGATTAACGTACCGTTACGCAATTTATACGTTGCGGCTGGCACATCCCCCAACACGATTTATCAAAACGAATACCCTGACACCTTCGTCATGGATAAATGGTTTTTCCAACGTCATGAGCCTGAAATTAATAATGGCGTGGTTGAGTTAATTCCGATGCACGATGAAGCCTTTCCAAAATTAGGCAAACCCGCGCCACTGACTTCCTATTCAAAAGACGGTAAATTTATCAGCTTTTATGGTGATAACCACCCTGTGTATGCAGGCAATGTGGTCAAAGCAATGGCGAGTGCGAAAAATGGCTATCCATACATTGTGAAGTTATTTGAGCAAGAATTAGCCACACTAAATCCAGCCCAACAAAGCGAACGCGATGCCGATTTGCAAGCGCATTTTGCGCGTTTGGATGCCTCCTTTAAAGCCACCATTGTTGCGATTAACCGCTTAACACCAACGATTATTGAAATTGTTGTTAAATCACCGTTAGCCGCTGAAAAATTCCACGCTGGACAATTTTATCGCGTGCAAAACTATGAAGCCTACGCGCCAACAGTAGAAGGCACGACATTAATGGCGGAAGGCTTAGCTTTAACGGGCGCAGAAGTTGACAAAGAAAAAGGCACAATTTCGCTGATTGTCCTAGAAATGGGATCATCATCGCGTTTATGTGCGACGTGGAAAGTGGGCGATCCTTTAGTCATCATGGGGGTAACAGGTGCGCCGACCGATATTCCCACAGGTCAAACCGTGCTGTTATTAGGCGGTGGTTTAGGCAACGCGGTACTGTTCTCCATCGGCAAAGCCTTACGCGCTGCGGGTAATAAAGTGATTTATTTCGCAGGTTACAAATTCTCCCAAGACCGTTTTAAAGTCGAAGACGTAGAAGCCGCTGCGGATTTAATTATCTGGTCAGTTGATAAAGGCGACGGCGTTGAAGCAATTGTCCCCACGCGTCCACAAGATAAAACCTTCGTCGGTAATATTTTGGAATGTATGGTGGCTTACGGTAGCGGCGAATTAGGCGACCAACCCATCTCATTAGCTGATGTTGACCACCTCATCGTTATCGGTTCAGACCGCATGATGGCAGCAGTAAAATCAGCGCGTTATAATGTGTTGAAACCCTATCTCAACAAAGCTCATCATGCAGTGGGTTCAATCAACTCGCCCATGCAGTGCATGATGAAAGGCATCTGCGCCCAATGTATGTGCAAACACGTTGATCCAGAAACAGGCAAAGAAACCTTCGTCTATTCCTGCTACAACCAAGACCAAGACCTCGATAAAGTGGACTTCCCGCACTTAAACGCACGTTTAAGACAAAACACCGTGCAGGAAAAACTATCGAACCTATGGTTAGATTATTTGTTGTTGAAACAGAAAGAGACGGCTGAATAAGTCGCTACGCAAATAAGACAGGCGGGATTTTCTCGCCTGTCTATCAATGGAAAAAACGACTATGACAGCATTCCTTTACACATGGAATCCAGAAGATTGGCATTGGAGCGACCAACAAGACGCAATTTATCGAGTCAATAATAACAAGGTCTATGATACAGAATGGAGCTGTGGTAACAGAAAACATATTGAAATAGGCGACCTATTTTTTCTAATGCGTGTGGGTGTTGAACCTAAGGGGATTATTGGTTGTGGCTATGCTTCTTCTCAGCCCTATTTGTTACCTCATTGGAAGAAAGAAAAAGCCGATGAAGGTAAATTCGCCTTAAGAACAGACGTGCTTTTTAAAGCCCTATCTGACAAACCTATTTTTTCTCTGCCTTACCTTCAGAATAATCATCCGATTTCTTACGGCTGGATACCAAGGTCGGGCGGTGTATTAATTCCAGAAGACATTGCCACTGAACTTTTTTCAAGCATACAGCAAAAATTTAACTTTATCCCTGCAACACAAGAAGAAATACGGCTTTACTCTGAGGGGAAAGTTAAAAAAGTAACGCTAAAAACATACGATAGAAGTACAGCGGCTCGCCAAGCGTGCATAGAACATCATGGTTATAACTGCGCTGTTTGCGGCTTCAAATTTGAAACTGTTTATGGCTCACTTGGTAAAAACTACATTGAAGTTCATCATTTAAAACAACTTGCTAATATTGGCGAAGAACACCAAATTGACCCAATCAAGGACTTAAAACCAGTGTGTGCTAATTGTCATCGAATGTTACATAAAGAACGCCCACCTCTTTCAATTGAAGAGCTTCAAAAAAGAATACAAAATTAATCACAAGACGATATTATCATGCACTATTTTTACGACTTTAAAGGGTTTAAAAAAACAAAAATTGATTTAATGCGTCCTATGACTTTGTTAATTGGGCGTAATGGTTCAGGTAAGACAAATGTTATTGAGGGTGTGGAATTATTAGCACAATTGGCGAGTGGGCGACCTTTATATGAAATTAGCGATATAGGGCGTGGTAGTGGAAGCACCTTTGAAATTCGTGGTGGATTACAAGGGTGCATGAGGAAAAATAGCAATCAACAAAACTCTTTTGGTCTAGGTTTTAATGCTATTTATGTTAAACATAATCAACCCATTAATTATAATATTAGCGTTTCTTTCACAGGGCAACTTAACATTTACTTTGAGCGATTAATACTTGATGAAAGAGTTTATTTTGAAGCTAATCAATTAGAAGATGTTTTAAATGTTAGCTATGATAATTTCTCCAGAGGACGTAATAAACCTACTTTAAAACTATCTACTGACCGTTCGATTTTGTCGCGCTACAATCCTACCGTTACCACGCAGCTTTACGATAAAAAAGTTAAAGATAATGCTATTCGTGAAGCAATAGAGCTTACCGATATAGTTAAATCGCACTTAATGTCTGCTTTTGTCTTTGACCTTCATCCTCATCTCATGCGTCAATACGAAAGAATAGGATCGAGTCAATTAAACAAAGACGGTTCAAACCTTTCCGCTGTATTATATGGTATTAAAATCAAGGATGAAACTATTGAAGAATCACAACGGTTATTACCAAAATTATTGAATAAATTAAAACAATTACCCGAAGAACCGTTTATTGATTTTGAATTTATTACTACCGTAGCCGATGACGTTTTATTGGGATTAAAACGCGAAGATGAGGCAATTATTGATGCGCGGTTATTATCTGATGGTACGTTACGCGCTTTGGCGATATTAACGGCATTAGAAACTATATCAGAACATTCAAGAATGGTAATTGAAGAATTAGATAATGGAGTACATCCATCACGGGTTAAATTGTTAGTTGATACTATTTGGGAATGCAGCCATAGACGTAATTTGAATGTTTTAGTTACGACTCATAATCCAGCGACATTAAATGGTTTAACACCTGAGCAATTAGATTGTGTGGTAGTTTGTCATTATGACCCAATTGAAAAAGCCGATAAATTAACCGCATTACCCGATATTCCCTATTCAGACGTATTATTACAAAAAGGTTCATTAGGTGATTTAGTCACTCGCAATGTATTAGAAAGTTATTTAATGCCTAATTTTGAAGCCGAACAACAACGCAAAGCGCAAGAGTTATTGGATTTATTCTAATGATTACTTATATTGTTGTTGATACGGGTTATTTAGTAGAGCTATTTAAAATTCCAAAGCACTTTACAGAAGAAGATTCAAAAGAAATTAAACGTAGGCTAGAAATAGCAATTAAAGAGAAATGCAGGTTATATATTCCTACGCCTGTCGTATTTGAATTAGCTAATCATATTGCTCATGTTGATGATGGTAATATACGACGAGAGTTAGTTAATAAGTTTTCTACAATTATAAATAACTGCCTAGACGATAAAGTTACGCTTTTTAATATAGTTCCATTTGATAACTCTGCGGTTGTTAAAGAATTAAGTAATAATTTAAAAGACTTTGTACAGAAATTCGCCGATGATTTTGCTAGGCAAGGTTTAGGTTTTACTGATTCAGCCGTTTTATTAGAAGCCAAAAGTCTAAAAAATAAAAATAACTGTGTTCATATTTGGACGACAGACGAACCACTAAAACCTTATGAACCAGATACTGAGCTAAATCCATTTATAGGTTCTCGGAAGAAATAAAAACATGATTCCCTCACTCTTTCATTCAGTTGCATAAATTTTTTAACGGGGTCGGAGGAAAATGGCTTACCGCTTTTGTTGGTTTTTTTAGCTAACGTGTCTCGACACTCTGCAAAAGTAGCAGTGGTTAAATCAGCCATTACACAAAAGCCGATTTCATTTTTCCACCATGCTAAAATAGATCTTGGGTTGCGCTGTTCTTTAGCCGTATAGCGAGTAGATAAAATGTCTTTGTTGTACTTGTCTTCGGTAATGACTAAGCTATTGATTTAATTGTTTTTGTGTGTTGTGGCTTGTTATGGGTTTTTGGTTGTTTCCCCCTAGCAATGGGGCTTTTTTTAGCCTGAAACAAAGTTCTACTTCAAATACTACTAACAATTACCACGGTAGAACTTGGCAATAAACCACTTCGGACGTACTATAAAGAAAAACTCTCTCTGAACAAGTTGGATAACTATAATGAGTAAACTGATTAAACTTTTTCAAGATTCTTCATCTCTCTATGGCAGTAATGCCAATTTCATTGAAGATATGTATGAGCGTTTTTTAGAAGATCCTGAGTCGGTTGAATCCAGTTGGCAGGAACATTTTAAAACCATACATCAAGGCATTGATTATGAAACACCACACAGTCCAGTCGTTGAACGTTTTGCGCAGCTTGCGGTAAAATCGCCAAGTAGATTAGCAGCACTACAAGGTTTTACTCAAGAAAGTGTGCAAAAACAATCTGCTGTTGCGAGATTAATTAATCATTATCGTGTGCGTGGGCATCAAATTGCCAACAACAATCCCTTAGGAAAAACCACAACAATTCCAGCCGATCTTGACCCTAGCTATTACGGTCTCGCTGAGCCTGATATGGATACCCTATTCGACACGGGTGCGTTATATGGCATTGACAGATTACCGTTACGCGACATTATTGCCAGTTTAAAAGAAATCTACTGCGGAAGTATTGGCTCTGAGTATATGCACATTGTTGATACCCAGATTCGCCGCTGGCTAATCAGTCGCTTAGAAAGTTCTAAAAATAATTTAGAGGTAGACGCTGAAAAAAAACGCTGGACACTCAAATTACTCACCGCAGCAGAAGGCATAGAAACCCATTTGCAAAATAAATTTGTCGGGCAAAAACGTTTTTCACTGGAAGGTGGTGAGGCGTTAATTCCAATTCTCGATGAATTAATTGAATGTGCAGGAGCTAAAGGCGTTAAAGAATTGGTCATTGGTATGGCGCACCGAGGTCGTTTAAATGTACTGGTTAATATTTTGGGCAAAAGCCCTGCCAGTTTATTCGATGAATTTGCAGGTAAATCTAAACCTTCTCCAGGTGTGCGCTCAGGCGACGTTAAATATCACATGGGATTTTCCTCTGATATTGAAACATCAGTAGGTCCTTTGCATTTAACATTGGCATTCAATCCATCGCATTTAGAAATCATCAATCCTGTGGTCGAAGGCTCGGTCAAAGCCCGTCAAGATCGCGCTGGGGAAAATGGAAAAGATATCGTTATTCCAATCCTTATTCATGGTGATGCGGCTTTTTCAGGACAAGGCATCGTGATGGAAACGCTCAATATGTCACAAACCCGCGCCTTTTCTACAGGTGGAACGGTGCATATCGTTATCAACAATCAAATTGGCTTTACCACCAGTAACCCGCAGGATGCGCGTTCGACCTTATACTGCACTGATATTGCCAGCATGATTCACGCGCCTGTGTTTCACGTTAACGGCGATGATCCAGAAGCGGTATTATTTGTGACTCGCCTCGCGCTTGATTTTCGTATGCTGTATCAAAAAGATGTGGTTATCGACCTTATTTGCTATCGTCGTTTGGGGCATAACGAAGCGGATGAACCCGCCACCACACAGCCTTTGATGTACAAAAAAATTCGCAGCCATAAAACCACGCGCAAACTATACGCTGAAAAGCTGATAGCTGAAGGCGTTATTAGCTCGGAACAGTCACTGGCAATGGAGCAGGATTACCAAAATTTATTGGAAGCAGGGCAAGTGGTTTCAAGACCTGTGTTATCAGGGGATTACTATCCGTACAGCAAGCAATGGAATCAATTTCTTAACCAGAATTGGGATACACCCTGTACAACAGCGATTACCATGGAACATCTGCGTTTTTGTAATGACAAAATGCAGCATTTACCCGTAGGTTTTGAATTACATCCGCGTGTTGCTAAAGTGATGGAAAATCGCCGTAAAATGGCAGCAGGTGCAATGCCCTTAGATTGGGGATTTGCTGAAAATTTAGCGTATGCCACGCTGGCTGTGGAAAAACACGCGATTCGTCTAATAGGTCAAGACGTAGGGCGTGGCACATTTGTCCATCGTCATGCGGTGTTGCATAATCAAGTCAATAATAAAACTTACATACCGATTAGACATCTCACTGAAGACCAAGGTAATGTACAGATTTATGATTCTCTGCTCTCTGAAGCAGGGGTATTAGGGTTTGAATACGGATACAGTACTACCACGCCTAGCACTTTAGTCATCTGGGAAGCCCAATTTGGCGATTTTGCTAATGGTGCGCAAGTAGTTATCGATCAATTTATCAGTTCGGGTGAAACCAAATGGGGGCGTTTATGTGGCTTAGTCATGTTATTACCGCATGGTTTTGAAGGACAAGGTCCAGAACATTCTTCAGCACGATTAGAACGCTATTTACAGCTTTGCGCTGAACATAATATGCAGGTGTGTAGCCCAACGACCCCCGCACAAATCTTTCATTTATTGCGGCGGCAAATGATTAGACTCTATCGAAAACCCCTGATAATAATGAGTCCAAAAAGTTTATTGCGCCATAAACTGGCAGTTTCCACACTGGAAGATTTGACCACAGGACAGTTTCAGTCAGTTATTGGCGAGCAGGATTATCACAATCCCAAAAAAATTACCCGTCTCGTATTTTGTTCGGGTAAAGTCTATTTCGACTTATTGGAAGCGCGGCGCGAAGACGCTAACAACCTTAAACACGTTGCAATTGCCCGTCTTGAACAAATATATCCTTTCCCTAGCGACTTATTTAAAGCGGAAATAGCCAACTACACCCATCTTAAAGAATTTGTCTGGTGTCAGGAAGAACCTAAAAATCAAGGGGTTTGGTATAATTCCAACCATCATTTTATTGATCACTTAGACTCGCGTGTCAGTGTCACTTATACGGGTCGTGAACCTTCTGCCTCGCCTGCGGTGGGTAAATTTCACGTCCATATCGAACAACAAAAAGCCGTCGTTCACGACGCGTTATACGGCAAACTTTCAGGAAAATAATATGAGCATTGAAGTCTTAGTACCCGTTTTACCCGAATCTGTTGCCGATGCAACGCTGATTACTTGGCACAAACAAGCAGGCGACACGGTCAATAAAAACGAAAGTCTTGTTGATTTGGAAACCGATAAAGTCACGCTCGAAGTGACCGCGCCAGAAACGGGCATTATCAGCCAAATTCTCAAAGACAGTGGCGCAATTGTCATGAGTGGTGAATTGCTTGCAATAATCGACACGCAAGGAACTCAGGCTTTGACTGATAGTCAGGCAAAGCCTGATCTTCAACCCACAGTGAATAAAGAGATCGATATTCCACTCAGCCCTTCCGTGCGCCGTCTGATTAATGAAAACGCCCTAGACCCTGCTGAAATTACAGGCACAGGAAAAAGCGGTCGTCTCACTAAAATTGATGTCATGGATCATCTTAACAAACAACCGCCCGAAAAAGCCGCGCCTGTCATCACAGCTGCCCCTGTTCCACAAGTGAAAGTAGAAACTATTGCAACTATAGAACCCGCAATATCAGCATCAAATCTACGTCCTGAACAGCGTGTTGCCATGACGCGCTTAAGAGCAAAAGTTGCTGAACGCTTATTACAAGCCCAACAAAATGCGGCAATGCTCACCACCTTTAATGAGGTGAATATGCAGGCGGTAATTGACCTTCGTAATCAGTACAAAACTCGATTTGAACAAAAACATGAAGTTAAATTAGGCTTTATGTCATTTTTCGTTAAAGCGTCCATCGAAGCGTTAAAAAAGTTTCCTGCGATTAACGCCTCTATTGATGAAACCGATATTATTTATCATGGTTACTATGATTTAGGTATCGCAGTCAGCACACCAAAAGGCTTAATTGTGCCAGTGTTGCGTGATGCGGATCAGCTGGATTTTGCGGGCATCGAAAAAAGTATTGCCAATTTTGGCGAAAAAGCTCGCAATAACACACTTAGCTATGATGACTTAAAAGGCGGTACATTTACCATTACTAATGGCGGCGTGTTTGGTTCAATGCTATCGACTCCGATACTCAACCCTCCGCAATGTGCTATCTTAGGAATGCACGCGATTAAGGAACGTGCCGTAGTCGAAAATGGTCAAATTGTGATTCGCCCCATTATGTATCTTGCTCTTTCTTATGATCATCGCTTAGTCGATGGTCGCGAAGCCGTACAGTTTCTAGTGACTATTAAAGAATGCCTAGAATCCCCTGCTCACCTACTGCTGAACATTTAAGACTATGACACACACACAAACACATTACGACGTTATCGTTATCGGTGCAGGACCAGCGGGTTACACAGCAGCTCTGCGTTGTGCGCAACTTGGTTTAAAAACTGCCTGCATTGACAATTGGCTAGATAAAAATGGCAAAAGTGGTTTAGGTGGATTTTTTCTTAATGCGGGCTGTCTTGCCTCCATCGCCTTGCTAGAATCCGCCAAACTGTACCACGCGCTCGTTCATGATGCTAAAAAACACGGTATTTCTGTGCAAGCAATTAGCTTAGATATGCCGCAAATGATACAACGTAAAGACGATATTATTGAGACACTCAGACTACAGCTTGCCGAAGCGTTTGATTACCATAAAATTGATCGCTATCCTGCAAGAGGTAAACTACTCAATAACCGTCAAGTAGAAGCCACGCCTGTCGATGATTCGAAACTTCCAATTATATTGGATGCCGATAATATTATTCTAGCGACCAGTTCAACACCTGTTAAATTAGCCTGCGCCCCCATAGACAACGAGTTTATTATTGATTCTGTTGCTGCTTTACACCTAAACATCATTCCTAAAAAACTGGCAATTATTGGTGCTGGCGTGGTTGGACTTGAACTAGCCAGTATTTGGAGTCGGCTCGGTGCAGAAACCATTTTACTGGATGCCCAAGAAAGCTTTTTGTCGCTACTTGATGAACAACTAGCCGCAGAAGCCTATCAAATCTACCGTACTCAAGGCTTGGATATACGCATGGGATCACGCGTAACCTCGGCTAAAAAAGATCATAAAAAAGTCACCATAAACTATCAAGACCGCGAAGGTACTCACACCTTACGAGTTGATAAACTGATTGTTGCCTCAGGTCGCACGCCTAATACTGGCAACTTAGCCGCGCCTGAAGCCGATTTACTGCTGGATGAAAATGGCTACGTCCATGTCAACGAAAACTGCCGTACCAATCTACCAGGCGTTTATGCCATCGGTGATTTATCCTTACTAGGTCCTATGTTAGCCCATAAAGGTATTGAAGAAGGCGTATTTGTTGCTGAACAAATCGCAGGCATACACAATCCTATTGATTACGATGTTTTACCCAGCGTTATTTACACCGATCCTGAAATTGCGTGGGTTGGACAAACAGAACAAGCGTTACGCGCAATGGGGGAATCGATTAAAGTCAGTTCTTTTTCGTTAAAAACTAACGCTCGCGCTCAAGCGATAGGCAAAAACGAAGGGTTGGTTAAGATTATTGCTCATGCCGATACCGATACCTTACTGGGTGTACACATTATCGGCACACACGCGTCAGAGCTGGTTGCCGAAGCCGTATTGGCAATGGAGTTTTCCGCTAGCAGTGAAGACCTAGCCAGAACCATACACGCCCACCCTACCCTATCCGAAGCCTTACATGAAGCCGCATTGGGACTGAAAAATAGATCGTTGTATTCTTTATTCAGTCAATAAACAAAACAGGAGTTCAACATGGTTTTGGACTCCATCTATTAGCTACTCATACCGTGTTTATTTTATGGATAGTGAGCAGTTATAGCTAACTCCAATAAAATGATTAAAAAACCGTTCACGCTGAGCCTGTCGAAGCGTGAATGTGGTTCGACTGTTCGACAAGCCACAGCTCACCACGAACGTTATCATTTTGTTGTGCGTTAGCTTTACACAAAAAGTTTTGCTATTCGGGAGTGCATACTTTGCTTGAAAATGCTGACAGAGTCTGCACTCCAGCATTTTTTATTTACCAGAAAACTTTTTATAACTACTTGTCATCAGAATTGTGTACTATTAACCACTAATTTGTGACCTATTCCAAAAGAAGAACCGATATGAATATGATTGATGAATTACCCTTATTTGCCGAACTTACCTCAGAGCAAAAAGCCTTGATTGCCGAGGGGATACGCGTACAACAATTTCCACGTTCAGCGGTATTAATTACCCAAGGTGATTTATCTGATAGCCTATTTGTAGTGCTATCAGGTCGCTTGAAGGTCTATATTCTCGGTGTTAATGGACGAGAAATTCTGCTGGATTTTTTAGATCCACCGTCCGCATTTGGTGAATTGTCGCTCCTTGATGGACAGCCGCGCTCGGCTTCAGTCATGACCGTAGAACCGTGTCGATTGGCTATTTTACCTAGACAACATTTTCTGGACTGCTTGGAAAAACATCCTGAGATTGCTATCGTTTTGTTAAAAACCCTAGTGCAAAGAAGCCGTGGCTTAGTGGAGCGTATAGGAGATTTGGCACTCTTAGATGTCTATGGTCGCATATCGAATATTCTACTTGCCCGCGCCAGTAAAGAGACAGAGGCTGACTACCCAACCCTGACAATAACCCACCAAGAACTTGCTAATCTGGTGGGAGCATCGCGTGAAATGATTACTCGCATTCTCAACGATCTCAAAAAAGGTGGCTTCATCTCTATCGAAAATCGAAAAATCACTGTACTTAACGCGCTTCCCAAACGCTGGTAATCGCTAATTCATGATTTCAACGTCAACATCAATCCCGCGCTACAAAAAAACACTTTATCACAATGCTTCCCCATCAATTGCGCGGCTTTACCCGATAAATCAACAAACTGTCTAGCCAAGTCATTATCAGGAATAACCCCTAAACCCACTTCATTATGTATCAGCACTAAATCTTCAGGTAATAACAATACCGCTTCCAATTCTTGCAAAATACGGGCTTCAGTAAATTGATGGTGCAACATATTATTTAGCCACATAGAGACACTCGCCACCAGCACGGTGGTGTTGTGACATTTTTTCAAACTAGCCATTAACTTTAAAGGTTCTTCTAGGGTAATAAAACGATCTTCGCGACGTTGTTGACTAAGGACTACCCGCTGTTTCATTTCTTCGTCAAGAAGTTCGCTGGTAGCTAGGTAATAAGGTTTGTCGGCATAGCGTGGTAAAGTTTGCAGCACAAACGTTTCTGCCAAACGCGATTTACCACTTTTTACACTACCAATAAATAAAGTTTTCATAACACTCTCTCCAATGTTCACAGTTAAAAATTCGACTGGAATACAAACCTAGGTTTGCACACCTATTTAATCAGACAACGCCCGCATAATCGCATCCATATCGACATTATCTGCAACCATGTCCGCAAAACCTTGAATTTGTGCATCACGGTAAGTGGCATAATCATAACCCTGATAAGCATAATTTATGGCTTTAAAATAGTCAGTGCGAAAGCGATCATTATCAAACACACCATGAACGTGTGTCCCCGCAATACGTCCTTGTTGATAATACAAAGGATACTTCGCCACGCGTCCGCAATGGATTTCATAACCTTTGATGGGGTATGAAAATAAAGTATAAAGCCCACGGTAGAGAATTTTTGGCTGTTGATAAACCACATCATCAGCAATCAAACCTAGCCCTGTTTCCGCAGTAGGCGTGTCATGCTCTAAAGCGTTGGGATCGTGTAATGTTTGGCATAACATTTGATAACCGCCACACACACCAAACACAGCACCTTTAAATTGTTGAACTTCCGTGTACAAACCGTTTTCTTTTAACCAGCGTAAATCTCGAATCACGGTTTTACTGCCGATTAATAACACCATATCAAACCCCGCTAACGGGCGATAACCGTGAATAAGTTCCACATAACAACAGGGGTCTGCCATTAACACATCCAAATCGTTATAATTACTCAAGCCGTGATACGCCAGCACAGCAATGCGAATTTTAATATCTCCTAATCGTTGCTGATAATTTTGTAGCGATTGTGAATCTTCCATATCGATATTCAGCGGCTGAAACGGTAACACGCCCAACACAGGTACACCAAAACGCTCGGCAATAATACGTTCACCTTCATCAAAAAACCGTCTGTCACCGCGAAATTTATTAATAATCACACCGATGAGATTATCACGCAGAGTTTTATCCATCAATTCCAGCGTACCGTAAATAGACGCAAACACCCCGCCGCGTTCAATATCAGCGACTAAAATATTTTTAGTGTGAAAGGTTTTAGCGACAAAGGTATTGGATAGGTCTTTATGCAGCAGATTTAATTCCACGGGCGACCCCGCGCCTTCAGCAATCACCAACTCATAGTCTTGTTGACAGCGTTCAAAGGCGTGCTGAACTTGGGATTCTAAAAACGCCATTTCATCGTAATAATCAGCGACACCTTGATTTTTATACACCAAGCCATTGATGATCACTTGTACCGAACTATTACCGTAGGATTTTAACAACACAGGATTAAACCAATAACTGGGTTCAATTCGTGCGGCTTCAGCTTGCAAACATTGCGCTCTGGAAATTTCCCGTCCTTCTTTAGTGACGGCAGAATTATTGGATACGTTCTGCGCTTTAAACGGAGCAACATTAATTCCTCGGTCAGCAAAAAGTCGGCACAACGCCATTACTATGGTGGTTTTACCTGCATCGGAGCTAGTTCCGAAAATGGCGAGTGGTTTCATCGTTAATCTCCATTGCTCATTAAGTCAGATATTGGCGGACAAGTGCAAACCAGATGTCTATCACCATAGACGTTATCAATACGTCCGACGGGAGGCCAATATTTATCCTCGTGTTGGTTGTTATCAGGAAAGAAGGCTTGTTGTCTGGAATAGGGCAATGTCCATTCATCTAATAATAACTGGTGAGTATGGGGGGCATTGTGCAGCAAATTATTTTTAGCGGCAGCTTCATCTGTTGCAATCGCTTTGATTTCCTGACGAATAGCAATGAGTGCGTCACAAAAACGGTCAATTTCAGTTTTGCTCTCACTTTCGGTGGGTTCTATCATCAATGTGTCGGCAACGGGGAATGACACAGTGGGCGCGTGAAAACCATAGTCAATCAGCCGTTTGGCAATATCTTCTACCGTGATATTGCAGGTTTTTTTAAAGTCATGACAATCGATAATACATTCATGCGCGACCCAGCCATTTTTGCCTGTGTATAAAATTGGGTAATACGGCGTGAGGCGTTTGGCGATGTAGTTGGCATTTAAAATAGCGGTGAGCGTGGCGCGTTTTAAACCTGCCGCACCCATCATGGCAATGTATGCCCACGAAATGCTGTATAAACTGGCTGAACCCCACGGTGCGGCGGCGATTGTGCCTATCGTGCCGTGTTCACTTTTAGCGGGATTCACGCCTTCAACCACAGGATGTTCAGGTAAAAAAGCCGCAAGATGTGCGCCCACACCAATAGGGCCAACACCTGGCCCGCCGCCACCGTGTGGAATACAGAAGGTTTTATGCAGATTAAGATGTGCAACATCCGCGCCGATGTTGCCAACGCGACTGAGTCCAACCAGCGCGTTAAAATTCGCGCCATCCAAATAAACCTGCCCGCCGTGTTGGTGTATCAAGTCACAAATTTCACAAAAACCTTCTTCATAAACACCATGTGTGGAAGGATAAGTAATCATGAGCGCGGCTAGCGTATCGTGATATTCACTGACTTTGGCGCGTAAATCATCCAAGCTAATATTGCCATTGTCATCACAGGCAACCACCACCACTTTAAGCCCTGCCAAGCTGGCACTGGCGGGATTAGTACCGTGCGCGGAGGCTGGGATTAAACAAATATCGCGTTGCTCCTGTCCGTTAACCTCATGATATTTACGAATAACTAACAGCCCTGTGTATTCGCCTTGTGAGCCTGCATTGGGCTGTAACGAAAACGCATCAAAGCCCGTCAAATCGCAGAGCATATCTTCTAATTCAGTGAATAGCTGTTGATAACCTAGCGTTTGATACAGTGGAGCGAAAGGGTGTAAGCCGTTAAATTCATGATAGGACATCGCCTGCATTTCAGTTGCGGCGTTGAGTTTCATGGTGCATGAACCTAAGGGAATCATGGCGCGGTCAAGGGCTATATCGCGGCGGGCGAGTCTGCACATATAACGCATCATTTCAGTTTCTGAATGATAACGCTCAAATACAGGATGTTGCAGGATAGCATCATCACGCAATAAAGCATCAGGAATGCACTCAACTAGACTGGCATTCAGTGTGTTAATATCGGGGGAATTCGCCGCCACCGCTGCGAATACTTGCCAGACGGCGCGTAACTGCGAGCGCGTAGTGGTTTCATCTAAGGAAAGTCCGATGTGATTAGCGTCAATAATGCGCAGATTAATAGCCGCTTCATTCGCTCGTGCGGCAATGCGTTTGGCACGGTTCGGGGTATGAATCACCAGCGTATCAAAATAACACTGGCTAACCACGCAATGCCCTAACTGGGTTAGACCTGCGGCGAGAATTTGTGTGTATCTATGCACCCGCCCTGCAATTAAACGCAAACCTTCTGCACCGTGATACACCGCATAAAAGCCCGCGATAATTGCAAGCAGAACTTGCGCCGTGCAGATATTGCTGGTGGCTTTATCGCGGCGTATATGTTGTTCGCGGGTTTGTAATGCCATACGCAAGGCGATTTGTCCGTGCTTATCTTTAGAAACGCCAATAATACGACCAGGAACAGAGCGTTTGTATTCATCCTTAGTGGCGAAAAATGCCGCATGAGGGCCACCATAACCCATAGGCACACCAAACCGCTGGGAGTTTCCCACCACAATATCCACACCAA
The DNA here is from genome assembly GCA_903902705.1 of uncultured Methylococcales bacterium. Taxonomy (GTDB): domain Bacteria; phylum Pseudomonadota; class Gammaproteobacteria; order Methylococcales; family Methylomonadaceae; genus UBA4132. Next base: position 37,462 of record CAIUVX010000121.1, read on the forward strand.
ACGCAGCAGGGGGTTTCAATAAAACTAAGCTTAATAAATCAGCGGCAACGGTGACTAAGGCTGATTTACTGTGGGCAATCGTGGTAATGTCGCTAAGGTCTTTTATTTCACCTTTAGAATTTGGATACTGCACTAATAAGGCAAAAAAATCCTGTGCGTCCAAGTTCTGATAAACATCGGTAACAATAACTTCATAACCCAAGGAATGAGCGCGGGTTTTAACCACCGCGATAGTTTGCGGGTGACACTCACTGTCCACCACAATGCAATTGCTGGTGCTGGTGGATAAACGCCGCGACATGGTCATGGCTTCTGCTGCCGCTGTCGCTTCATCCAGCAAAGACGCATTCGCCAATTCCATGCCTGTTAAATCAATCACCATTTGCTGAAAATTTAACAACGCTTCCAGCCGCCCTTGACTGACTTCGGCTTGATAAGGCGTGTAAGCCGTGTACCACGCGGGATTTTCCAACACATTACGTTTAACCACTGCGGGCATAAAAGTATCGTAATAACCCATGCCTATCATGGAAGTAAAAACTTTATTACGGCTACGCATTTTGCGCAGGAGTTTAATTACCGCCTGTTCACTCATGGTTTCCGTGAGTTTTAACGGTTCGTGATTCAAAATGTTAGCAGGAATGGCTTGCTCGATAATATCTTCTAATTCAGTCAAGCCCAATTCGGCTAACATCTCCTTAATTTGTTGGGCATTAGAGCCAATATGACGGTCGATAAAATTACCGCGCATTTCCAATTGAGTCAAACTAGGGTGAGAAGTTGGCATGGTGATTACCTCTGATAACGATGGGGGAATAAAGGGCAAGCGCGTCACGGTGACGACACAATTTGTTCGCGAACGGCGGCGTATAACCTGTTGCCGATGTTTGCCGAATCACTATTAAGCAGTCATCCAAAAATTGTTCAACCTTTTTCAAGAATTGTGATGACATAAGTTTTGCCAATATTGGATAGAATATCAAATAGATTATGCTTTAAAGATTGAAAAGAGGGTTAGTTGAATCCACACTTTTTTTAAAAAAACTTTTGAGCGATTACGTTAGGGTGTGCTGAGATACAAACGCACTCGTTCGAGTTGCTGCAAATGATGCGCCTCCTATCGTCGGCACATCCTATAGTTCTGTTTCTATGTTAAAGTTTTGGCTAGTCCTGTAATGCGAGTGATGAAAATACCGTTCGCCCTGAGCTTGTCGAAGGGTGAACGTCAATCCGCTCATGGTTCGACAAGCTCACCACGAACGGTTTGACTTAGCCAATAAGGACTACCAAGTTTTGTTCCCCAATTTATAGACAGAAACAAGGAAAACTATGTGTTATGACATCATCGGTGATATTCACGGACAAGCGGACAAACTTGTCAATTTATTGGAAAAAATGGGTTATACCTTACACGGTAAAGTCTGGACGCATTCTTCACGGCAAGTTATTTTTGTAGGTGATTTCATTGATAGAGGACTCCAGCAGTTAGCCACAGTAGAGATTGCGCGTAGCATGGTGGAAGCGGGAACTGCGTTAGCGATATTAGGTAATCACGAGCTGAATGCGATTGCATGGTTTATGCCACATCCTGAACAAGTAGGCGAGTATTTACGCCCACATCCACCCTATAAAAATGGTGATAAAAATCACCACCAGCATGAGGTGTTTTTGAATGAAGTCGAACACTTGCCAGAGACACATAAAGACATCATTGATTGGTTTTTAACCTTACCACTTTGGCTTGATCTGCCTGATATTCGCGTGGTACACGCCTGTTGGCATTCGCAATTTATAGACTTTCTAAAACCCTCTCTGAATGCCGATAACTCTATTCCACCATCATTAATGCGGAAAGCCACCCGTGAGCCAGACAATTTGGCAGAAAAAGACACTGCGAATCCGTCGATATTCAAAGCAGTAGAGGCAATTTGTAAAGGTATCGAAATACCCTTACCACAAGGACATTCGTTTACTGACAAGGACGGCACTAAAAGGCATAGAGTGCGTGTACGTTGGTGGGATACATCAGCAACCACCTACCGTCAGGCAGCCATGCTTTCCGAAAGAGAACGAGAGCATCTTCCCGATTTACCGATTCCAGAACACGCACGTCTAAATTACCCACTCGATAAACCGTTATTTTTTGGTCATTACTGGATGACGGGGACACCGACTGTGCTTTCCGATAAAGTGGCTTGTGTCGATTACAGCGCGGGTAATGGTGGTTCATTAGTTGCCTATCGTTGGGATGGCGAAACCACACTTGATAATGCCAAGTTTATTTGCTCAACGTAATGCTGAATTTTTTCTGGTGTCATACTGACGCGGGTGATTTGGATATTTGATAGAAGGTAAAAAATATGAAATTAAAAGTTATTATTCATCCTGCTGAAGAAGGCGAGTTTTGGGCAGAAGTCCCTGCTATTCAAGGGTGTGCAACGCAAGGCGAGACTATTGAAGAGCTTTTAACCAACCTCTATGAAGCGGTTGAAGCCTGTCTTTCTGTGGACTTGGAAGACATTGAACTGGCGCAAAATGACAGGGTTTTGGAGATTGCGGTGTGAAATCTGTTTCAGGAAAACACGTTGCCCGAATTCTGGAAAGTCACGGCTGGGTTTTAGTGCGGGTCAATGGCAGTCACCACGTCTATACGCAGTCTGGAAATCCTGCCCGTATTTCCCTGCCTATCCATAAAAATGAAGATTTGATGTGGCTTGCTTAAGCATTTTATGAAAGTGGCAGGCATTACTGAAACTGAACTGTAAGATAACAGTTTGCCGAAAATAGTTTCGTAGCAGCCCGCATGGAGCTTTGCGGAATGCGGGAATAACAACGTAATTCACAAATACCCCGTATTCCGTTGCACTCCATACGCGCTACTTGCTGACTTTTAACCAATTCATTATCGTTCCAACGCTCCGCGTTGGAATGTGTCTGAGGACGCTCCAGCGTCCTCGTTTCAGTCTATGTTTTATTGATAGTTACGATTTAACAATGAAGACGCTGGAGCGTCAACCGAAGTATTCCAACGCAGAGCGTTGGAACGATTAAAATAAGCGTACCCTACGCGGCTTACAAAGTTTGCGTAACAGTCAGTCACGCAGTGCGTGTCATCGTTGCGTGATAACATATAGCATAATAACAATTAGCCAAGCTCAATTAAATTGGTTACGCTTTTTATGGGAAAACTGGAATGATTAAAACTAAATATGGCAACTTTGATGGTAATAAATGGGAAGCAGTTTGCCAAGTTTGTTTTAAGCATAAATATGAAGAGGATAGTTATCAAGAAATAAAAGCCTCGCCTGGCGATTATGGAATTGAAGGATTTACTCGAAAAGGTGATGCTTTTCAGTGTTACTGTCCAGATAAAGAATATACACAAGATGAATTGCACAATAAGATTCGAGATAAAATAACAAAGGATTTAAAAAAACTTGTAACGTATCAAAAGGAACTTGAATTGAAGCTCAATGGTACAAAAATAAAACGTTGGATATTCGTAACTCCACGTTATGAGCATAATAAGATAATTGACCATTGTGCAACAAAATCTCAGGAATATAGAAAGTTAGGATTAGATATACTCGATAGTCGATTTGATGTATTAATTTATGATGTCGATTTTTACTCTGAATATCTGCATATCGCGTTAAATTCAATTGGTGAAAAATTATATATCGAAGCGGATGTAAAAACAGATAATGATGATATTGAAGATTTCAAAAATTTAGGATCTTATCAAGCTACCAATATCATTAATAAATCGATTTCAATTATTGAAAATTCAGCATCTGGCTCTAGTTCAGCAAAATCAGATATGTTAGCTAAAAATTATTTAAGACAATATTTAAATGGATACTCTGTCGTTAGAACATTAGAAAAAAGTTATGGAAAATCTTACGAAAGATATTTAAGGAATATTGATGAAATGGCAGAAGAACTAGAACAGAAAAAGATTTTTCATGACTCTTCAAATAAAGAGTTTGTGGAAAAAATAACTTTGGAGGTTACTCAAAGAATAAATAATGAATTTAGTGAATTAGAGCAAACAACAAAAAACCGCCTATCTTATTATGCGGTTGCATTATGGTTAGCAGATTGTCCGTTAAGGTTTGATGATTTATGAAATTTATTAAAAAACCTATTGCTTTACCTTCTAATTACCGATTTTTCTACCAAATATCAATTTTATTGTTAATCCTAAATCTGTGTAGTACAAAAAATACAGGAGCATCGACTCTTAAACTTCAACTTTTAGCTTGGGCATTACGAGATGATGAAGGTTGTGAATCTTTAATGAAGATTACAAAACTAAAAGATGCAAAACATAATTTTAATTTTTGGGCTTTAGACCCAGCTTTGAATAGAGCAATTGAGTTTGCTTTAGCTGATGGTTTTTTAAAACTAAAAAAAGAAAAGCTTATCTCTACACCAAAGGGGGATATTTTTCTTAGTTACATATTGGAAACAAATGATATATTCACTCATGAAAAAGAAATACTTAGAAACTTTGAAAAATCGGTTACAGAAACTTTTGTAAATACAGTGCTGAAAAATGAAAATGCTTAATATCACTGCAATTCGTATCACAACTTATACTGCACAAGAACCTTTTGTGTTTGAAGCAACTTTTAAAGAAAAGTTAAATATCATTAGAGGTGATAATGCAAAAGGAAAAAGTACATTAGTACAATCTGTTTTTTATGTTCTTGGACAAGAAGAATTGCTCGGTGGTAAAAATTCTAAGGTAATACAAAGCTGTTTAAAAACACATATTAGAGATGATAATGATAATGGAATAACTGCATTAGGTTCCTCAATAGAGTTGCAAATTTTTAATGGCATTAATGAAGTTACATTAAAAAGATGTGCTAATTTGAAAGGAGTAGACGATAGACTAATTGAAATCACATTTGGGGCAGAACTCTCCAACAAAGGTTCTTCTTTCAAAAAGGAATCAATGTATATTCACGATGCTGGTGGAGCAACGAATTCATATCATGGTTTTCATAAATGGCTTGAAGAATATCTTGGATGGGAGCTACCCTTAGTATCATCAGCAAGCGATAAAGAAATAAAACTGTATAGCCAGCTAGTATTCCCTGCGTTTCTTATAGAGCAGAAAGCGGGGTGGTCAAATTATCTAGCAACTAGCCCTTATTTTGGTGTAAAAGAATCAAAAAAAAGGGCGATAGAATTTTTATTAAATCTTGATGTTTCTCAAAATGAAAAAGCTAAAAGACAGAGTGAGGCAAAATTAGATACATACAAAAGGGAATGGCAGGCTAAGTATGAAGAAATGGAGAGGTTAATATCATCTGACTTTGTTGTTATTACTGGAGTTAAACGTTATCCTCATGTCGATTTCGACTCAAATAATAGTAATTTAGTATTTGAAAAAGGTACTAATTACTGTAATTTAATGGATTATATTAATATACTTGAACAAGATTTAAAAAATAAATCAGCAATTAAAATTCCAACTAATAATGAAGTAAATGCAGAATTAAGTAGGAAATTGGAAGAATTGATGTTTGAGATTCAAAATATGACTGATGAAGAAGATAAGCTAAGAAATTTTTTATCTATAGAACACGCCCAAAGAAAGGAAGTTAATGAGAGTCTAAAAGAAATAGATAAAGAAATTGATAAAAACTATGGTGCATTAAAAGTTAAAAAATTTGGTGCATCTCATGATTCTATATTAGCATCAGATAATTGTCCAACGTGCCATCAAGAAATAAAAGATGCTTTGCTTCCTGTTGATATTAATGCAATGCCAATGAGTATTGAAGATAATGTTAAATATTTAAATGGACAACAGAAAATATTTAAATCATATAGTATGAGTTGTTTTAAAACAATTATGAATATAAGTAGTGATTTAACCCGCAATAAAATATTACAAGAGTCAATAAGAGAAAGTATTAAGGCTATTAGGATTCAACTAATAGCCGACCCTAGACTACCTTCTATTATTGATGTAAGAGAACAGATTAAAATTGAAGATGATGTAAAAAGATTTAGAGGGTTTATAAAATTCTTCAATAAATCGATAGATGAATTTTCTGCTATAAATAATAATTATAAACTAGCACTTGAAGAAAAGAAAAATTTACCACAAAATGGTCTGTCTCAAAATGACAAGGGAAAACTTACTGAATTTACAGAGATATTTAAGGACTTGTTACGAAAATTTAAGTTCCAAAGTTGCAATATAAATTTTATAAAGATTTCCGAGGAAACCTATTTTCCAATTATTGATTCAAGTGAATTATTGAATGAAACTCTTCGCAATGATTCATCTGGAAGTGATTTTACCCGCGTAATGTGGGCATATACTTTAGGATTATATTTAGTAAGCAATAAACATAAAGCTAACCACCCTTCATTTTTATTTTTAGATGAACCATCACAGCATTCAATATCAAATGAAAGTTCTTGGCAATTATTTGATTCTCTCAGTAAAGAGTCCTGTCAAACTATTATCGCGGATTCATTTAACAATAGTAACCAAGTTTTTGAAGAATCAACTAAGAATATAGATTTTCATTTGATTAAATTTGAAGGGCGATTGCTAAAAAGAAAAGCGGTGTAACGCGATAAGGTGCGCCATCGGGTAACGCGATAAGGTGCGCTAACCATAGGATGTGCTGAGGTACGAAGCGCGTCGTTCGAGAAAATCCACGCGAATGATGCGCCTCCTATCGTCGGCACATCCTATGACACTGCACATTTCCAGTTGATTCAAGCTAGGGCTAGTGTTTGACATGATGTCTACCTTTGGTAGCGATGGGGAATAAAGGGCAATCGCGTCACAAGTAACGGC
>CAIUVX010000122.1 GCA_903902705.1 uncultured Methylococcales bacterium
CGGCGGTAGAGGGACGACTGAAGAGATGATTAAACAGTATTTAGAGCATCACAAGAACCTGATTTTAATCTCGAACCCTAACAACACGTCGTTTAGTCGACGTGTATCCTGAACTTTCAGTTCTTAGCTCACTAACCCACCAGCTTTTAGCTGGTGGTTGTTAAGTCATGGGCGCGTGGCTTGAATGAGAACACCAATGGCTTGATTCGCCAGTATTTCCCCAAAGGCAGTAGTTTTGAGGACATTACGGATGAACAGGTTGAGGCAGTCATGCACCGCCTCAACCATCGCCCTCGAAAAGGATGTGTTACCAAACACCTCATGCGGTGTTTTTTGAATAAGTTGAACACAAAGCCGCATGAATTCTGAAATTGCATTTATGACTTGAATCCAAGAGTTGATAAAAAGTGCTACAGAATTCTAATGACTTTTGTTTAAATGTACGCTGTGTAAATTAAAAAATATGAGGATGTAATGTTTAAATGGGCGTGTGTGAAGTGGTTATCGATAGCCGCATTGGGGTGTTTACCTGTGGAAGCGGATAATCCTATTCATGCGCTACAAGCGTTTTATCAGGCGATTGCTAGTCATGAGTGTGAAAAAGCGGTTGCGTTGGCAGAGGGTTACACAATGGAGAGGTGTCAACATATCGCCAGTTTACAACTCGATAAATCGATACGCGTTATTGAAAAGCAAACGGATAAACAGGTGCTGCAATTTAGCGTTATGTATCAACTGGCGAAACAGCCTTCATCAACGACTACCGAAGCAACGGTGGAACTTAAACGTATAAACGATACTTGGAAAGTTGATTTTTCCAGTTTAAAAACCCTGCCTAGTCAAGAGCTGCCTGTCAGCACAACAACCAAGGCTATCGAACCCAAACCTGAAGTACCTGCATCTCCGCCGCCTAGCAAACCAACAGGTTTATTAGCACTCTGGACAGTTGAGGCATTACAAGGCAAGGCAGGGGATGAAAAAATTCATTGGTTACGCTCGCCTGATTCTTCTCCGCCTGTACAAACTCAGCCGAATGAAGCGTTATCGCCATTAAAACCTGACTACCTGAATTCTATACGGCGCGTTAAATTGCCATCCGATAAAAAGTGGGTTGCGTTGACCTTTGATTTATGCGAACGTGCTGATGAAGTGGCGGGCTATGATCGCGGTATTATCAATACCTTGCGGGATAAACAAGCGAAAGCCACTTTTTATGCGGGTGGTAAATGGATGCAATCACACCCAGAAAAAACCATGCAGTTGATGGCGGATAGCCATTTTGAAATTGGCAATCACGGCTGGACACACGGTAATTTGCGGGTGTTACAAGGTAAACCGATGTTACAACAAATTGTCTGGACACAAGCCGAATATGAAAATATTTGGAATAATCTGCACGATAAAGCCAAAGTCGCTGGCTTAGATGATTTAATGACTGCTGTACCGCGTCAACCTGTAACACTACGGTTTCCCTTTGGTACTTGTAGCCCAGAATCGCTACAAGCTACTAATGCGCAAGGCTTAAGCGCGATTCAATGGGATGTGGTCAGTGGTGATCCTGCAATGACTGTTCAACCCAGCCAAATTGTCAGCGAAACACGCGCAGGTTCAATTGTGATTTTTCATGCGAATGGACGTGGACGCGGCACAGCGGCTGCCTTGCCGCGTATTATTGATGAGCTACGCGCCAAAGGTTTTGAATTTGTTACCGTCAGCGAATTACTTGCCGCTGGCACAATAGAAGCCGTGGATGAGTGTTATGAACTGAGAAGAGGTGATAATATTGGCTATGATGCTAAATACGGTGATGGTATGGTGCAGCGTCACAAAAAGCCCAAACCTAAGTCTAAGCCAACACCAGAAACCATACCATCAGAAACTGTGCCAGAGCTACCAGCACTATGACACAGCCTTTTAGTCATCCGATTATCACCTTGGCTGATTGCGTGTTGACTCGTTCACTATCAAGCACTGAGGCTGAATTACTAAGTACAGCATTCGCAGCAAGTCAACCGTGGCTTAGCCTAGGCATACCCGCCACAGGATTAAAAAATTATTTGCTGCGTGAAGATAGCCATTTATACCGTTACACCGTGCGAGTAAATGACGAGCTGGCAGGCGTGATTTGTTTGCGCTATCCGTGGTTACGCGGGCCTTATATTGAATTAGTGGGCTTAATAGAAAACTATCGCGGACACGGCATCGGTACACAGCTTTTAAATTGGGCAGAAACAGAAGCGCGTCATCAAAGCAACAATCTTTGGTTAGTCACTTCGTCCTTTAATCAACGAGCATTACAGTTTTATGCGCGTCACGGTTTTCAACACATTGGCAATATAGAAGGCTTGGTGCATCCTGATTATGAGGAGCTATTATTGCGTAAACGCTTGGAGTAGGGTGTGTCTATCATGCACCACAACAGCGTTTAAACTTTTTACCACTGCCGCAAGCACAAGGCGCGTTTTTACCCGTGTTGGTCTGCAAACCTACATTACTTATCGATTTAATGATTCCGTCTAAATAAAACCACCGTCCGCCCTGTTTAGTAAAACGGCTGATTTCATTCATTACATACTCTTCATTATCTTGACTATAAAAGGCTTTAAAAGTCACCTGTCCTTTACTGTCTTTTATTCCGCCTTTTTTGGTTTCAGTAATTTCCAAGCGCAACCAGTTAATAGTCTCTCTGGAAAAATCGATGCTTTCAGGGCGTTTAGTTATATCCCATGTTGCTTGTAAATACGCGCCGTCGCGTAAGGCATAAGCGGTATAACGTGAGCGCATTAAAGCTTCCGCTGTAGTGGGTATTTTTTGCGCCGTGTGGAAAGGTTGACAGCATTCGCCGTAAGTAATGTTAGAGCCGCAGAGGCAGGTGTTTATTGGGTTGAGTTCCATAGAGTTGATAAATTTACAATGATTTGAATTAGCAGGCGGTTATTCTAAAGGGGCATTGTACCGATTTACTACAAAATTTTCTTTGACAAAATAAGACAACTGGTCGTATTATTAAGCCATGAATAGAACAACACAAAAAGAAATTAACCGCGAAAATTTATTAAACCAAGGCGTGGCTTTGCTGATGCAGCAAGGTTATCACGGTACAGGGTTACAAGAGATTTTGAATGCGGTGCAAATACCTAAAGGCTCTTTCTACAATTATTTTGGTAGCAAGGAAAACTTCGGTGCAGAGGTGATTCAACACTACATTACTCCATATATTCAGCAATTGACTCGTTATTTACAAAACCCAGAAAATGATGGTCTCAGTGCTTTGCAACAGTATTTTAATGAATCAATTGCCGAGCTAGAGCGTACCGATTTTAAAGGCGGTTGTTTGCTGGGTAATTTAATCGGTGAAATTGGCGATAGCAGTGAAGTGTGCCGCGTGGCATTACGAGTCACACTGAATCGCTATCGAGATGTGTTGCAATCGGGCTTAAGCAAAGCCCAGCAAGAAGGTACGATACGCACCGATAAATCAGCCCGCGAATTGGCAGATTTATTGGTCAACAGTTGGCAAGGCGCGTTGTTACGCATGAAAGTGGAGCAGTCCACCGCGCCGCTTGAACAATGTTGCCAAGCACTTTTGGGGGATTTTTTTAAAGCGTGATGGTTGCACTCAGACCTGTGAGGTTTTAAAAACCTCACAGATCTATTCATCGCGCTTTAACAAGACGACCACTCATTAATCAAACACAGGAGGCATTATGCCAAAGTATATTATCGAACGTGACATTCCTAACGCAGGCGCGTTGACAAATCAAGACCTGCAAGGTATTTCACAAAAATCTTGCAGCGTTCTCAATAGCATGGGAACTAAAATTCAGTGGATAGAAAGCTATGTCACCGATGATAAAGTGTATTGCGTGTACATCGCACCCGATGAAGCGACGATAAAAGCACACGCTGAACAAGGCGGATTTCCTGCTAATCGCATTTCACAAGTCAGATCTATGATTGATCCAGTTAGCGCGGAATAATCTGCGTCATATTGTAGGTTGGGTTAGCTGTGAGTGTGTCGAACAGCGTAACCCAACATTTACCTTGATGTGTTTGTTGGGTTACGGCTATCACCTAACCCAACCTGCATTTGTTTATATCCTGAGGCTTTACCATGAAAAAAACCCCTATCCTCTGTGCTTTGATGAGCATTTTTGTATTAACGCCTATTGCTGCACAAGCAGAAATACTGGCAATGGTGAATTATGAAAGCAAACCCAACCAGACACCAAGACGTGAGGGCATTGCGATTATTGACGTTGACCCCGAATCAAAAAATTTCGGCACAATACTCAATGATATTCCATTGCCACCTGACCGTGTCGCACATCATATTTTTTATAACAAAGACGCGAGCAAAGCTTACGTCACCGCGTTAGGTAATGGGCCGCTACACGTTATCAATATGAAGCATCTACCTTATACGCTCAAACAAATTGACGTGCCAGATTGCCAAGTCGGTGAAGACCTTGCTTTTTCTGAAGACAATAAAACGTGGTACTTAACCTGCATGGGTTCAAGTAACGTTATCGTCGGTGATGCTCAAACGGACATCCAAACCAAAGTGATTGCCGCAAATGGCAAAGAGTCGTTTATTCGCTATCCGCACGGCATCGGTTTAAATGAAGAGATTGATCGCATGATAGTCACCAGCACCGTGCGCCCGTCTGATTTGGGTGATGCAGGTGAAACTATCACCGTGATAGAACCGTCCAGCGGTAAAGTATTATCCACTCACAAATTGTCAGACAAACCATCACCTTCTGGCTCATCACCCGTAGAAGCGGTATTTTTACCTCACGCTAAACCTGCTATGGCATACATAAACACCATGTTTGGTGGTGCAATGTGGACAGCAACTTGGAACGAAACCAGCAAAGACTTTAGTTTTCAACAAGTGTTTGACTTTAGTAGTATTCAACAAGGTGTACCGTTAGAAATTTATTTCAACGACAAACATGATCGCTTGTATGTCACTACCGCCAATCCAGGTGCATTAAACATTTTTGATATTAGCGGTGACTTGAAATCAACACCCAAGTTGTTGAAAACTATTCCCACCGCAGGCGGCGCACATCATGTTGTTACCTCGCCTGATGAACACTACGCCATCGTGCAGAATAGCTTTTTAAACCTACCCGCTATGGACGATGGTTCAATCACCGTCATCGACTTAATCAAGCAGGAAAAAATCGCCAGTATCGACGTGCTAAAAAATCAAGGCTTCAAACCCAACTGCATTATCATGTTGCCAAAATGGCATCATGATGATGCCCATTAATACTTATCTTACGATAATACTCCGCTAACGAGTCCGTGAAAGTTGACTCCAAAACAGAATACTTTCACGGTCTCTAAAGCAAAGCTAACAGCTTATTTGAGTTTAGCTACCTTCATTAAAATGTCGTTGCTTCAAATGCAGATAGAAAATATAGCACCCGATGCTAGCGACAAGATGTTTAATTGAATGACCGCTTATTTGAAATAGGTGCTGATAAACGATGCTATCGCTGGCTTCAAAGAGCTTAGCCAAAATATATGAGCCTATAAAATACCAAAATAAGTGTGTATGTGAAAAGGCAGATAAAAATAGCCATATAATCAGCGGCGTGAGTAGCACAGGTACAAACTGAACTAAGCCATATAAACGTAAATCTCCCGCACCTTGTTGCTCGGTAAAATACCAATACCAAACTGAAAATACGCCTAAAATTAATAACGGGATAAGCATTAATTTACCCACTGTTATGGAAATAAACTCAGACAGAATGATGGTAAAAAATGCCATAAATGCAACTGTCATGGGCAGTCTATCAAAAACTAACGTTTTATTGGACGGAAAAAGATGATAGTAACTTGAGCCAATACCAACAAAAAAAATGCCAATAAAGAATATAGTGTATGCCCAATAAATTTCCTGAAAAATACAGGTATTTTGGTTTTTTGCCAGTAAATTCACGCCTAAATAACCAACGATAATAAATGGAATATTTGAAATGACATTAAGTAGATTAGGTATTCCTAATAAACGCCGCTGGTCTGCGAATTGGTGATAAGTAATATCCTGAGGAATTGCTGGCAGAAACAGCGCGGCAATAATGGCTATCACGATGATACTAAGAAGCAGAGCTAATTTTTGTGTATGTGTCATATTTGCTAAATTCATGATAGCTCCAATCTACTTAGTTCCTGTGTATGGTTTTGTATTTCAAGCATAACATCGTTATTTTTCATGGTAAAGTAACTGTTATTTAGGCAGTTTGGTTGCTTGCATCATGCGGCACTTTTTTAATGGCAATGGTTAATAATGAACGAAGAACACGATTACGAATATGAATATGATGAAAACGGAGAGGTGGTGTATTACGCTGTCCGTCCCAATAAAACCCAGATAAAAAAGGAGATGGCAACACTGTTCGCGCTAAGTGAGGAGTTGTCGGCGTTGTCGGCTGTACAGATAAAAAGTCTTGAACTGCCTGAAATTATTGATAAAGCAGTGATTGAAGCCACAAAAATGTCTCACACAGGTGCGAGAAAACGCTTGTTAAAATACATTGCAGGGCATCTGCATAAAATTGATATTGATCCTATTTTAGAAAGATTAGCGCGTATCAAAAACACCAGTGTACACGCGGTTAGAGAGCATCATATCGCCGAACATTGGCGTGACAAGCTGATTGCAGAAGGCAATGAGGCATTGACGGAATTTCTTTATGAATACGATCATGCCGATAGACAACAACTTCGACAATTAATGCGCAATGCACAAAAAGAAGCTGAATTGGCTAAACCACCCAAATCGTCACGTTTGTTATACCAGTATCTTAAAAGTTTACTTCAAATTGAAGGCGAAGAAGAGCTGGAATTTGATGATGAATTGGAGTTTGAAGACGAAATAGACGAAGACGAGGAAGAATAACAAGGCGGCGCAAGACAAGGGTTCATCTTGCGCCCAAACTAAGATTATTTTTCTGGCAAATTTAAATCTGCGGTTAGATTCCATTCGGTAAACGGAAACGGCAGGGTTTCTGTACAGAATGTCAGATACAGCATAATGTGGTAAGTGTAGACGGAAAGGCTACGTCCAAAGGCGAGAATGTGCTGGTTCGCGCTACCTGTAAGTAGTACAAAAACAACTTGAAAAGCCGTCACTGCCCAAATCAATAATCTGACTAGGCTGGCAATGGCGGCAAATACTAGCATGAAGAAAAACCGCTTCCAAATACCAAAATCCGCTATGTTATAAGAAATTTTTTCATCCATTGTGTGTTAACCTCGGTTCATAATGTCACGCAAATCTAAGGCTGCCGCATTGGCTCGCGCTATATAATTTGCCATCGACAGGGAGTAGTTAGCAAAAAGCCCAAAGCCATCACCGTTTAAAATCATCGGACTAAACACAGGGGTTAAGGCATTTTCTAAGGCTTTAATCATAATATCAACAGTACGCATGGCGCGTTTGTCGAGCAAAATATCTTTAAAATCGTGTTTGACGGCTCTAAGTATGTGTAATAACGCCCAGCTCGCACCGCGTGCTTCATAAAATACGTCGTCGATTTCTAACCATGATACTTTGGTTATTGGCGTACCCTCTTTATCTGCCGCTTCTCTTTCCAATTCAGTTAAACCAGGACCATAATTAGCACCCGAACTATTGGCTGCCAATCGCGTGGATAAACCACCCAAACGTTTAATAATTACTTCGGTATATTGCCAGAGATTATCAGCTCTAGGATAAAATTGCGCTTGTTTAACATTACCGCCGTATTTTTGCAGTCGCGCCATGTATTTATGCAATGATTCAATCCCCTTTTCATATTCGGCTTCGGTGGAAGGTAACGCCCATGAATCGTGTGAGTAATTGAATAAAGGTTCAGCAATCGCTAAATCTGGGTCTTCAGCAGATTGTGATTGGTCTCTGGCAAAATGGTTTCTTAACGCAGCTGTGGCATCACGCAACATTACCAGCGCACCGTATTCCCAATTGGAAATATTGTCTAGTAATACGCCAGGCGGTGCGACATCATTGGTGATATAACCGCCACTTTTATGGAGCAGAAATTCTGCAATATGCGCTAAGGTATTACTATACACATAGCCGACGGGCATTTTTTCACTTTCAGTGTCTTTTGCGGTCGCCTTTGCTCGTTCTTGTGCTGCGTCTATGATATTGAACTGATCTGGTTCTCGTCCCCACCACGCGCCTAATACTATCAGGACAATTACAACAACAAGGGCAAAACCACCAAAGCCCCAGAGTATTCCTTTAGATTTTGTATCATACATTGTATCGCTTGCTGCCATTTCCAATATCCTGTCAAGAAGTATGTTTTGCGTGAGAAAACAGATAGCTTTTAATTAAAAATTTACATGGTAGCAGGTTTTTTGCTTTTTTGCTTATCAAGCAAGCGTACAAACAAGGTTCACGTTTTAAAAATAAAAATAGTGATAGTTACCGTCAGGCTATTTGTTTTTTTTAGGGTTGTGTCCACAGTGGCGTTTTAAACAAACGCCACCATGTTATTAAGGGATTACCAGATTTTTTTCCACCATTGATCAGTCGATTCTTGGTCTGGGGCATCATTCAAATTCATTTTCTTTTTAATATCGGATAATTCCCAGCCTGTTAGTTCAGCCAAGGTTTTGGCTTCTTGCTCATGTCGCTTCGCCAATTGTTCAAAATAGGTTTTTGCCGCTTCGCATTGTTCTGGTTTTCCTTGCCACGCATGGCGTAATACATAGCGTCCTTGAAAATTTTCCGTATCACGGGTTTCTTGAAAACTTAAATCTTCGGGAAAACTATCAGGCGTATAACGAACGTGTAAGCGGGTGACTTGCACAGGCACACCGCCACCTGACATAACTTGCGGGGCATTACTGTTTTGATTCAACCAAAATACGCCTAATTGTTTTAACTCTTCGTAACTTAAAGGCTCAGACGCACAAGGATCGCACCAGCCCATATTCCAAAAATATTCGGTAAACACAGCGCGTAGGTTTTGTTTTTTAACTTGGGTTTCAAACAGGGCTTTGTAAAAGTCAGCAAAATTATCTTTGATATACACAGGAATATCCATATTGCTGGGTAATTTTAGCGTTTGATAATTGCTGGATTCAACGCGCCCTTTTTCAGTCAGAATATAAACCAATAAATCTTGCGGACCTTTAGCATTAATCATCCCCAAACGAATTGGCAACATGAATTTAGGCGATTCAAAAGCAAATTGTAACGGACGTAAAAATTTTAACCCCGTTTTGTTTTGTTCTTTCAGATTGACTTTAGCAACAAAAAACTTCAAATTTTGTTTGATATACGGTTTTAATGCTGCGCTTGCACCCTTAGGGATTTTATATCCACTGGCTTGTAACCATTTTTCTAGCCCATCGGATTCTTTCGCCGATAAAATCACAATATCGTACTCACCGACGGTATATTCTGCTTCTACCGTTACCCCCAAACTTTTATCACTTTTGGCTTTTTGTGGCATCGCGGCGGTGGGCATCGGTGCGGACATCATTTTTTCGTACATTACAGGCGGCTGGCAAGGGTCTTCATCGTGATATTCCACCAAACGTGGTGCGCTAAAATCATCGATATGCTTAAACAACTTAGCATCACCAATATGAATCTGCCCTTCTGTCAATACTTGTGGCACTGGCACGACTAAAGCGAAATCTTTTAATTCCCCTTGGTAATCGTTCATCAAACTGAGGACAGTTTTATCATCCTTTCTGGTCATCACCACTTGCGAGGCTTGGTTGTACAAACTAGCATCGGCTTTAGCGACATAAAAGCCACAAAAAGCCTGACTGGTCTGGCTAATCGACAGTGCCAGTAATAAAAAAATTAATCTTGTTGTCATGTGTGTTCTCCAGAAAGAGCTTGCCATTGATAACGCGGTGCGGGAAATAAATGATTCCATAACGGGACTAAAAAGGTAGCCCAAAATAGCCCCCAAATTATGCCTTGATTCCAATACAATTGATATTGCCAAATATACGCCAATACTGCAACCACTGCTGCATGAAGAATTCTGGCTTTATGGTGACGTGGAATGGTCATCGGGTCAGAAATCATAAAAAATGCAAACAGCAATAACGCGCCATTTTGAAATTGATGAAAAAATACGGGCAGTGTATAACCATACCAAGCGACACGAATCACTAAAAACAGACTGGCATAAAACAATAAAAAATAAGCCGTTATATCCAGCCGTTTCGCATTTCTGGCAATAAAAAAACCAGCGGCAATCAGCCACAGCGCGGTAGTTAAATCCTGACCCCATTGCCCGCTAGTCACCCACGTTTCAGGGAAAAAACTTAAGCCTAATACTACGCCTAAATTAGCAGGATTAAATAAATGCGCTCCTTGCGGACGAATTAAAAATTTACTCGCCATCACCAAACTGGCAACCGCAGGATGCACCCATAGCGCAGAACTACGCAATAATAAACACAAGCCAAAACAGGTGATAGTCGCGCTTAAAAAACCGTGCTGTTCAAGTTTAAACAACCGCAAAAATATAGCTTGAGTGATTAAACCAGCAGCAAAAGTGAAAGCAATTTGCGCAGGGTATAAACTGAAATCTCTAAACCATACGCCCGCCAGCAACAGGCTTGCCATAATCAATAATTGCCAGAGGCGAATGTCTAATTTCCACACTGCGCATATGAAATGTCCGCCATGATATTTCATTAGTCTGTTCCAAGGT
The DNA here is from genome assembly GCA_903902705.1 of uncultured Methylococcales bacterium. GTDB lineage: Bacteria > Pseudomonadota > Gammaproteobacteria > Methylococcales > Methylomonadaceae > UBA4132. Next base: position 10,713 of record CAIUVX010000122.1, read on the forward strand.
TGAAACCACCGCCTTTCAGGCGGTTAGTTACGATGTTTTGAGTTAAAATAAGCCGATAGTATAAAAATAGGAGGGCTTAGTGCGTGTTTTAAAAGTATAGCGACCTATCTTTAGATCAATATTAAATTAAAACCAAGTGATTTCATCCGATTTTTACTTATCACGTTCAGGTAGTCCAGTTAAATTGAACCCGTTTTTACTGTATTGAGACTTTTAAAACACGCACTGAGTTTGATTAAATCCTTTCCCCATTATCACGCACTTTGTACAACGGGGCGGTCTCTGGTTAAAACTGTCCGAACTATTGATCAACCACAAACGGCTTAAAAGTCGCTTGCGATTGATTTGGAGAGATGGTATCTACATTATTACATTGCTTGCTCTATGGCGTTCAATACATCCGCCGTGCTGGGCAATCCTGACTCTCTGAGTTTTTTCAAGCGTATCGCTACCACGTTGTCCATACGATAAGCGTGTCCTGCGTGGTCTAACCCTGGTGTACCGACAGGAATAAATACATCGGGTTCTTTGGCAAAGGTCATACCTGAGCGTCCGACTACAATAGTAGGTAACTCGGTTTGTGGCGGAACTGACTGTACATTAAACGCTTGCACCCAGACTAACGCATCGGCTTCACCGTCTGCCAGTAACAGATTGGTGTCGTTTAAAAATGGGTCATACTCAGGATAGCCGCGACTAAAGCGAGTTCTGGCAGGATAGCCAGTCGTCCAACCACAGACTTGGTTAGCAGTTTGATCTCCTTCTTTACCAGCAAGCGGCAAGCCTGAACAGCGCGTGGTATTGTTTAAATCTTTAACCATTTCTGACAGCATCTGCACAGTCAATTCAGCTTGACGGTAGGCTAACGCACCCGCTGCCCACGTTATCACGCCATACTTTGCGGCTTTGAGTGTATCGGTAATGCTTTGTAAATCAGCAACGGCGATACCACAAACAGAGGTAGCGCAGATTGGACGATCTTTAACTAAGGCTCTTAACACAGCCATGACTTCGGGTAAGTCAGTCACAGCACATTCTAAAACGTGTGCTTTTTTACCGTTGGGTGAGGTGGATAAATCGCCAGAAGGTGCTTTACCTAAATAAATAACGTCGCGTTGTTGCGTGTCTTCGATGAACATCGCTTCTTTATTCCAGATATAACGCTCAAAAAAACGGGGGGCAAAGGCTTCTAAATCTGTGCCAACTACCAGCAACACGTCACAACGATTTTTAACTTCTGCCAGAGTGGTGTTCATCCAGCCAGAATCTTGCAGAGCTAAAAAATTATTACGCGCTCCTGTAAAATTAATATTATCAACCACAGCACCAGTGCGATCTGCCAAGGCGAGTAAGCCGCGCATACCATTAACATCAGTAGCACAACCGCCAATAACTGGGAGTTGGGTATTTTTTAATAATGCCGCCGCGTGTGCGATTGCCTCTGTTAGGCTGACAGCTTGCCCTGCAACACGCGGGCTAGTATCAGTAATGGCTTGTTCAAATAGGGGGGTATTTATTGCACAGCCATTTGCAGACACTTTCAGCGTTACCCCGTCTACTTGAATGCTCAAGTCATCGGTGCCAATACCGCAAAAAGGACTAGGTACGTCGGTTATTTCAATCATGGAATTGTCCTATGTGAGTCACTGTAATGTATAAGTTATTGTGACAGATACGCTTAATTCATGCACACAATCATACGAGGAAAGCAGACGAACAATCACTAAAGCGATTGCATACCTTTGTTATAACTTGCCTTTACTCCAAATTTTACCCAACCAAGATCGCTCTGACCATGAGCTTTTAACACCTTGGCTAAGAAGAAAAGGGGCGTATAGTTTATCTTCCTGAAGAATATGATTGGTTAGCCATTTTTTCAAAAAAATCAGTAATTCGGTATTGACGGCAGCTTCGCCTTGTTTGACCTTTTTCTGAATATCCAAAACTTGTGCTTTTAATTCATCATGATGGCGCGTGTGTGTTTCAGTTTCTGGATAATGAAAAATACGAAATAAACTTTCTTCTACGGCAAAATGAATCACCGTATATTCGATGAGTTCGTGTAAAATTTCTTCCATTACCGCACTGGTACCCGCTTGATGAACAACGGTTTCATCAAACAGACGATTAATTAAATTGACCAAGACTTTATGTTGCTCATCAATTTCTTCAATACCTACACTTAATTCATTTGACCACTCTACAAAATTTGTCATAAACCTTCTCCAAATGCTGTTTATCAATTGGTTGATGCTATTTTCATAGCCAGTAAAGATTACCGTATTCAAGGTGAAGATACACTATAAAATATGTCCGTTATCACTGTTTTTTAATTTTTATAAAGGTAAATTATCACTATGCTAGACCCCCGTTTATTTAGAACTGATTTGGATTTTGTTACCGCGCAATTGGCACGGCGCAACTTTGCGTTTGATGCGGACGCATACATCAGCTTGGAAGCTCGGCGTAAAGACATTCAAATCAAAACCCAAGACTTACAAAATCAACGCAACAGCAATGCTAAAGCCATAGGGCAAGCCAAAGCCAAAGGCGAAGATGTACAACCTTTGATGGATCAAGTTGGACAATTAGGTGAAGAGTTAAAAGCCGCAGAAGCCGAGTTAGCTCGTATTCAAACGGACATGGATAATTTAATGTCGAGCATACCTAATATTCTTGATGCCGCCGTTCCTGAGGGTAAAGACGAAGACTCTAATTTAGAAATCAGTCGTTGGGGTGATCCACGCCAATTTGATTTTGAAGCCAAAGATCATGTTGATTTAGGTGCAAAACTGCAAGGCATGGATTTTGAACTGGGTGCAAAAATCGCGGGTAGTCGCTTTGTGGTGTTAAACGGTGGCTTAGCCCGTTTGCAACGCGCATTGATTCAATTCATGCTCGACACCCATACCGCTGAACATGGTTACACGGAAACCTATGTGCCGTTTTTAGTCAATGCCGATAGTTTGCGCGGTACGGGACAATTACCAAAATTTGAAGCCGATTTATTCAAAGCCAGCTCTGATCCTGATTTGTATTTAATTCCCACCGCTGAAGTCCCTGTCACCAATATTGTTCGCGATGTGATTATTGAGGCGAAAAAATTACCGTTAAAATTTGTTTGCCATAGTCCATGTTTTCGCAGTGAAGCGGGTGCGTATGGGCGTGATGTGCGCGGAATGATCCGTCAACATCAATTTGAAAAAGTGGAAATTGTCCAGATTGTTAAACCTGAAGACTCAGCGCAAGCACACGAACAACTCACCGCTCATGCTGAAACGATTTTGCAAAAATTGAATTTACCGTATCGGCGTATGTTGCTGTGTGCAGGTGATACAGGATTTTCATCGACTAAAACCTACGATTTGGAAGTGTGGCTACCCGCACAAGGACTGTATCGAGAAATTTCTTCATGCAGTAATTTTAAAGATTTTCAAGCGCGGCGTTTACAAGCTCGCTGGCGCAATCCTGAAACGGGCAAGCCTGAATTAGTGCATACTCTGAATGGCTCAGGTTTAGCGGCAGGTAGAACCTTGATTGCCGTGATGGAAAATTATCAGGATGCCGAAGGGCGTATTCATATTCCAGAAGTGTTATTGTCTTATATGGGCGGCTTGACTGTCATTGGTTAATACGGTTGTGGTTTGCGGGTAGGCTATAGTTGGTTACACTGTTTGTTTTTAGGTGCGTTGTTGTTTGCTAGTTGTGGTTTGCGGGTAGGCTATAGTTGGTTACACTTTTATGGTGCTTTTCCTCA
>CAIUVX010000123.1 GCA_903902705.1 uncultured Methylococcales bacterium
GTTTTCTGGTATTTGGAACAAGGTTAAGCCGTTCGTGGTGAGCCTGTCGAACCATGAACGGCTTAACCGTCCACCCTTCGACAAGCTCAGGGCGAACGGTTAAGCTTCTAGTTATGCCTGATAGTTATGCTTAACTACTTACAAGCTAATCCGTATCATCCTTCCTTAAGGCTGCATTCATTATCAGGGAAGTTGCAACATCTGCATTCTGTTTCAATCAATTTGTCTTATCGTATTACCATAGAATTTTTAATCCAAGATAAGGAAATTGTTTTGGTTAATGTAGGTAATCATGACGACGTTTATTAATAATTAACAAGGACATTAACACTGTGGCAAAACTTAATCTGGAAAAACTTCGTAAACATATTCAAGCGTTTGAGTTTCAAACTTTGTTTAACTCATTGGGTTGGTCAAATCCAAGCACGACGCGAGCAACTCAACTTGTTATTAATGAGGCTGAGTTAAGTTATAGTCAAATAGCTCAATTATCGGGTGTAGTTATTTTAGAAATAATTGCTGAAAATAATACTATGCCTGAGGCTAAAACACGGTTAGCGGTGCATGAAAAAATAGCCACGCTGCATCATGAACACGTTTTAATTTTTGTCGATAAACAAAGGACGCAAAGTTGTTGGTTTTGGATGAAACGCGAAGGCGTTAAACACTATCCACGCACGCATTTTTATTTTAAAGGACAATCAGGGGAATTATTATTGTCGAAATTATCGGCAATGAATGTGGATTTTTCTGAATTGGATGATGAGGGCAATATTGCAATTATTGACGTGGCTAAACGTTTAAAAACCTCGCTGGATATTGAGCCGATTACCAAAAAGTTTTTTAAAGAGTTTGAACAAAAACACAGTGATTTTGTTGAGCAAATTTTAGGCATTAGTAATGAAAAAAACCGCGCTTGGTATGCGTCGGTATTATTGCATCGGTTAATGTTTATTTGGTTTTTACAAAAGAAAGGTTTTGTGAATAATGGGGAGTTAAATTATTTAAGCGATAAATTAACAGTTATTCAAGCTACGTTGGGAGAAAATAGCTATTACCGCGATTTTTTGAAGCCGTTATTTTTTCAGGGCTTTGCGAAACCCGAAAATGAACGTGGTGATGATATTAATAAATTGTTGGGTAAGATTCGCTATTTAAACGGCGGTTTGTTTTTACCTCATAGCATTGAAGAACGTTATGATGATATTCAAGTCAATGATAAGGCGTTTAGTGATTTGTTTGCCTTGTTTAATCAGTATTCATGGAATTTGAATGACACCATAGGCGGTGCGGATAATGAAATTAATCCTGATGTATTGGGTTATATTTTTGAAAAGTATATTAATCAAAAAGCCTTTGGTGCGTATTATACCCGTCCTGAAATTACTGATTATTTGTGTGAGCGTACCATTAGTAAGTTGATTTTGGATAGAGTTAATTCACTTTACGCGCCGCTTGAATTTGATTTTAATCCCGTTCATGGTGATATTAATTCCGTTCGTGGTGAGCTTGTCGCCGTTCGTGGTGAGCTTGTCGAACCACGCCCTTCGACAAGCTCAGGGCGAACGGAGAGTGTGACAAAATCGGAGAATATCAAGCAATTTAAAGATTTACCTGATTTATTATTTAAATTGGATGCACCCTTGTGTCGTGAGTTATTGCTTACTATTTTGCCTAGTTTGAGTTTATTAGACCCTGCGTGTGGTTCGGGTGCGTTTTTAGTGGCGGCGATGAAGACACTAATTAATATTTATTCGGCGATTATTGGACGAATTAAATTTATTCATGATGATGGTTTAACACAGTGGTTAAAAGAGACTGAAACCGCGCATAAAAATATTGATTATTTTATTAAGAAGGAGATTATTAAAAATAATTTGTATGGCGTGGATATTATGCCAGAAGCTACCGAAATTGCTAAATTACGGTTGTTTTTAGCGTTGGTTTCTTCGGCACGAACAGTGGAGGAATTAGAGCCGTTACCGAATATTGATTTTAATATTATGGCGGGTAATTCGTTGATTGGTTTGTTATCGGTTGAGGGTGAAAAATTTAATTCATTGGGACAGACGGGCGATATATTTAGGGATAATGAAGCGCAAAGTTATACACAGATTTTAAATGAGAAAAATCGTTTAATTTCTAATTATAAAGATTCGAGTAGTTACAGTGAGTCGTTAACCAGTTTGCGGGATTTAATTTCTGAGAATAGAACCAAGAATTATAAAAAGTTAAATAGTTTGTTATTAACGGAGTTTGAACGTTTGCAGATTAAGTATGAGCAGGCGACTTGGGATGATTCTAAAAACAAGGAGGGAAAACCGATTAAACGGGCGTTGACGATAGCGGATATTAATAATTTGCAGCCGTTTCATTGGGGTTATGAATTTGATGGTATTTTTGCGCGGGGTGGGTTTGATGCGATTATTACTAATCCACCTTGGGAAAATTTTGAACCTAATGGAAAGGAGTTTTTTAGAGATTATAATCCTATGTTTTTGAAAAATAAAATGTCGATAAAAGACTATGAAAAAGAAATAAAAACCTTATTGAATGATAATAAAATAAAAGAATCTTGGCTAAATTATCATAGTTATTATAACCACCAGAGAATATTTTTTAGAACGGCTTCACAATATAAACATCAAGTTCCAATAATAAATGGAAAAAGACAGGGAAAGGATGTTAACTTATACAAGTTATTCACCGAGCAGTGCTTTAATTTACTTAAGGTGAATGGTGAATGTGGAATTGTTATTCCAAGTGGAATTTATACTGATTTAGGCGCAACGAACTTAAGAAAATTGTTATTTGATGAAACCAATATAACTGGCTTGTTTTGCTTTGAAAATAACAAGTTAATTTTTGAAGGCGTTCACCGTAGTTTTAAATTTATTGTTTTAACATTTGTTAAAGATGGTAAAACCGAAAGATTTCCAACAGCATTTATGCGTCATAATGTTGATGAATTAATTAATTTTCCCAATCAATATAGCTTAATAATTAGCACTGATTTAATTAAAAAATCATCTCCAGATTCTTTATCTCTCATGGAATTTAAAAATAAAATTGATGTGCAGATTGTTGAAAAAATGCTTAAGTTTCCATTGTTAGGAGAGAAATTAGAAAATACTTGGGAATTTGAAATACATCGAGAGTTTAACTTAACTGATGATGCCGCTTTGTTTCATACAGATAAAAAGGAAGATTCACTTCCATTGTATGAAGGAAAAATGATACATCAATTTGATAATGAATTTAGTAACCCACGTTATTGGATAGATAAGCAAGAAGGTCGCAAAGCAATTTTAGGTAGAAAAGAAGACAAAGGGCAATTACTCGATTATCAAGGCTATCGTTTGGGATTTCGAGAGGTTGCGGCAAGTACAAATCAAAGAACGATGATTGCCACATTATTGCCAAGTAATATTTTTACTTGCTATACCGTGACAACTTCTTCGAGTCCCTCTAATGTTTATGAATTATTATTGATAGTGGCATTCCTTAATAGTTTTGTAGTGGATTTTATAGTGAGACAAAAAGTTACTTGTCATTGCACGATGTACCTTATTTACCAACTCCCCATTCCCCGCCTAACCGAAAAAGACCCACAGTTTAAAGCCATCGTAGAACGGGCGGCGGCGTTGATTTGTACCACGCCTGAATTTGATGATTTAAAACAGGAATTGGAGGCGAAAGGTTATAGTACCGTTCGCCCTGAGCTTGTCGAAGGGTGGTTCGACAAGCTCACCACGAACGGCGACAAACTGCCGAATAGAACTGTGATTCGCGCTGAATTGGATGCCATGATTGCCCGTTTATATGGTTTAACCGAAGATGAATTCGCTCATGTTTTGGCTACCTTTCCCATCGTTAAAGCGGAAGTAAAAGCGGCGGCGTTGGCGGCTTTTAAATATAGCTGAAGCACAAAAAATGATGGCGTTGGTGGTGAGCTGTGAGCTTGTCGAACAGTCGAACCACATTCACGCTTCGACAGGCTCAGCGCGAACGGTTTTGCAATCACAAATGCTCAGCGCGAACGGTTTTGTAATCACAAATGCTCAACGCGAACGGTTTTGCAATCACAAATGCTCAACGCGAACGGTTTTGCAATCACAAATACTGCCCCAGCTATAAAAAACTTTTGAGCGACTACTTAGATGCTTGTCTAGCCTAAGTGAACTGCGCAAAACTTTGTTCACTTATTCTCACTTTGCGCGATTTTAACGAAAATTGTAGTAAGTAGCCTTCATAAAATGTCGTTAAATGCGCGGCTTTTGCCGAGATAATACGGTTTTTGTTCATTTCATCTCGTATTCCGTTTTGCTCCATGCGATGCTACGCTTTAAAATGAGCGGTTATCTTACAATATACAATCCCTCTAAAAAATTATAGGCACATAAAATATGTCCACAGCTTCCAGAATTATCCAACTGATGGATACCACTTTGCGTGATGGTGAACAAACGCAAGGCGTTTCTTTCACGCCGACAGAAAAAGTTAATATTGCTAAGGCTTTGTTGCAATCACTGCGCGTTGATCGTATTGAAGTCGCTTCGGCGCGAGTTTCCGAAGGCGAAAAAGAAGCGGTCACTAATATCAATCAATGGGCAACGCAAGCAGGCTTTGAAGGTCGCGTTGAAGTATTAGGCTTTGTTGACCATACCAAAAGCGTGGATTGGATTGTGGCAACAGGCGGCAAGGTAATCAATTTGTTGACCAAAGGTAGCGAAAAACATTGCCGTGAACAATTGGGCAAAACCTTGGCACAGCATACTAGCGATATTTTACAAACCATTGTCTATGCACACAAACAAGGCTTAAGCGTTAATGTGTATTTGGAAGATTGGTCGAATGGTTATGCCAATAGCCCAGATTATGTTTATGAGCTAATGAATAATTTGCGTCATGTCGGTATCGTACATTTCATGTTGCCTGATACCTTGGGAGTGATGTCGCCTGAGGAAGTCTTTAATAGTTTCAGCGATATGTGCCAACGTTATCCAGAAGCGCAGTTTGATTTCCATCCCCATAATGATTATGGGCTGGCGACTGCTAATGTGATGGCGGCAGTGCGGGCTGGGGTGAATTCTATCCACTGTACTATTAATTGTTTAGGCGAGCGGGCGGGTAATGCGTCACTTGCAGAAGTATCAGTGGTGTTACGCGATAAAATGGGCTTGCAGTTAGCCATTGATGAGCATCATATTGTTCGTCTCAGTAATATGGTGGAAACTTTTTCGGGTAAACGAGTGGCGGCGAATACCCCGATTATTGGCGCGGATGTGTTCACGCAAACTGCGGGTATTCATGCCGATGGCGATTCAAAAGGCGGTTTGTATAAAACTAAACTTAGCCCCGAACGTTTTTCGCGTACTCGTCATTATGCACTGGGGAAAATGAGCGGCAAAGCGTCATTGAAAAAGAATTTGGAGCAATTGGAACTGGAGTTATCCGAAGAAAACCAGAAAAAAGTGTTAGCGAGAATTGTCAGTTTAGGCGATTCCAAACAAACCATCACCACCGATGATTTGCCGTTTATCATTGCCGACGTGTTAGAAAGTAAAGATTATGAGCATATCAAATTACTGAATTGTTCAGTGACTAGCGGTCTGGATTTAGATTCAACGGTCAGTATTCGTGTTAATGTTTATGGCGAAAAACATCTCGCTACGGGTGCTGGCAACGGTGGTTTTGATGCCTTTATCGATGCCATTAACAACGTCATGCAGCTACATAACTATGTTTTACCTAAACTCGCTGATTATGAAGTCAGAATACCCAAAGGTGGACATACTGACGCACTCACCGAATGCGTGATTACTTGGGATTGCGGCAATGAATTACGCAAAACACGCGGTGTTCATGCTAATCAAGTGTTTGCCGCGATTTTAGCCGCACTTAAAATTATTAATATGCAGCTGCATGAGCTGAAAGTTTCCCCCGCTTAAAATCTGTATGAGGTTTTTCACAGAAATTTCACATTTCTGACGCATTTTTGTCATCTTCCCTAGGTATCGTTGAGTTCATTTTACGTTCACGGGGAGATGGTCATGTTGATTGATGTTCAAGAGAGTATCACGGCGCGTAAACGCCGCTTTGAAGTTGAGGTAGCGACTGATTACGCTACTGTTACCGCTGCCCAAGCATTGCGCTATCGCGTTTTTTCTGAGGAAATGGGCGCGGTTCTGCATTCATCTATTGCTGGATTGGATGTCGAAGAACTTGACGCTTACTGCGATCACCTAGTGGTGCGTGACACGGCTACGCGGGCTATTGTCGCCACCACTCGATTATTGAATGATGAAGGTGCGGAACGGGCAGGACGGTATTATTCAGAAAGCGAATTTCATTTGGACGGCGTATTGTCGATGTCGGGTCGATTTTTGGAGGTTGGACGCACTTGTATCGATTCGCGCTATCGCGGTGGTGCGCCACTAGCACTGTTGTGGAACGGATTGGCAGAATACGCGGTAAAAGGTCGTTTCGATTATATTATGGGATGTGCCAGTATTTCACCAGGACCTAGTGGTTTTGCTGTGGATGCTGTTTATCGTCAAATTGAACCAGAACAATTCGGCTCTACCGCGCTGGGAGTAACGCCACGTTGTCCAGTCCCTGCTTACAAACGCTGTGTCCGTGACGAAAGTAGTATTCCACCGTTATTAAAAGCTTATTTACGCTTAGGTGCTTCAGTGTGTGGCGAACCTTTTTGGGATGAAGATTTTAATGTGATGGATGTATTTATCCTATTGCCCTTAAAGAACTTACATTCTCGCTATGAACAACATTTTATTGCTCCTCAAACGGTACGTCATGAAATTGCATTACCAGCGTTGGTCTAAAGGCGCGTTAATTATCGTGCTGTTCGGTCTTGGCGGTGTGGCGGCAGCTACGCTACAGCCGCTTTGCCGTCGTATACCGATTCAGCGTGTCAACTTGCTAGTTCCTTGGATTCAAATGGTTTGGCTACGCGCTGTGTGTCGTGTGTTAGGTGTGCGCCTCTCCATTCAGGGGTCGCCTATCAGCGGTTGTGGTTTATGGGTCAGCAACCATGTCTCTTGGTTAGATGTAGTGGTGTTAGGTGCTTTACAGCCCACTGCATTTCTCGCTAAAAGTGAAGTTGCTAGTTGGCCATTGGTCGGTTTTTTAGGGCGACAAAGTGGTAATTTGTTCATTAATCGTGGCAATAGTGGCGGCGAAATACTCGACACCATGACACGGCGGTTGCAGTATGGTGATAGGCTGGTGTTATTTCCAGAAGGCACAACGACACGCGGCGACACCGTGCGGCATTTTCACGGTCGCTTATTGCAACCCGCAATTTCTGCGGGTGTGCCAGTACAGACAGTGGCGATAGCCTATCAAGGTGCGGCAGTTGAATGCGTGCCTTTCGTCGATGATGACGATTTTTTGTCCAATTTACTGGGTTTATTACATTTACCCAGTATTTGCGTAACACTGCATTTTGGTGAGCCGTTGTTGGTGACGAACGGTGTTCAGCGTAATACTTTAGCTCGCCATGCCCGTTCACAAGTGCTGACAGCATTAGGCTTAGAAGAGGAACTTACTCAGGCTGCATAATTGTGGTGTCAGCGGTGAGCAGTACCATCGCTACAGTCACATCATCACCGCTGCCTTGTTCTGAGGTTTCGTTTAGCCAATCGGCTAAACAGTCTTGAATTTTATCCGCGCCGTGCGTGGCGATTTGCCCTTGAAAATCCTGCACGGCTTGCTGAAAATCTACTGAGTCAGTGAAGGAATTAGCATAGCCATCGGTGGCAAGAAAAATCAGCGCGGGCAGTGGTTTGTGGTCAAAAAATTGCAGACTGAATTCAACGTGATAAATCGCTTTTTCTTCACACAATGAGTAGGTTTCATTGGCGATTAAATTGGTATTTTTGGGCAAGGGAGTATGCAGTTGTCCGTCTTCCGTTAACACCAACAAATCACCGTCACCAATTTGTAAATACAGCGCGTAATCCGCGCTGATTAACACCGCGAGTAAGGTTGTGCCATAAATGCTGTAGCGTTCTTTAGGGATTATGGTTTGCCCTTCATCGACATTATCAACAGCCGCTCTCCACGCTTGTACTAATTGACTGGGTAGGTAATCGGCTGCTTGTTTAATCTGGCGCGGGTTACTGCCCGTGTCAGCATGAGCAAAATCATTGAGCAATTCTAACGCAGCTTGAACGGCTAATTTCGCGCCTACGTCACTGCGATAATGTTTACTACTCCCATGACCATCGGCAACCGCAAGCACAGTGCAACCTTCGTTTTGAGTAAACGACCACGCATCTTGATTGGGTTTACCGTTACGTTTGTGTGATGCACCGCGTACACTGTCACCAATGATTTGCCAATTCATGCTGGTTTACCAGACATCATCGGCTTCTACATCCGATGCAACAGGAGCTTGTGGAATGGGGACTACACCCGTACTGACTTGATCTTTAACTTGACTGGCAGGCGCGGAAGCCGCTTGTAATACCACCGTTGAAGCCCAGCGAATATATTTAACTAAATCTTCGGCATTATTGGCTTGCAACGGTTTGACTTCGGGATTACCGATAAATTTTTGCAATACCTCCAAATCAACATCTTGACCGATACCAATACCAATACGCACCGATTTTTTGCCCCACGGTTTACTCATCAATGCAGCCAGCCCCGCATTAAAATCATCGGTGGGTTGACCATCAGATACCAACACCAACACAGGCGGCAAACAGCGTTCTGGCATTTGGCTAACATCCAGTTGTTCCGCCACTAACTGTAAAGCCAGCCCCATATCAGTGACACCATTGGAAGTTAGATTATCCCATTTGAATTCTTCCACAGGGGTCGCAGTGGCAATATGCCATTGTGCGCCTGTCGAAAATTTAACCGCTCTTACCATCACTTGCGCATTGGGATTATCCGCCGCAACATCCTGCATGGGTTTTATAGCATTACGAATCGCATAATTGAGCTGTTCTATTTTTTCGCCATACATAGAGCCAGAACAATCGGCTAGCCAAAAAAAATGTAATGGGCGATTCGCCATCGCGCCACCTGGTCTTTTAATAATTTCCATCATTTATTCCTGTGTTTGTTTTTATCGTTTTATCGTTCCAACGCTCCAGCGTTGGAACGATGTCATGTTTATTCTTCTTGCAAACGGTCAATACATTCTATTAATTCCTTACGCATTTGTTCTTTATCTTTTGCGTAATGCAATTTACGGTGGCAATTGGCACAAAGTGCTACAGCATTTTGTGGTGTATCGCTACCACTTTCGGCAAGTAAGCGTAAGTGATGAACTTCTAAAAAAATATTTCCGTCTTCTTTGATAAAACCATCAGCACCACAACATTCGCACTTTCCGTTAGCATTTTTAATAATCCATGCTTTGACTTTTGGGTCACGCTCATGAACAGAAAGCGTTTGTTCTCTGCGTTCAGGATGATTAACACCCACTGGCTTTTCAAGGTTTGGAACGTTAAGCAGTGCGACAACTCTTTTTTCTAGTTCGTCACTATCCGCTGTAGGCAGGTCTATTATTCCTGTTTTTATATTTACATTTTTTATATTTACATAATTAATTGGATTGGCATTCCCTCTTTTAAAATAATGGGCAACTGATTTTCCAATGTATTTATTGCGAATTTTGTCAGGTGCGACTTCACCAATAAATTCCCATCTACCTAGCCATTTATCTTTTGTATTGGCATCTTGCATAGCGCGTGTTTCATAATGTGTAGTTCCTGCGGGTTGCCATTTCTGAATTTTATAAATTTCTCGCACTATTCCACCTGCAACACAAAAAGCATACTCAGCTCTCTCTCGATCTTTGCCGATTGTCCAAACACCTCTTGTTATTTCGTAGAGTTCTTTAGCTGACATTCCCAGCTTAAATAGTTCTTTTGTGCGAATAAGTAGAACTGGTTCAGTAATATTTATTTCTGTCATGATAAAAATCCTCCTAATATCACTGTTTTTCATTGTTCCAACGCTAGAGCATTGGAACGATTATTCTCGTCGCGCCTAAACCCGAATTTCAGCTACAGTATTGCCAAAATTAATACTAATCCCAGCGGTTAAATTTACTGAGCGTTGTGGTTCAACAGTTTTAACACTGTTATCAGGCAAGGTGATTGTCCACGCGTTAGTGCTTAAGTTTTGTAACCCCCAGCGATTAGGGTCTTGTGGATGGCGAATAACTGCTGCTTGTGGGGTGGCAAAACTGAATTTTTGGCTTCGGTCGGTGTGATGTGGATACAGTTTGGTGTCATGGTTCAACATAACGACAGCATTATTAATGCGTAACCGTGGCGGATAAACTAAAGGGTGATTACACGCCCAACATTTTTGGTTTTCGCCATTTTTTACGCTGTCGCTGTCATAGAAATTTTGTCCACCACAACGGCAGTAAAAAATACTGTCACGCAAATTAATTAATATTACTCGCCATTCATTTTCACGAATACGTCCGTGTTGATCTTCAATACCTGTAGTAAATGCACGCGTAAATACATCGCGTAAAAATTGCGGATATAAAGCCCAATAGACTAGCGCGTTATCATGTAAACCCACTACAGGCGCGTTGCTATTATCTTGTGGATCGAAAATAAATAAGGGTTCAGTGCCATATAATTTATTCATCGCTGATTGGTCAAAACAACGAATACTGGCTTCTCTTTTACCTTCTAAGGGATGATGTAACATTAACATATAAAATAATAAAATCGACAACGAAAATAAATCACTTTCGGTATTCGGTGGTGCATCACCACGCACTAATTCAGGAGCCATAAAACGCGGTGTGCCATTAATTGCCCCAGTCGCGCCATTAACATCGACATTATCATTATCACAAATTAATATCTCACCTGTATTGGGATCAAAAAATACGTTATTAAAATTAATATCACGGTAACACAAACCTTTGGCATGAAGCTGTAAAAAACTTTCTGATAATGCCAAACAGGCACTAATTAAGGCATGAAAACTGGGTTCAGCACGGCGGCGCATTAAATCAACAATACTTTTAAAATTATTAGGGCGTAAGGGCATGACATACCCAAAGCCTGTATTATTATTTTGTTGCGTGACTAATTCCAATGGCCATAAAAAATTATTATCAGGACTGCCTTTTCTAATTGCATTTTCTAAGCGTTGCCGTAGCTGTAAATCGTTTTGAATATAATGCGGAAAATACCATTTAACCGCAACGTCGCGTCCATTTGCCTGAGCGCGATAAACTTCGCCTTGTGTACCCGCCCCTAAAAATGTATCAATGCTATAAGATTGTTGGGTTAATTCGCCGTTAATGATTTGGTTATTTTGTAATAAGGTACTCATGAATTTGTCCGTTAAGTATGAATTTTTACCGATTATACTCTTGACTGTTTTTTAGTCTGCCAAGGCTTATGAATTTCTTAGCTGTTCGATGAGTTGCATTCGAGCCTCCAACCAATACGATACCTCGTTATTTTGTTGGCAAGTATTTTTTTCCCACAGTTGATAAGCCAGTTGTCGTATTGCTTCCTCAGTCGGTCTGTCATCCCAGTAATAATTACAATGAGAGCCAACAAAATCGTAGGGCAAGTGGGTAAAAAAATCCTGTCTGCCATACACAGACGCAGTATAACGTAAGCAAGTTTCTTGTAATGGACAATCCTGTCCGCAACAGCGTGTTATATCATAAGCCATAGTCGGTTATTTTCTGTGATCCACATTGTCTCATGCTAACATTTTTCAAGAAGCTGACAAACATAAAGGCAATACATAGGTATTGGAGTGGGACTTAGATTATTACATTGATGGCAGAAAAAGGGGGATTTATGTCATTGTGTAATAAGATAAGTTGGTAGATAGTATCAGCATACGCCACTCATTGATAACAGCTTATAAAGCGAGCAAGTCATGAACGATAAACCTTTAACTACCAACCCCCGCACGCATCAATCTCACGTCAGGCGAATTGGGATTTTCATTTATGCGGGCGCAGATATATTGGATATTGCGGGTCCCTCAGAAGTGTTTGCCTTTGCCAACTTTATGTTACTTGTTCAAGGTGTGTGCAAAGAACCTGCTTATGTTATTGACCTATTGGCAGAAAAGCCAGGAATTGTTACTACCTTGATGGGTTTACAAATTGTTGCCACCCACGCTTATAACGAGGTTGATAATCTTGATACTTTAATCATTGCAGGCGGTTTCATCCCCGCTATTTTTTTTCAGGGTATGGATGTTGGCGATCCGTTTATTTTCAAAAATCCTGTGTTTATCGACTGGCTACGCACGATGTCCACACGGGTAAGACGCTTGGCATCTGTGTGTACAGGGACTTTTGCACTGGCAGAAAGCGGTCTTTTAAACGGTCGCAGAGCCACCACGCATTGGGATTTTTGCCAGCGTCTCGCGCTGGATTACCCTGAAATAACGGTTCAACCGAATCAAATCTTTATTCAAGAAGGCAATGTTTTTACTTCGGGTGGTATTACGTCGGGCATTGATCTCGCGCTCTCCATGATAGAAGATGATTGGGGACATGAACTCGCGTTAGCCGTTGCGCGTTATTTGGTGGTTTTTCTTAAGCGTCCAGGAGGGCAATCCCAATTTAGTAATTATTTAACCACTGAAGCGGTTAATCGTCCTGATTTGCGGGCGTTACAAACGTGGATTATAGCGAACCCTACTGAGGATCATCGGGTTGAGAACTTAGCTGCGCGAATGTGCATGAGTCCGCGTAATTTTGCTCGTCTTTTCTTGGTTGAAACGGGCATGACTCCTGCAAAATATGTGGAAATGGCGCGTATTGATACCGCCCGTCATTATTTAGAAACCAGCGAATTATCGATTGAAGTCATTGCTGATCAATCGGGGTTTTTTGACGCAGAACGAATGCGTCGTTCATTTATTCGACAACTTGGTGTTAATCCTAAAAGTTATCGAGATCGGTTTACTCATTCACCACCTAACCAGACTTAAAGGTATTTTTATTAAAAATAATGATTTTTTAAGTTTTAGGAGATTGTCATGCGTATTTTATTAATTTCATCCGCTTTTTCAGGCTTAACTCAACGGTTTTATACGGAACTGGATGACGCAGGTTATCTGGTTTCCGTGGAACTTCACCTCGGTGACATCCCCCAATTACTGGAAGGGGTCGCCTTGTTTAAACCAGAATTAATCATCTGCCCGTTTCTAACCAAAAAAATTCCGCCAGAAATTTATGAAAACTACACCTGCTTAATTGTTCACCCTGGCATTAAAGGTGATAGAGGCGCGTCATCATTGGATTGGGCGATTCAAACGGGTGAATCAGAATGGGGCGTTTCCTTATTAGAAGCCCGCGAAGAAATGGATACAGGCGATATTTGGGTTAATAAAACCTTTGCTGTGCGCGATACCACGAAAAGTAGTTTGTTTTATCGAGAAGTGACGCAAGCGGCGGTGGATTGTTTATGGGAAGCCTTAACCTATTTTCACGCACCTGATTTTCGTCCGCAAGCCTTAGCCGAGCATCCTGAATTTAAAGGCAAGTTACAGCCATTCATGAAGCAAGCGGATCGCACTATCGATTGGAAAAAACACAAAACCGATGACATTTTAAGGCGTATTAATGCCGCTGACGGTAGCCCAGGTGTATTAGATGACATTGATGGTAAACCTTATTATTTGTTTAATGCGCACAAAGAAACCCAACTCACAGGTAAAGCGGGCGACATTATTGCCACCGCTAATGGTGCAATTTGCCGCGCTACTGTTGATGGTGCGCTGTGGATTGGACACATAAAGCCCAAAACTGACACAGGTAACAACATCAAATTACCCGCGACCTTTGTATTAAAAGACTTGCTGGCAACCACGCCGCCCTCAGCATTGAAAAAGCTATTATCCAAACCCACCAAACACATCACCATAGACTACACGAAATCAGGGCAACAAACACCTTGCCAAGAAGTCTGGTATGAACAAGAGGACAAAGTTGCCTACCTGTATTTTCCGTTTCACAACGGCGGTATGAGTACAGAACAATGCCGTTTATTGCTGTCAGTTTATCAACACATTGCTACGCTGCCTGTGAATGTTATCGTGTTAATGGGCGGTGATGACAATTGGTCAAATGGCATACACCTCAACCATATTGAAGCCGCTGCCAATCCTGCTGAGGAATCGTGGCTGAATATTAATGCTATCGATGACCTTATTTATCAGATAATCACCACACTGGATAAACTAACCATTTCAGCCGTGGCAGGTAATGCGGGTGCAGGCGGTGCGATTTTAGCGTTAGCTGCCGATCAAGTATTTGCCAGAGAAGGGGTGATTTTTAATCCGCATTATAAAAATATGGGCGAGTTATACGGCTCTGAGTATTGGACGTATTTATTGCCAAAACGCGTGGGTACGGAAAAAGCAACCGATTTGACTGAACAACGGCTGCCAATTAGTGCCAAAAAAGCGTGGCGTATTGGCTTTATTGACAAAATGCTTGATAAGCAGCACAGAATTTTTCACGCACAAATCAAACATCTCGCCAACAGTTATGCGAATGATGCCGAAGGTTTGCGGACTGTATTAGCTAAAAAAGCGAAAACCCGTTGTTTTGATGAATCCGTTAAAACCCTCGGATCTTATCGCCAATTTGAATTAACCCACATGTACGCCAACTTTTACGGTAACGATGATTATCACCGCGCACGGCAAAATTTTGTTTACAAAACAGGCGCAGAGAAACAAACACCAGACAATATTGCCATTCATCGCCAAGCCGAAACAGTAACCAACAAGCTGTCAGTGGGCAGTATGTATCATTTTGTTTGGCAAGACCATTACACGCTGGGTGATGAGGAGATGGATAGCGAACACAAGGATTTATTTGCATTGGCTAATAATCTGGTAGATTCTAACGACAAAGAAGCCTTGCGCAATAATATTCAGTTGTTACAACAACACGTTAGAGAGCATTTTGCCGCTGAAGAAGCTCACATGAGAGGCGTTGAATTTCATGGTTATCGTAGCCATGTAAAGGAACACGGTTTTATGCTAGAAAAATTAATGACCATCGACCATAAAATTAATCATGACCAATGGGAAGCTGCTGATATTGGTGACTTCATGGATAAATGGGCAAAACATATTCTCAATTCAGATATGCGCTTTGATACTTATTGCAAAAAGGAAGTAGCTTAGTCCTTCACGAACGACTGCCAGTCTTTTAAGGACTGGCAGTCGTTAAACACGCTTATTCGAGTACCGCTATGAACACGCGCTATTTATACATCATGGGATCAAACTCAGGTGTGGGCAAAAGCACTGTCTGCTTAGGTATTTTGGCACAACTGCTTGCTCAAAGTTATTCGCCTCAGCAACTCGCCTACATCAAGCCCACAACCCAATGTACTGAAAAACAAGCGGTGGCGACTTTTTGCGCTGAACAAGGCATTCCATTTATTGATATTGGCGGCTTGATATTCAAAAAAGGCTACACGCGTGATTTCATCGATGGACTAACGCCGTCTTCCAATGAATTACTGGCAAGCATTCTGCAAACCATCACCACTATCGGCGCAGGTAAAGCCGTGGTGTTGATTGACGGTATTGGCTCACCGTCAGTCGGTAGTGTGGTCGGTGCATCGAATACCGACATTGCCGCCTTATTACCCTGCCAGATTATTTTTGTCGGCAAATCGGGTATTGGCGCGGCGATTGATGACACTGTGTTGAATGTATCTCTGATACAAAGTAAACATCAGCAAAATGTCGGGCTAATCTACAATAAAATCCCACCATTTGAATTGCCTACTATGCAGCATTATGTCAGTAAGCGCATTGTAGAGTTATTGCCCAATACCACACCGCTGGGTTTTATTGCCCATCACGAAGTATCGTTTTCACAAGCATCAAGCGAAACAATCGCCGCTTGGTTTAGCGGCTATGTGAATTTAACAAACTGGTTTTCTGAGTAACAGGAATCAAAAACGTGTTTTTTGATTCCCTTTTCCCACCTGAAATAACTACATATTAGTAAGCACCCATCTCTGCTGGGGGACTCACAAAGTTTGACAATTACGGGAATCATCGTGAGTCTCCTTATAAACAGCATTTTGTTCGGAAAATTTCGTGTGTAGACCCTGCCCGCGAAGCTGCCAAACCATCGAAGTCTTCTACAACCGACAACGACTTCATTTCAGCAATGGTGTGTGTTCTCTGTAGAATTTGAAAACCAGCGTAAAGCTACTGTGAATGTGTCCTGAAAAGTGTTGATACATCAGGTATGCGTAACATCAGTAATTAAATCTGGGTAGTGCCATTTAGAATACAACCCCGCTAATACCAAAAAATCTACGCAATGGACACAAATCCAATATTTTAACTTTAGCGTGTTTAACTTTCGTGCTTTTTGTAAAAACTCTATCAGCATTTATTGTCACCTGTTAATAGGTTATAGTGATGCTTTTTATTTTTATCGACCACAGCATGAACAACGAACAACAAGGCGAGTCGCCTAAAGTCACCTTTGTCGAAATTACCGAAGACCATAACGATCAACGCTTAGATAATTTTTTATTAACTCATTTAAAAGGTGTGCCGAAAAGTCGTATTTATCGCATTATTCGCAAAGGTGAAGTGCGGGTTAATAAAGGGCGCGTGGATGTTAAATATCGCTTGGTCATCGGCGATATTATTCGTGTGCCGCCTGTGAGAATCGCAGAGCGCAGCGAAGAATCCTATATTCCACAGGGTTTAAAGGACGAGTTGCAACACAGTGTGTTATTTGAAGATGACGGTTTTTTAATTATCAATAAACCCGCTGGTTTTGCGGTGCATGGAGGCAGCGGTGTCAGTTCGGGTATTATCGAAGGTTTTCGACTTATTCGACCCGAAGCGCGATTTTTAGAATTAGTGCATCGTTTAGATAAAGACACCTCAGGCTGTTTAATTATTGCTAAAAAACGCAGTGCCTTACGTTTATTTCATGAGTTATTTCGTGATAATCACATTCATAAAACCTACATCGCATTGTTATCAGGGCAATGGCAGCGTAAAAAGTTGATTGTCAACGCGCCGTTATTAAAGAATGTGCAAAAAGGCGGCGAGCGCATGGTGTCTATTAGTCCATTAGGCAAAGAAGCGGAAACGCTATTTCGCCGATTGCACACTTTTGCTGACGCTACCTTAGTTGAAGCCTCGCCAAAAACAGGTCGTACTCATCAAATCCGCGTTCATGCGGTGAGTTTAGGGCATCCGATTGTCGGCGATGAGCGTTACGGTGAAGATGATGTCAATAAACGTTTTCGCCATAAAGGCTATAAGCGGATGTTTTTACACGCGCAAACGCTACACTTTAATCATCCTGTTTCAGGTGTTGCCATGAGTGTTTCCGCCCCCCTGCCCTCACAATTAGACAATTTACTCAAACATGAACAATCGCTTTGATTTACTTATTTTTGATTGGGATGGTACGTTAATCGACTCTATCGACTGGATTACTCATTGCTTGCAAACTGCCGCCGAACGCTGTGGCTGTGACGTTCCTGAGCGTCAAGCGGCAAAAAATGTGATTGGTTTGAGTATTCAAAAAGCCACTTCGACTCTGCATCCAGAGGTTGATGCACAAACGCTTGAGCAATTGGTACAACATTATAGTCGAGAGTATTTATCTAAAAAACTCAGTCGTAATGACTTGTTTCCTGATGTTGTTGATATGTTGGTAGAGCTTAAGCAAGCAGGTTATCAACTGGCAGTTGCCACAGGTAAAACCCGTCACGGTTTACAACAAGCCTTGCAATCCACAGAAACTGAGGATCTATTTTCTGTCACACGCTGTGCGGATGAAACTGCCTCCAAACCAGAGCCAAAAATGTTGCTGGAAATTATGCAACTGACAAACTGCCCGCCAGAACGATCTTTAATGGTGGGTGATTCTATTCATGACTTGCAAATGGCAAGCAATGCCCACATTTCATCGGTAGCAGTGTATTGTGGAGCACATTCAAAAGATACACTACAACATTACGAACCGTTGTTATGCCTAGCGCACGCAACGGAATTATTGGCTTATTTAAGGTAACACGCTATGGAAGATCAACAAGATAACTCGAAAAAAACTGATGGTTGGGAGCGCGAAGTGCTGGAAAAAGTCGCGTTAGCTGCTATCACCGAGCAAACTCGCGCTAGACGCTGGGGCGTGTTTTTTAAATCGCTCACTTTTCTTTATTTGGCGATACTCATTGGTGTTGCCCTATATCCCAGCATGAAAAAAGAAATAGGCGTTGATGGCAAAGATCATACCGCTGTGGTGGACATTGTGGGTGTGATTGCCGAAGATAAAGAAGTTAATGCCGAAAACGTTATTAAAAGCCTACGCGCCGCCGTTAAAGACAAAAATACCAAGGGGATAATTTTACATTCCAATTCTCCAGGTGGTAGCCCTGTGCAATCGGCTTATATTTACGATGAAATCAGAAGCATCAAAAAACTCAATCCTAAATTGCCGATTTATGCAGTAGTCGGTGATATGTGCGCCTCAGGTTGTTATTACATCGCCTCAGCTACGGATAAAATTTTTGTCAGTCCTGCCAGTTTAGTGGGTTCAATTGGTGTCATCATGGACGGCTTTGGTTTTGTTGATACCATGAAAATGGTTGGTGTAGAGCATCGTTTAATCACGTCGGGGGCGCATAAAGCGATGTTAAATCCATTTGCACCTTCTAAAGCAGACGAAACCGCCTATATGCAGGGCTTGTTAAATCAAGTTCACCAGCAATTTATTGCCGCTGTTAAGCAAGGACGCGGTGATCGCTTAAAAGAAACCCCTGACACATTTTCTGGCTTAGTGTGGACAGGTGAAGAAGGGGTAAAATTGGGTATTGCCGATGCCTTCGGTAATGACAGTTCGGTGGCAAAAGATCAGATAGGCGCAGATCGTTTGGTTGATTTTACTGAGTCAGAAAAGTTTATCGATAAAATCGTGGGCAAAATGGGCGCATCTTTTGGTCACGCACTAAGTAGCGTGTTACAAACACCTGCGTTGCGCTAGACTATTAAACCTTGGAAACGTTGTACTGCAAGGTCTCCAAGGATTTTATTCAGCTTCTGTTCACCTCATTATGCGACAGTGTAACCATTCAATTACTGGCACACGGAGTTCATCATGCGTATTCTTATTGTCGAAGACGAAAAACTAATTTGTGAGCAATTGCGCCAATACTTTGTGGGCAAAGGTTTTGCAGTTGATGTGGCGCATACTGCAAAAGATGGTGAGTATATGGGTAATGAATACCCAATTGATGCCGCTATTGTAGATTTGGGTTTGCCTGATTTTTCGGGTATCGAACTGATTAAGCATTTGCGCCAACATAAAGTCACTGTGCCTATTTTAATTTTGACCGCCAGCCGTATTAGTTGGCAGGAAAAAGTGGAAGGCTTGGATGCTGGCGCGGATGATTATGTTACCAAACCGTTTCAATATGCCGAATTATTAGCCCGCATAAACGCGCTTATTCGCCGTTCAGTAGGCTTAGCGCATCCTGTGTTGACGCATGGCGATATAAGTATTAACACGGTCGCGCAAGAAGTGTTTGTTGCAGGGGTAAAAATAGAACTCACCGCTTACGAATATAAGGTACTGGAATATTTATTATTTCATCAAGGCAAATGGATTTCTAAAACCACTTTATCAGCCCATATTTATGATGAAGACTTTGACCGCGATAGCAATGTCATAGAAGTATTTATCGGACGCTTACGCAAAAAAATTGATCCAGATGGCACGCGCAAACCCATTGCCACTTCACGCAATCGCGGTTACAGCATTCTTATTGAATCATGATTCCTAAATCGATCACTTTACGGTTATTTTTTTCTGAATGTTTAGTGTTAGCCGCCTTTTTTGCATTGGTGGTGCTAACGTTTGACTATGTGGTTATAGAAGGTTTGGCAAAAGATAGATTGCAAGATTTTATGGCGAGTCTTGAAAGAGATGTGCAAGAAGCAGTTACTAGCTCGAATGAGGCTAATAAATTCACCATGCCTTCTCATTTCAGAGAGAGCTTATTTGGCGATATTTCATCTGATTTGCATGGTTTTATTTATCATGACCATAAAAAAATATGGCAGTCACCCTCGGCTGGACAAGACAAAGCCCCAGAACCGCTAAATATAGATAAGCCATTGTTTTTGAAAGATGATAGCAATAGAACTAAACTGCGTTATGTGCTGTACAAACCCCTCACGCTAAAAAATGCGGATAATCAGGACAGCGATTATTTGCTGATAGTGAGTGAAGGCGAGTTGTTTGCCAGCACACAGGTTAATAAACTCAAAGAATCGTTGCAAGAATCGATGACCATTTTAGGATTGGCATTGTTGGTGATTCGATTTTTAGTATTACATTCGGGATTAACACCGCTACGCAGTATTGTAAAAGACTTAGAATCCATCGATCAGGGTAAAAAAGACTTGTTAAATGGACAGTATCCCACCGAATTACAAGGCATCGTCAGTAATCTCAATGCCTTTATTACTCATGAAAGAGTGCGTTTAGAACGCCATCGCCATCACCTCGCCGATTTAGCGCATAGTTTAAAAACGCCACTCGCCATACTACGCGGCTGCACAGAAAATTTTAGCGATCACAAAGACACGGTGAATGAGCAAATTGCCCGCATGGATTCTATTATCATGTATCAATTACAACGTGCGTCTGCCAAAGCCGAACACACGGTCATTAAACAGCTTAATATCTGCACGGTGATACAAAAAATTCACATATCACTCAGTAAAGTCTATTTAGACAAAGCCATTCACTTTGATGTTAGCCTACCCGATTCCTGTATGATTTATTGCGAAGAGGGTGATTTATATGAAATTGTCGGCAATTTAATGGATAACGCTTGTAAATGGTGTAACCATCAAGTCAACGTCAGTATTGAACTCAATCCGCGTAAAGACCGCCGCAATTATTCATTGTTGTTACACATTGAAGATGATGGCGCAGGTATTCCTGTCGGTAAATTCAACCAAATTTTAAAACGCGGCACGCGAGTAGATGAAAATATTCACGGACACGGTATCGGTGTCAGTGTGGTTCATGAAATCGTTCAAATGCTGGGTGGTAAATTAGACGGTGGCAAAAGCAAGACCTTAGGTGGTATGCACTGGCGGATTTATTTGCCATGATGCAACACCCATACAGCTGAAGCACAATAAAATGATACCGTTCGTGGTGAGCTTGTCGAACCACATTCACACTTCGACAGGCTCAGTGCGAACGGTTTTA
>CAIUVX010000124.1 GCA_903902705.1 uncultured Methylococcales bacterium
GTTTTCTGGTATTTGGAACAAGGTTAAGCCGTTCGTGGTGAGCCTGTCGAACCATGAACGGCTTAACCGTCCACCCTTCGACAAGCTCAGGGCGAACGGTTAAGCTTCTAGTTATGCCTGATAGTTATGCTTAACTACTTAACTGTGGATAAAATAAACCATATTATTTTATGCTGCTTTGGCATTCTACAGCTAATTTTGTGCCTGATAAAGTGAAATACCCATCGCATTCTTTATCTGATATATTACTATTTTACTAAAAATTTAAAGGATCAAAATGAAAGCTAAATTTTCTCCCTGTTTCAAACCGCTGATCCTTGTGACAGCATTAGCGATGACTGCTAACGTCCACAGTGCAGAAACTACCGATAAGGTCAGTGTCAAAAAACCGTGGGCGTTTGATCTCACTGCCTATCTGTGGCTACCCAGCATAGACGGTAATTTCACCACTGATCGGTTCGAGACATCGACTAGCCCCAGTTTCATTGATATTGCAGGGCAGATGCGCAATTTTCCAATGGCGTTTAATGGGCATTTCAACGCCCATTATGAGCGACTGGGATTTTACTTGGACGGCAATTATATGGGTATGGATTTTAGACCTCAAGTCAATAAGGGAGAAAGTAAAGGTGTGTCAACGCGTATGGGTATTATGGAATATGGTGCGAGTTATCGCCTATTGGGTCAGACAGCCTCAGAACGTGTCAGCAATTGGAGTGAAAACCCACGCTCTTATAGCTTCGACATCTATGCAGGTGCGCGTACTATTTGGCTGGGTAATAAAGCAGAATTCGCTCGACTTAGTGTGTCAAGTGATAAGTCTGTCACCGCGCCTGTGTTAGGTGGTCGAGTGATGGTTGATATTTCTCCCAAGTGGTATGTTTTGGTAGACGGTAGCGTCGGTGGTTTCGGTGTCGATAAAGTGAATTTTACCAGCTCCGCGCTTGGCACAATTGGTTATCGCACTCACCTGTTTGATGTTCCTGCTTCGGTAGAAGCAGGTTATAAGGCGTTGAGTGTGAAAGTAAACCGACCTGATTTGACATCCGATATAACGATGCACGGCCCTTATGTCGGGCTAACGGGCTATTGGTAAACTCAGTAACATAACTGGATTGGTATGGGCGGGGCTTATCTTCGTCGGTAATCAGCAAGAGATGAGCAATGATAGATAAGTTATATAACAAGAGAGGAGGTCTTATGCCCTTTCGACTAGGTTTGCTAATTATGCTCACAATGGCGAGTTTGTCAGCAACTGCGACCGATATGGATCCACGCTCGTATTCCAATATACCCAAAGATCTCAATTTTGTCATTGCGGGTTACTCTAACCTTAAAGGTAATGTTGCATTTGCACCCGCTCTACAGATTAACAACGCTAAATTAGAAACCCACAGTGCGATCTTTGCTTATGCGCGTTCATTGGATTTTTGGGGTAAATCAGGCAAGGTAGATATTATTCTTCCAGCGGCTTGGACATCGGGGACAGCAGAGGTGGACGGTCAACAAAGGAATAGAACTGTCAATGGCTTGACCGATTCTATGGTGCGTTTGTATGTCAATCTTTACGGCGCACCCGCGCTATCAATGAAAGACTTTGTCAACTACAAGCAGGATACTATTGTCGGTGTTAGTCTTGCTGTTGGCGTACCTACTGGGCAATACAACCCTGAAAAGCTAGTGAATATTGGTACTAATCGTTGGTTTATCAAACCTGAAATTGGTGTTTCTAAGGCATGGGGGGATTTAACTGCTGAGTTTGCTGCGGGTATGTTTAATTTTACCAATAACAACCAGCCCTATCATGGTGACACGCTAACACAAAAGCCCATTTACAATATGCAAGGGCATCTTATCTATAACTTCGGCAAAGGAATATGGCTGTCTGCTGATGCTAATTATTACACGGGCGGGCGTACTACGATGGACGGTAACATGGCTAATAATATGCAGCAAAATTGGCGCGTTGGAGGTACTTTTTCATTTCCCATCAGCAAACAAATGTCCATTAAACTTAACGGCAGTACAGGTGTCTACTCACGCACAGGTAGCAGCTACGACATAATCAGCGTTGCTTGGCAGTACCGATGGGGGGAAGGGCTGTAGTACAGTTTATAGCTAACGCAGTATTTGTGATTATAAAGCCGTTCGCCCTGAGCTTGTCGAAGGGCTATAGTGGTTCGACAAGCTCACCACGAACGGCATCATTTTATTGTGCTTTGGCTATAGTAGGTCGGAATAAGCCCGCCCAAGACTACCTGAGTTTATTGAAGGACATAGCAGGGCGGGCGTTTCCGACAAAACACGAGGGTTTGTCGGAAACGACTGTTTTCGCTTACGCTCAAACAGGCTTATTCCGACCTACAGCTGATGTTACTCACGACAAAATAGCCATAAAATACCTATTCATGCGTTAAATATAAGGTATTACCCCGCCCTGAATGGGTACTTTTTATATCCATTAATACTCCATTCTAGGTGCTTGTATTTTTTATTTTCCTAAAGGACAATGATATACGCGAACGAAGAGGTGGATTGTTTGATCCACTGATTTTGTAACTACGCTCGGCATTCATATTGAACGGGCGATTCGCTATTAAAATGGGTGCAGTTTGTTTATAACTGACGTTACAAACAGACAGTGCGTAATATCAGAAACTAAAGGAAACGTTATGAAACAGCAACAAATCAGCACTGTGCTGATAATTTCAGCGGTGCTAATAGGTATCGCCGTTACACATCAAGCATGGGCAAAAAAAACGCCCGACAAATCCAGCACAGATTCAGTACAAACGACGGGTACATTGGGGTCACCCAGTGCCACGACCACAATTGACGGTAAACAGTTACCCGCACCCCCGCCGAAATTCGGCGGCAAAATAGAACGCAATGCCGCACAGTCCCAAGCGTATTGGCCTGCTCGTATTACACCGCCTAAAGACGCGCCTAATGTACTACTTATTATTACTGACGATGTCGGTTACGGTACACCGTCTACTTTTGGTGGTGTTGTTCCGACCCCGACGCTGGATCGCGTCGCCGCTAACGGTCTAAGTTACACCAACTTTCATTCCACCGCCTTGTGTTCACCCACCCGTGCCGCATTGATTACGGGACGTAATCATCACTCGGTCGGCTTCGGTGTCATATCAGAAGCGGCGACAGGCTATCCTGGTTATAACAGCATCATTACCCGCGATAAAGCGACCATCGGGCGTATGCTCAAAGACAATGGTTATCGCACCTCGTGGTTCGGCAAAGAACACAACACCCCCGCTTTTCAAGCCAGTCAAGATGGTCCATTTGACCAATGGCCTATCGGCATGGGTTTCGAGTATTTCTATGGTTTCATGGGCGGTGACGCGAATCAATGGGAACCTAATTTATTCCGTAACACCACGCAAATTTATCCATTCGTCGGTAAAAAAGGTTGGAATTTAACCACCGCAATGGCAGACGATGCTATCGAATACATCAACCGTATCAACGCGCTGTCCCCAGAACAACCCTTCTTTATCAAATACGCACCAGGTGGTGTTCATGCACCGCACCACGCGACCCCCGAATGGATAGAAAAAATCAGCAAGTTGAAATTGTTCGACAAAGGTTGGAATCAGTTACGCGAGCAGATATTTGAAAACCAGAAAAAAATGGGCGTGATTCCTGCCGATGCCAAGATGACTCCGTGGCCCAAAGAATTGTTGAAAGACTGGGATACACTCACGGCGGATGAAAAGAAACTATTTATTCGTCAAGTGGATGTGTTTGCCGCTTATCTGGCGTATACCGACCACGAAATTGGACGGGTGATTCAAGCCATTGAAGACATGGGCAAACTGGATAACACGCTGGTTATTTACATCAGCGGCGATAACGGCGGCAGTACTGAGGGTACAGTGAACGGCACACCTAATGAAATCGCTATGTTCAATGGTGTCAACGTGCCAGTCGAAGATCAGCTCAAAAACTTCTACGATGTATGGGGTTCTGAGCAAACCTACAACCACATGGCAGCACCGTGGTCATGGGCATTCAGTACGCCGTTCTCGTGGACTAAGCAAGTAGCTTCACACTTTGGCGGTACTCGGCAAGGTATGGCGATTATGTGGCCGAAAGTGATTAAAGACAAAGGCGGCATTCGTCATCAGTTCCATCATGTTATTGACATCGTACCGACCATTTTAGAAGCCGCGCAGCTTAAACAACCTGAAGTCGTTGACGGTATTAAACAAAGTCCAATTGAAGGTGTTAGTTTGGCTTATACCTTTGATAAAGCTAACGCAGATGCACCATCGAAACACAAAACCCAGTATTTTGAAATGATGGGCGACCACGCGATTTATCACGACGGCTGGATTGCCAGTACCAAAGTGATGCGTCCACCGTGGATAATGAATCAGCCAATCAGTCAAGACCCTGCTGGCTTTCCGTGGGAGCTTTATGACCTTTCCAAAGACTGGACACAGTCTGATGACATTGCTGATAAGAATCCAGCCAAACTCAAAGAACTGGAGAAAATTTTCTGGGAAGAGGCGAAAAAATACCAAGTATTACCGCTGGATGCGACTGTCACGGCGCGTATGATTACACCGCGCCCCAGTATTACCGCAGGACGCAACGTGTTCACTTGGACACAGCCACTCACAGGTACACCGAATGGTGACGCGCCCAGTATTCTCAATACGTCTTATAACTTCAAAGCAGAGGTTGAAATACCCGATAGTGGTGCCGAGGGTATGCTGATTACGCAGGGCGGTCGCTTTGGCGGTTATGGCTTTTATGTGTTGAAAAATAAACCTGTATTCACTTGGAATTTGGTGGGGCTAAAACGGGTACGATGGGAAGGGGCAGAGGCTCTAACAGCGGGCAAGCATACCCTAGAATTTGATTTCAAATATGACGGTTTAGGTATGGGAACGCTCGCTTTCAACAATATGAGCGGTATCGGTCAGGGAGGGTCAGGCGTACTTAAAGTGGATGGTAAAGTGGTTGCAGAGCAGAAAATGGAACACTCACTACCAATAACTCTACAGTGGGACGAGGCATTGGATATTGGCTCTGATACGTTGACAGGCGTTGATGATAAAGACTACCAATCGCCATTTGCCTTTACGGGTAAACTCGACAAGGTTACTCTGACCATTGACCGACCAACGTTGAGTCCTGACGATATTAAAAAGCTCGAACAAGCTCAGCGTGAAAATCAAACCAGCCAGTAACGAAAAATCTGGTTAAACCGCCAGCTTAGTGACAATAACGCTAAGCTGGCATAAACAGTGCGACACGTTTGTTTTCAACAAAATTACACCATCATTTTTTTAGGAGTAAAGGATATGTTAAATAAAATAGGTATTCTGGTCACGGCTGCTTGTCTGACCGTCGTATCATTACCAAGTTATGCGTGGCGAGCCGCAGGCGCAGGCGGTGCTGGGGTTGCGCGTGGCGCAAATGGCGGTGCTGCTGCTTGGAATCGCAATACGGGTAATGCAGTTGTTCGTGGACCTAACGGAAATACGGCGGCTGTGCATGGTGGTGGTTATCATGGCGGTGGTGTTTATCGCGCACCTGTACCCGCTTATGGCTATCGTGGTGGGGCTTATTACAACAATAATGGCTATAGTTCTGGTCAGGTTGCAGCTGCGGGGGTAGCAGGTTTAGCAGTCGGTGCAATGGTAGGGTCAGCGGCTGCGAAGTCTAATCAATCTTCTAATACTACCGTGATAGTACAACAACCAGCAATGGTAATTGGCACTAACTTAAACAGCTTACCCAGTGGTTGTTCGAGCATCAACGTTAATGGCATTCAATACTTTCAATGTAGTTCAAGTTGGATGAGGTCTTACGGCAATTACTATCAAGTTGTGCCAACACCCTATTGATTGTTAGTACAAGTCATCACTTTTTATAGAGAGAACTTAATATGAAAAATGCTAAAAAAATATCGTTACTGTTGTTGGCAACTGCATTCACGCTACAAGGGTGCGCAACACAGCCAGAAAAAAAAGCAGTCGCTGAGACAAATCAAGCGGCGACAACACCTGCCGCTAAGCCAGCTTATGTACCAGCACCTGCACCAGTTATTGAGCAATACGCACTAGACAGGCTCAAACAAATGAGTAACACATTGACTGCAAGTCAATCTTTTAGTTATCGCTCTGAGAGTTCTATTGAGTTGCAATCGAAAACAGGGCAGTTCATCACTTTCTTTACTGAAAATGAAGTTGCTTTACAGCGTCCTAACAAACTGCGTATGAATTTATCAGGCGATACGCGCAATCTTCAGCTTTATTTTGATGGCTCCAAAGTATCTGCTTTTCATGAGGATGATAATGCCTACGCAGTGTCTACGCCGTTGGCAAGCATTGATGAGATGTTAGATTTTATCATGGCTAAAGCACAAATTAGTTTTCCGTCGGCTGATCTTATGTACAGCGACCCTTATGCAGTCATGACTAAAAATTTAACTGATGCCACGGTAATCGGTGATTCAATGATTAATAGCGTAGAGGTTGAGCATTTTGCCTATCGAGAACCCACTATCGACTGGGAAATTTGGATAGCCAAAGGCGAAAAAGCTTTGCCGATGCGCTTAGCCGTGACTTACAGGCAAGTGGAAAGACAACCCAGTTTCTTGGTGGAGTTTACTGATTGGAAATTAAATCCTAAGCTGAAAGCTAACACCTTTGACTTTAAAGCACCTGCCAATGCGACACAAGTTGAGTTTGGTGCTTACGCCGATCAAAAAAAATAATTGCCTAGTTCCGACGCGGTGCGTGGGAACTAGATAAGTCCACTGCTTCTTATAGAGAGAACGCATCATGCAAAATACAAAAAAAAATATCAAAAAAATGTCGTCCAGACTGATTCAATTGTCAATGATAGTGCT
This sequence comes from uncultured Methylococcales bacterium, assembly GCA_903902705.1. GTDB lineage: Bacteria > Pseudomonadota > Gammaproteobacteria > Methylococcales > Methylomonadaceae > UBA4132. Next base: position 6,887 of record CAIUVX010000124.1, read on the forward strand.
TGCATTATCTGCGATAGGTTGCGCCAGCGACGAAAAAAAACCTGCTAAGGCACAAGCCGAAACGACCAAACCCGTAGCAACGCAAGCTGCACCACAAGTCAAAAATAACGTGCCGCCACCGCCACCTGTTGTTGAGCAATACGCACTGGATAGATTGAAGCAAATGAGTGACAACATCGCAGCGGCAAAGGCGTTTACCTATCATGCGACTCATTTTACCGAAATGCCCGCACCGACAGGTCAGTTTCTAACATTAACAGTGGTCTCTAAAGTCGCTCTACAACGTCCTGATAAATTGCGGGTCAATGTGTGGGGTGATGTGCCTGCTTTTGATGTTTATTTTGATGGTGACAAAGTATCAACTTTCGATCCAGAGAAGAAGATTCATTCCATTTCCAGCAAGTCAGTCGCCACCCTTGATGAGATGTTAGATATGGTGACCAGCAATCCAGAAATTAATTTCCCGTCAGCCGATTTTATGTACAGCAACCCTTATGCGGTGATGACTAAAAATTTAACCCATGCCATCGTAGTGGGCGATTCAATGGTCAATGGTGTGCCTTGTGAACATTTCGCCTATATGGAACCTGCGATTAACTGGGAAATCTGGATAGAAAAAGGCAAAAATGCCCTACCGTTGCGTTTGGCGATGACTTACAAACAAGCCCAAAACTTTCCCCGTTTTATGGTTGAATACAAAGACTGGAATCTGAACCCCAAATTGAAAGCCAATACCTTTGTGTTTAAAGCCTCCGCTGATTCTAAACAAATTGAGTTTAGTCCCCATCGGCTTGAACAAAAATCAAAATAAATAACTGAGGATAAGACAATGAAAAAAACACTGTTATTAGCGAGTATTGCCTCGTTGATGTTGACATCACTCCCTGCTAGCGCGTGGGTATTTGCAGGTGCGCGTGGTGTGATGGTAGTTCCAGCAGCACCTCCGCCGCCACCTACTGCTGTTTATGTAGCACCTAGTGCGGGTGTTTATGTTGCACCAAGTGCCGCTTATGTTGCTCCTGCTTATGGTGGTGCAGCTTACTCTAGCGGTGGTGCTAGTTACGCTCAAGGTGCTTACGGTGGCGCGGCTTACCATAATAATTATACTGGCAGTTCCTACGCTCAGGGAGCCAATGGTAGTCAGGCTTACCACAATAGTTACACAGGCAATACCTATGCTGAGGGAGCTAATGGCAGCACGGCTGAGCATAATAGTTATACCCATACGACTCAGGCTCAGGGAGCTTATGGTGGTCAAGCTTACTCTCATGATGGTACAGGAGCTGCTGAGGGTTCGCATGGTAGCACAGCGGAGTGGAGTCATGGTTCTGGGGCTGCTCAAGGTGCTTATGGTGGCTCAGCGAGTTGGAGTCATGGTCAAGGTGGTACTGCAACATCAGCTAGCGGAAAATCAAAAAGCTGGAGCAGATAATCGTTTTATTAGCATGAGGCAAGATCAATAAGATTTTGCCTCATTTTCGATGCTTTCCCTTATATAGCTAACGCACAATAAAATGATAACGTTCGTGGTGAGCTTGTCGAACCACATTCACACTTCGACAGGCTCAGTGCGAACGGTTTTGTAATCATTTTATTAGCAGTTAGCTCTACCGTATAGAACACATTATGAAATTAAAAAATTTATTAACCTTGTCAGCCACTAGCATGGCTTTTTTATTAATGATCGGCTGTGCAAAAAACTATGTTCAGGAAAATGTCACTGTCGTTAATACCAATATGCCCAAACCAAGCTCTGTGCTGATCTACAACTTCGCGGTTAATCCTGATGATGTTAAAACCACCTCAGGTATTCTTGGCAAAATTCAAACCAGCATGAAAAACACCACGCAATCAGCAGAAGCAACTCAGGTAGCGCGTGAAGTATCGGATGCAATGGCAACCGAATTGACTCAGAAAATAGCAGCGATGGGTTTAAATCCAGTGCGTGCTAATGACAGCCTGCGACCCACTCAAGGATCAATTGTTGTCACAGGGGCTTTTGTTAATATTGATGAAGGCAATCAAGCACAGCGCAGTGTCGTTGGTTTAGGCGTGGGGCAATCTTCATTGGATAGTAAAGTGGTTGTGTTAGCTCCTTCGGCTTCTGGTAATCAGGAATTGATTTCTTTTGATGCTCATGCGGATAGTGGCAGTATGCCAGGTGCGGCAGTGATGGGACCAGCGGGCGCAGCATCAGAAGCTAGCACAGCGGCTATCGTTGCAACGAATGTCGCCACAGGTGCAGTCAAAAGCTATAAATCGGCTTCTGCTCAACAAGCAAAAAAGATGGCAGAAAACATCGCCGCGCAACTATCAACCTATTTTGCTCAACAAGGCTGGATTGATCATAATTTAGCGAAATAACTCCCGAATTACATAGGTTGGATTGCAAAAAAGGCAATCCAACCGACACGGCAGACTTGTTTGTTCACATTCACGCCACACCGCTACGCCGAGAGCGGCTATCGAAAAAATAAATGCGCTAATTACTGTCTTTGCTTAACCCGCTACCGATGATTTATCAGGATGTCATAAAAATATAGCTAAAGAAAAATACAACTCTGATAGTCGTGGTAATCTTGTTGAACTATGTTCACACTTCGCAAACCTGCGAGGTTTTTAAAACCTTGTA
>CAIUVX010000125.1 GCA_903902705.1 uncultured Methylococcales bacterium
GAATTTCGGGAGTAGTAAGTAGATGAACAAAAGTTTTCTGGTCTTAGGAACAAGGTTAAGCCGTTCGTGGTGAGCCTTTAGAACCATGAACGGCTTAACCGTCCACCCTTCGACAAGCTCAGGGCGAACGGTTAAGCTTCTAGTTATGCCTGAAAATTTATGCTTAACTACTTATTATTTGTTCCATGAGCGAATCTCACTAGGTCTGAATTAAAGGGATGAGTTCACACTGAGCTTCTGAATTCTAAGTACTGAGGCAGTGCAGATACTAAGCGGTAGAACAATGCAAACTACCCATCACAAATATTAAAATGAAATATTTTCAGGATAAAGAAAACGATCTTCATTTGTAAAACTAATCTCTGTTTCTTCAATTCCAGCGTTTTTTCCTTTCTCTGTTAAATAATAACTATGTGGGAAAATTAACCATCCTATATCTTTTTTTAAATACTCCGATTTAACTAATTTATCTATCAGTTCATCGGTGGTAATACCAAGTTTTTTAGCCAATTTTACGGAATTAATTTTTTCAATGGTTAAAAAAAAATCCTCAGCCCAAAAACAATTATATCCAGATTGTTCAGTTCGTAATTCACCACCTGCCAATTTCCCTTTTTCGGTTAGATAGGGTTTCTTATCACGAATTTCTAAATACTCAAGGCTAATTAATTTAATTATAAGTTCATTGGTTGAAAATCCCAGTTTTTCAGCCAATTCAGATAATTTTATTTTTCTAACCTCAATGGGTTTTATTTGTTCATTTTTTTTAAGAGATGATATTGTTTTTGTAATTTCTAAAGCAAAATCTTCAGACCAAAAATAGCTGCATCCAGATACTCTTACGCGTGACTCGCCACCTGCTTCTTTGCCTTTTGTTGTTAGGTATTGTTTGTCATCACGGATTTCCAGATAACCGAGGTTAATTAATTTCTCGGTGAGATCATCTGTTTTAAGCCCTAATTTTTGCGCCAATTTTGAGGTAGTAAATTTTTCATAATAATTATCAGTTTTAATTTTTTGCTCTGGTTTTTTTAAAACTATTTCTAGCGATGAGTTATTAACTTCTTCACTAATTCTAATAATCCGTTGAGCCTCTTCATAAGCATCTTTGTAAAGTTCCACATCCTCATTTCGATTAATTAATACCCCCATTTCATTATTATTAATTTGGCTGAATTCGTATAAATTAAGACTGGTGATAATACAAAACTCTTCGTTTAAATAACATTTTGCGTGTAGATTTTTACAAAAACGGGTATGAATATAAGTTTGAGTTTTTAACCAGTTTATTTCTTCTGGAGCTAATTCGCTTTTGCCATAAACAATACGCATATCAATTTTTAGCCTATTTTTATCGGCTAATAATTCACGCATACGGTCATTTAGTTTTAAAAATGGGCTAATTAAAATAAGCCTGTCTTTGGCGTTTTTAATCAGTTCTTCAAGAAAATAATTAGTTGCACTGGTATTTAAAAACTTAGCCATAGTAATTTTTTTAGGTTTTTATCATTTTTAAAATTATGTGCAACATAAGAAAAGACCTTTCAGGTTTTTAAACGCTGAAAGGGTTTGATGAAAGGGAGTGTTATGTACCTAATCGTTCTTGCACCCACGCAGACACAGCTGCTAATGCTCCCGCTAATGCCGCTGGATTCGTACCGCCCGCTTGTGCTAAATCAGGTTTGCCGCCGCCTTTACCGCCGACTTGTGTAGCAACAAAATTGACTAACTCGCCCGCTTTGACTTTGCCCATCGTGTCTTTAGAGACACCAGCGACTAGGCTGACTTTATCGCCTTCAACGACGGCTAACACGATAGCGCAACTGCCGAGTTTGTTTTTTAACTGGTCTGCCATGTCGCGTAATGAGGAAGCTGCAACATCGTGGAGTTTGACGGCTAACACTTTCACGCCATTTATTTCCACTGCTTGGGCAATCAGTTCATTACCCGCCGCGCTGGCAAGTTTCGCTGTTAAACGCTCCAGTTGTTTTTCCAGACTACGGTTTTTTTCTAATAGATGTTCAACTTTTTCAGCGGCTTTGTCGGCGGGGCTTTTCAGTAAACTGGCAATACTGGTTAATGCCTTATCACGCTCGGCTAACCAGTCAATGCAGCCTTGACCTGTGACCGCTTCAATACGCCGTACACCTGCGGCAACGCCTGTTTCACTGATAATTTTGAAACAACCGATGTCCCCTGCTCTATCAACGTGCGTACCGCCGCACAGTTCGGTAGAAAATTCGCCGATTTTTAATACCCGCACTTCTGCACCGTATTTTTCGCCGAATAACGCCATAGCACCTGCTTTGACTGCGTCATCTTTCGCCATGACTTGTGCGGATACGGGATTATTTGAACGAATTTGTTCATTAACTAGGCATTCAATCGTTCTAATTTGTTCATCGGTCACGGGTTCAAAATGCGAAAAGTCAAAACGTAGGCGTTCAGTATTGACTAATGAACCTTTTTGAGTGACGTGTTCTCCTAGCGTTTGCCGTAATGCAGCATGAAGTAAATGCGTGGCGGAATGGTTGAGTTCTGTGGCTTTACGCGCCCCTGCGTTGACTGTGGTTAGCGCGGTTTGACCTGTACTTAATGCCCCTGACACCAGTTTGCCTTTGTGTAGAAATAACGTACCACCTTGTTTTTGCGTGTCGCTGACTTCAAACACCGCACCCGCAACCACAATTTGTCCGCTGTCGCCGATTTGTCCGCCTGATTCGGCATAAAATGGCGTTTTATCCAGCACCACCAAGCCTTCTTCGCCTGCGTTCAAATGGTCAACTGCCTGACCTTGTTGATACAGTGCGACAATGTGCGCGGTGTCATCAAGGTGGTCGTAACCTGTGAATTCTGTTTGGCTATCGAGCTTAATATCTTGATGATAATCGCCACCGAAACTACTGGCTGAACGCGCTCTATCGCGTTGCGCATTCATGGCGATTTCAAAACCTGCATGATCCACCGTTAAGTTATTCTCGCGGGCAAAATCAGCGGTTAAATCGACAGGGAAACCGTAAGTATCATAGAGTTGAAACACCACCTCGCCTGAAATAACCGTGCCGTGTAATTTAGCCACACAGGCTTCCAATATTTTCATGCCCTGCCCTAGCGTTTCGGCAAAACGTTGTTCTTCTTTTTGCAACACGCGTTCGACTTGCGCTTGTGCGGCTTTGAGTTCAGGGAAAGCCTCGCCCATTTCTTCAACTAAAGGCGCGACTAATTGATAAAAGAAGACATCTTGAATGCCTAAACGATAGCCGTGACGAATCGCACGACGAATAATACGGCGTAACACATAACCACGTCCTTCGTTAGACGGCATCACGCCATCGGCAATCAAAAACGCACACGAGCGAATATGATCGGCAATGACGCGTAACGAACTTTGATTTAAGTCAGTGGTGTTAGCTAAACGTGCCGCTGCTGTTAGAAGTTTTTGGAATAAATCAATTTCGTAGTTGCTATGCACACCTTGCACAACGGCGGCAATTCGTTCCAAGCCCATACCTGTATCAACAGAGGGTTTCGGTAACGGTGTGAGTGTGCCGTCAATATCGCGGTCGTATTGCATGAAAACTAAGTTCCAGACTTCGATATATCTATCACCGTCTTCCTCAGGCGTACCTGGAGGTCCACCTGCAATGTGTTCGCCGTGATCGTAGAATATTTCGGTGCAAGACCCACAAGGTCCCGTATCACCCATAGACCAAAAGTTATCTTTCGCGCCAATTTTGGATAAGCGATTTTTATCAACACCAATATCTTCTAACCAAATTTGTTCAGCTTCTGCATCTTCTTCAAACACCGTGACCCATAATTTTTCCGCAGGAATGCCTAGTTCCTTAGTCAAAAAATCCCACGCATAATGAATCGCGTCTTTTTTGAAATAATCGCCAAAGCTAAAATTACCCAGCATTTCAAAAAAGGTGTGATGCCGTGCGGTATAACCGACATTTTCCAAGTCGTTGTGCTTACCACCCGCACGCACACAGCGTTGGCTAGTGGCAGCTTTGGTGAATTCGCGTTGTTCTCGCCCTAAAAAGACATCTTTAAACTGCACCATGCCTGCATTAGTAAATAATAACGTCGGATCATTAGCTGGAATCAGTGAGCTAGACGCTTCTACAGCGTGTCCGCGTTGTTGAAAGAAGTCTAGGAAAGCGGAGCGCAATTCTGCGCTAGTCATTTTTTTCATGGTAGTCATGGTTTTGTTAGGTCAATTAAACTTGAAGCACTCAGGGTGCGATAGGATATTGTAACTGTGTTTCATGGCACATTATAAATGATTTAGGCAGTAAGCCGTATGGGTAGTGGGTTAAACCTGTTGTTTTTACTTTTGGGCATGACAGCCAGTCCTTTAAAGGCATAGGTATCTACACAAGTTACCCAAAAAAGTTTTAGCCGTTTTGTGTAAAACGGCTAGCTCTTTTGGGGAGTAACTCTATCACATCTAACATAGAAAAATAGATCCACAAGCCTACTAATAACGCAGGATTATAGCTAACCGTCAATAAAATGATTACAAAACCGTTCGCACTGAGTTTGTCGAAGTGTGAATGTGGTTCGACTGTTCGACAAGCTCACAGCTCACCACGAACGGCATCATTTTATTGTACGTTAGCTCTAGTAGACTCTACGCACCATTTCATCTGTCGCCCACTTAAAGTACGCAAGGCGTGGATCTCATCACTGTCGGTAGCGGCGATTTCCCAGACAAGCACGCAAGCCATGCTCACTACCAGCAAGCGTTTGGCAATCGCAAGTCCTGTTTCTTGCTGCTAGGATTATAGGTTTTGACCCGCACTTTTAAGCCGTTTAAAAAAGCGTTCTATTTTCCACCGCCAGTAATACCACCTGCTGACCACTAAACGTGCTTCGACGGGCTTTCCTGCCACCGTTGTTCTTTTCTGATTTTTCCGCATACACGCATCACGAGTAATGACAATGCTGGCTTCAGCAACCCATTGCCACTGCGCTTTGTCGTGATAACTCACTTCTTGTATCTTATTGAAAGGCAGTGTGTTTGCAATCTGCACGCAGGTCTGCTTTTGCTTTTCAAAGCTGACGGTGGTGTGATTTTTGGCGCGTAGTAACCATACACACCGTTTTCTTGCCATTGGCGAATGTGACTTTTTATGGGGCGATTTGTGTAGATACCTATGCCTTTAAAGGACTGGCGGTTATTAATATCGCTATAACAGGTTTATCCCACTACCGCCGTATGAAGAGTGCAGTGCAGCACTTTTGCGACAAAGGATATTTAGTGCGTTCATTCACTCGTCAGGTTAATTATTTTAGAGTCTGTATAACTGTAGAAACATGATTATAAATGTAGAGATGCGATAAATCGCATCTCTACCGATACGGTCTTTTAATGCGAGTGTGTTAAATTTTTTTATCGTTACAACGCTGTGCGTTGTAACGCATCTGTAGACGCTCCAGCGTCTTCACGGATTTTGGATTCAGGTAAAATTTTAGGCGTAATATGCCAAAATATGTCACATACTGACTAAAAATATATGTTTTCTTGCGTAGTAGGTTTTTATTTCATGCTATAGCAGCAATTCTCAATTTAAATACAAGGTTTTTTTAAAATTCAAATGGTTATAGTTTTAGTAACTAAGTAACTAAGTAACTAAGTAACTAAAACTAAAACTAAAATCATAACATATTGAAATACAATGATAAATTTTAAAATTGAGAATTGCTGATGCTATGGTACATAGTATGCTTATAAAAATTATGATTTTTATACATTAGGGATTTAGACATGGCTACGCTGAAAAAAATTACGTTAACTTCTGGGATTTCACCTGTTGAGGGTGGTGCTGTTGGTACATTTATTTTTACGTTAGACAGTCCCGCGCCTGTTGGTGGCTTGGTGCTGAATTATGATTTGTTGGGCAGTGTAGCCATATTAACGACCGATTACACCCTCACGGCTGGGACAAATATTAACGCGCTAAGTGCTGGAAGTTTTACCATCGCCGAAGGGCAAACCACAGCGACGTTAAACGTGAATGCTGTTTACGATGGGTTGTTTGAGTCTAATGAAGCCGTTGTTCTCAATTTAGCTCCTGTTTCAGGTTATAGCTTTGTCACAAACACTGTCGCTTTCGCACCTGCTGTCAATTATGCGACAGGAACAGCTCCTTATTCAGTCAGCGTAGGCGATTTTAATGGTGACGGTAAGCTGGATTTGGCGGTGGCTAATTATAGCAGTCAAACGGTGTCGGTATTCTTGCGGAATGCCAGCAATACGGGCTTTGATGCTAAAGTGGATTATGCGACTGGAACAACTCCTGATTCAGTCAGCGTAGGCGATTTTAATGGTGACGGTAAGCTGGATTTGGCTGTGGCTAATCAGTCTAGTAACACGGTGTCA
>CAIUVX010000126.1 GCA_903902705.1 uncultured Methylococcales bacterium
AAACGCATCACTTCCCGCTTATATTCTTTTAGCAAGCTGATGTCATCATATTCTGGATGTCCTTGGAAAAATACAATCCGAAAACCATCTTCACTGACCGCCAAATGCACGCCCGCCTCACGACTGGCTGCCAAGATTTTTAAGCCATGCCGCGCCATATCACTTTGGAATATTTCATTAAACCGTGAATGAGGCACATCGAAACGGGTATTGATTTCTGCGACTAACGGATGACTACGATCCATGACTGTATGGGCAAAAACGCCCCAGCGTTTACTGGGCAGGCGCGTTCGAGCAATGCCATAACGGTATTGAATAATGGCATGAGTCGCCAAACAGGAACACAGTACCGAAGCCACATTTTCGCGTGCCCAAGAAAATACCTCGGTCAAGGGTTGCCAAAAATCTTCTTCTGGCAAGCTTTGTCGCGTGACATTAGCGCCACTAATAATCAGCGCATCCAAGCCATCTTGTTTGATTTTGGCAAAGCTCTCGTAATATTTGTCGATGTGCGCCTGTGCTTTAGGACTTCTAGGCAAACCATCGATGGTAAACGGGTGCATATGAAATTGGACAATCTGATTACAAGCCCCGACTAATCTAAAAAACTGCCGCTCGGTCGCTTCCAGTGCCGGATCAGGCATCATATTTAATAAGCCAATGTGCATTTCACGAATGTCTTGATGACAGGCGCGTTCAACATCAACAATTTCTTCGCCCTCTTCTCGTAAGCGCTGAAACGTGGGTAGATCACTATGTGCGACTAAAGGCATAAGCAGTCCTCTTCAGTTGTCATGATTACTTGGCAAGCGCATTAGCGACTAACTGAATAAAGTCTTCTTCACAGGTGACCGCAGAAACGTCATTGGCATCAACCGTATAGCCGTATTGTGCGGCGATAGCTTCGTAGCGGGGTATTCTGGATTTAAACAATTCAGGAAAAACCCAGGTGACAAACTCATCAGGCGGCATAAGTTCGGAGCTGTTATATGATGTTAAGCGCAAAAACTCATCCAGCTTCTCATCGAGAAATGCTTCACGATAATACAAAGGTTTAGGATCCGTTTTTGCCCGCTCGATAATCGTCTGCTCTAAGGTTGGCGGGATTTTGATATAGATAATCAGAGTATACTTCGCCAGAGTCTCTAACACGTCGATATTGTCTAATTCACAAACGCTGCCGCCCGCATCATTGATAAAGTGCTTATAGCCATAGATATCCTCAGCCTTATTAATAAAATCAGGCACATCCATCATGGCGGCAACTTCAGCTTGATGGTGCAACTTTTGCCGACGCTTAAATTCAGCCAAAGACAAGCCGCCCATTTGCGGATCGCCCAGTTTCCCCAAAAAACTAGAAACTGCTGCGAGGTTATCTACGGTTATTTTGCTGCTCACATAAATTGAATCCGACAAGAGCAGCTCACGCAAAAAAGGTACACTGATGGCGTGACGCTTAATATTATCCAGAATCGGCTCTTTCAGGTATTTAGTCCCGATTCGATAATCGCCTGAATAATGAAACCATTTAGCTTTAGGTAGTTTATTGGCTAAAGTCGTTTTTCCTGCTCCCGACATAGCCAGCAAGGTAATACTTTTGGATTGCCAAGCCAAAAATTCCTCTGCACTCATTTTCATCTGCGCGTCCTATTCGTTAATATAATCGTCAATATCCATATCTTCGGGATTAGGCCTGTGACTATCTGTATCTGAATAACCTAAATCGTCGCTTTCAATGTCATCGAACGGCGCACTCCAGTCTTCAGGGTCTTCGATATAATCAAATGTGGAGTTATACCAACTGTCGTGATCATATTCGCCAATATCACCGTTAAGATACTGAACTTCGATTGTATCGTCGCTATCATCAACGGCGATGACCTTGAAGGTCAGATTATTCTCTAAGTCTTTGTACCAACTGCCAATAATTGGATCTGCGATGGTGGTCATTTTATATTACCTCTGTACGTTTATGTTAGGGGTTGCCAAAACAGGGCGTTAATGTGTCTATTATGAGATTTAGCCCAAGAAAACACCAAAATATTTTCTGTTTTGATACCGTTGCCTCTATTTTTACGCCATTATTTGCTTTAACGTCGTATGAAGCCATAGCGAGCAACAAAAAAGGTAAGTCTTCAGTCCCCCTCTTTGAA
>CAIUVX010000127.1 GCA_903902705.1 uncultured Methylococcales bacterium
AGCTCTAATTAATATCAGCAAAAAATGGACGATGCCATTGCGTGATTGGAAACCCGCTTTAAATCGATTCTCCATTCAGTTTGAGGATAGAATGCCTCAGCAGTAATCAACCGCTATTTACACAAAATTCTGGATACCCTCGTCGCTTAACCTTCATCGGTGAACAACAGGATATTCGCATTACTGGACTGATGGATTGTCAAGCCCGTTCAGAATGCGCTTTACACAGCCATTTCACCGCACTGAATCTAATCAAATGGCATGACAGACAACACGCAACCACCCGAAAACCCATCTCTGTCTCTAGCTGGAAAAATAGATTTTTCAATCAGTTACTCATCGATCGTATTTATCTAAACTCTGCAATCGACTTGAGTTTGATTAAATTCTCTCCCTTTTATCAGCAGCTTTGTAACTTCGGCGTGATTTCTTATTAAATCTGTCTGAAGTATTGCTGTTTAGTGTGGCCACATCAAAGCATTGGTGCTGTAGATTGGCTGTTAATAAGCAAAATGTCAGGTTATACAGTGCTGAACTCTGTTAAAATTGTCGGTATTGAGGTTCAAAAGTTAGCGATTGAAAACTGTGTTGTGCCTTGAACCTTGAACTTTGAATCTTGTACTCTGACATTATGATTATTATTAAAACCGAAACTGAAATTGAAAAAATGCGTGTCGCGGGCAAATTAGCGGCCGAAGTTCTAGAAATGATTGAATCCCATGTGGTTGCAGGAATTACCACTAATGAACTGGATTTGATTTGTCATAATTACATGGTGGATGTGCAAAAAGTCATTCCTGCACCGCTTAATTATAAAGGATTTCCTAAATCTATTTGTACTTCAGTGAATCAGCAGGTTTGTCATGGTATACCCAATGAGAAAAAGCTGAAAACAGGCGATATTATTAATATTGATATTACCGTAATTAAAGACGGCTATCATGGCGATACTAGCAAAATGTTCTATGTCGGTGAAGTCAGTCCTCATGCCAAACGACTGTGTCAAATTACTCAAGAAGCGATGTATCTGGGGATTCAGCAAGTCAAAGCAGGCGCGAGATTAGGTGACATTGGTCATGCGATTCAAAAATACGCTGAAACTAATCGTTATTCGGTGGTGCGTGAGTTTTGTGGTCACGGTATCGGCAAAAAGTTTCATGAAGAGCCGCAAGTGCTACATTACGGTAAAGCGGGAACGGGCGAAGTGTTAGATGCAGGCATGATATTAACCATTGAACCGATGATTAATTTGGGCAAAAAAGAGGTTAAAGTGTTGTCTGATGGCTGGGTTGCTGTGACTAAAGATCGTAGTTTATCCGCTCAGTTTGAACACACTATTCTCGTTACCCCCGATGGTTATGAAATCCTAACGTTGCGGCAGGAAGAGATGTGAATACCGTAAAAAAAACCATTGATACCTCGCTTTTTAGTAAACAAGGCAGTCTATTATTGTTTATTAAGCAATTATTAAAACAAAAAGATACTGAGTTACGGGAAAAATTTAATCCACATCTTTCCGTTGCCAAGCTACTGAAAGAAAAATCGAATTTTATTGATAAAATTCTGAGTTGTTGCTGGCAACATTTTTTAGCAGACTACGCGTCACAATTATCCTTATGTGCAGTGGGCGGTTATGGCAGAAAAGAGCTGTTCCCCTATTCCGATATAGACATTATTGTCTTGTTGGATAATGATGAAACTGACGATTATCAAGAGGCATTGAGCAATTTTTTCACTTTTCTGTGGGATGTAGGCTTAAAACCTGGGCAAAGTGTTAGAACTGTTCAACAGTGTGTAGATTCTGCCCTAAAGGATCAGACTATCATGACTAGCTTGATGGAAAGTCGTTTAATCTATGGCAATGTGGCACTGCATCAACACCTTAAACAGGAAACTTCACCTGATAAAATCTGGTCATCGGATAAATTTTTTGCTGCCAAAATGGAAGAGCAACGGTTGCGTTATGCTCGATTCCATGACACTGCCTACAATCTTGAACCTAATATCAAAGAAGGACCTGGCGGCTTGCGTGATCGGCAAGTTATCGCTTGGGTGTTTAAACGCCATTACAATTCATCTACTCTTAAAGAGCTGATTAAATACGGATTTTTACCGCAATCGGAATATACAGAACTGGTTGACGCGCTAGAGGTACTGTGGCGTATTCGTTATGCTTTACATCTTTTGACCAATCGCGCCGAAGATCGCTTAATTTTTGATTATCAACGTTACCTTGCTCAACAATTTGGCTTTAGCACCGCCGATAATCAATATAATCAAGATGTCGAACAGTTCATGCAGTTTTATTTTCAGACTGTACAAGGTTTAGAGCGACTCAATGAAATGCTGTTGCAATTGTTTAATGAACGCTTCGTGCATGGCAAAAATAGCATTAAACCGATTGCTGTCAACGATTGCTTTGTCGCTATCAATGGCTATCTGGAAGCCATAGATGATCGGGTATTTGAACGGCAACCGCTCATGCTATTAGCCATTTTTTTAATTCTGCAACAAAATCCAAACCTCAAAGGTATTCGTGCGACGACCCTACGCTTGATTCGTAAAAATTTGCCATTAATTAATGATGCTTTCCGTGAAAATAAAGCCGCTAATCGTCTATTCATAGAGTTGTTAAGGCAATCACGCGGACTGACACATGAACTCAGACGCATGAATCGTTATGGGGTATTAGCCGCTTACATTCCCTGCTTTGCTAATATTGTGGCACGAATGCAGTATGACTTATTTCATATCTACACCGTAGATGAACATACTTTATTTGTGATTGCTAATTTACGCCGCTTTTCTTTAATAACACAGAATGCCGAATTACCATTTTGCAATGATATATTTTTGCTGATTCCAAAGCCAGAGATACTGTACATTGCTGCTTTATTTCATGATATAGCCAAAGGTAAAAATGGCGACCATTCCGTGATTGGTGAAGAGATTGCTATAACTTTCTGTCATCAGCACGACTTATCTCCGCATGATACCAAACTGGTTGCGTGGTTGGTGCGTTACCATCTTGTGATGTCCATGACCGCGCAACGCAAGGACATTAGCGACCCAGATGTCATTCATGAATTTGCCAAAAAAGTGGGAAGTACCGAATACCTCAATTACCTGTACTTACTGACGGTTGCTGATATACGCGCTACTAATCCCGAATTATGGAATTCGTGGAAAGATGCGTTACTAAAGGATTTGTATTCTTCCACCCATAACGCCTTACGCCGAGGATTGCAAAACCCTATCGCGCTTGCTGACCGCCTACGCGACAACCGACTGGAAGCCAAAGATCAGCTAATAAAACAAGGACTCACTGAAGACACTATCGAGCATTTATGGCAATACGTCACTGATGATTATTTCTTACGCTACGCCGCCGATGAAATCGCATGGCACACTATCGCCATTACCTCCGCCAAAGAAAGCCATTTACCCCTAGTATTACTGCGTCTGCAAACTCAACACGGCAGTGCTGAAGTATTTGTTTATGCCAAAGACCAAGAGGGTATTTTTTCTATCTGCACCGCTACTCTGGATCAACTTGGACTCACCATTCTCGATGCTCGCATTATGACCACCCTGAATAATTATGTACTCAATAGCTTTCAAGTATTGGAACAATCAGGCAAGCCCATTACTGAAGAATTTAGAGAAGCACATATTTGCAATCACTTACGTTTTAACCTACTGCATGGTGAAGTCAAAGAACACCGAAACATTCATCGGCAGGAAAAACTCAGACAAGCACAACACTTCCCTATTCCCACTGACATTAAGTTTCATGATGACACTCTTAATCGGCATACTATCATGGAGCTTATCACTACCGACCACGCGGGCTTATTATCGAAAGTAGGTTACGCCTTTATGCAGCAACACATTCATCTACACAGCGCGAAAATCACCACCATCGGCAGCCGTGTCGAAGATATGTTCTACATTACCGACCAACAACTACAGCCCATTACTGATAAAAATAAGCAGCAACAAATTCGTGCAGCGATTTTAAAAGTATTGGATATAGCCGTGTGAATAACTATAGCCAAAGCACAATAAAATGATGCCGTTCGTGGTGAGCTTGTTGAGCAGTCGAACCACATTTACATTATTATTACATTACTACCGTTAGAAATTCGTGAACTGGCAGACAAAAATCTCCAACTACTCAAAGCCAACCATGCTCATCCATCTTTACAACTCAAGAAAGTTGGTAAAATATGACCTGTTCGTGTTGGCTTATATTATCACGCTGCTGCAACAAAAATTGAAGACGGATTCTTATGGGTTTGAATTGGAACTCATGCAGTAGTGACAAATTAAGTAGCTGAGTATATTTCTTTTAACATTTACAATGGAGTCCAAAAAATAGCTGTCTTAATTTTACCGTAGTGGAAATATTGGGTTACGCTATCGCTAATCCAACCTACAAAATCAGCAAACAATGAAAATAATTAACTCTTTACCAGCTTTGGAGAAATTTAGATGAAAGCATTAAAAAAACGCACCATACAAAATCTGACAGTGATTTTTTTCAGTACCTTGTTTGCTGCTAATGCGGCAATGGCAGCAACAGATCTGACAGCGCAAGAAAGTTATGCTAGAGCACTTGCAAAAAATCATCAGCAAGAAACAGATCACTCAGCCCACGAGAACCCTATCGATAAAAGTCAGGATTTTCATGGTGTTTTTTACGGTTTTCTCCCTTGCAATGATTGTAATGGCATTAAAACAACGCTGTCTTTAAAACAAAAGAACATTTATCTGTTAGTGACTCAGCCTGCAAGAGACTCTTCACGGGAGTTTTATGAAAAAGGAAAATACAGTTGGGATGATGAAAAGCATATCGTTGTTTTAACACCGCGTAACGAATCAACCACACGGCAGTACCTTATTAAAGATGAAGGTACGCTCGTTCAACTTAACAGTGATGGATCGGAGATGTCGAAGGAGCTGGAAGAGAGCTTTAGTTTGCGTAGAAGCGACACGGTAAAGTCACGCGAGGTACACATTCACTAGATGGATTTTGGGGTTAAATATCAGCTTGCAACGTCGCAGTTACTAATATTCCGACTACTGGCTCACCTGCTTCTTTGCGCAAAATCACGGTTTCCATTGCGCGTATATCGAAGCCTGCATTGCTTAAGCAATCGCTGACATAACGTGGAGTGTGGGCATAGCGACCGTGATAGTTTAATTTAAAGCCTTGCTCGTCTTCGTGCTTTTCTAAGGTAAAAACTAATGAACCTGTTGCTGCCAGTGCCTGACTGGCAGCTTGTAAAAAGGCTTCTAACGCACCAAAATAGACTAAGGTATCCGCTGAAATAATTAAGTCGAAAGTTTTATCATACGATAGCAGATATTTGACTAAATCGGCTTTGACTAATTCATCGTAAAGATTACGCTGCTTGGCTTGGTTTAACATACCTTGTGATAAATCAACGCCAATGAGTTTTTCGGCATAAGGTCTTAAGGCAATGCCCGATAAGCCTGTACCACAACCTGCATCAAGCACACATTGTAATTTTGGTGTGTCAGAAAAAAGCACTGCAACGGCTTGACCAACTAAGCTAGGCGCACAATAGTCAAGCCGATTCAATACGGCATCAAAGCTGGCGGCAAACCTATCAAAAGTTTCTTGTATGTAGCTTTCTGACGCTCTTTCAGGTATGAAGCCTGTGTGCGCTAAAAAATGATGTTGAGCTATATGATTGTCTGGGTCAACAGCTATCCATTGTTGCAATACTTCGCGGGAAGCATCTGGTTGCCCCATTGCTAATAATAGTTTCCATAGCCGTTGATAAATGATTTTTTGGCTAGGATTTAGTATGAGAGAGGCGCGGTAGACATTGATTGCTTGCTGATAATTGCCATTCGCTCGATAGCTATTGCCTAAATTGTGCAATACATCAGGATTATCAGGACTTAATTCTAAGGCGCGTGTTAACAGTGCAATAGATTCTTCATAGGCTTCTAACTGTCGAAGAGCCGACCCTAAATTATTGTGTGCGCCCGCATGATCTGGGGACAATAGTAGCACTTGACGATAAGCATCTACCGCACCTTGCACATCGCCTGTTTCTTTCAGTACATTACCAAAGTTGTTTAGCGCGTCCAAGTAATCAGGCACGATAGCAAGGGCTTGTTTGATATGAGTAATTGCCTGTTCACTTTGCCCTATTTGGTGTAGCAACACACCAAAATAATGCAGTGCATCGGGGTTTTGTGGTTGCAGTTCTAACAGTGAACGGTAGAGTTTTTCTGCATCTTCAAGTCGTTGTTGTTGATGCAATTCAATTGCCAGTTTAAATGCTTGTTCTGGCGTGAGTCGCTGATCTTTTGGGTGTTTTGCGGCAGACCTCCGCTCATGGCGGTTCATTGTGCTAGCTCTAATAAAATCAATTTACAGCGTTTAGCAGGTTTTAAAGACAGCTTAAAAATATATCTTATTGAGGTAGTCATCTGCGTGGCTTCACAATGTTGATTGAAAGTTAGGCAGCGCGACTAAATTCGCGCCTACTTTTTTATATAACTAAAGCGTTGATCGTCATTAGGTGTGCCTTCAAAGACACCATTTGATTCAGCGGCTGCGTCCCACAATACAACTTCTTCAATTTTTTTCGCTAAGGCAAAATCTCTTTCGGTTACGCCTTTGGCTGAATGAGTGACTAATTTAACGATAACAAAGGCATAAGAGATGCTCATATCTGGATGATGCCATGCTTTTTCGGCTAAATGTCCGACGGTTGTCACCACCATCAGAGTGGCTTTCCAGCCGCTAGTTTTTATTTTGCGTCTAATCCAGCCGTTTTCATACGTCCAATTGGGTAGTTCCTTTGTTAAACGTTGTACTATTTCGGTATCACTGAATGCAATCGGGTGTTGGTGTTCTGACATAAATACCTCGAATCATTGGAAAAGTCTACGCTAAGTCTTGGGTAGTGGATTAAATCTGTTGTTTTTACTTTTGAGCATGACTGCTAGTCCTTTATAAGTACTAGCAGTCATTAAGCTAACCTACTACCGTCTTGTTTTCCATTCCTTAGACTTCTTAGCTTACTTAACTGCCGCTTGCGCTTCTGCAATCAAATCATCTAATAATTTTACTGCTGTTTTCGCTTCTGCTTTGATTTCCAGCAAAAAATCTAATTCACTTTTAGAAATAATACCATCCACAAATATTTCTTTACGAAGAATTTCAACTTCTTTTTGTGTGATATGTCCATCTGCTAAAGCAAATGCTTTAGCTACTTTGCGCCATTCTGCCATTGTTATTACCTTAATAATGATTTTTGAAATAAGCGCGATATTTCACGCTGTTTGTTTAAGCTAAGGATTAATAAATCCTTAGTGTTGTTCAGATTAACACAGTACAAATAGGCTTGCCAACTAACTGCCCTTCATCTGTGATACCACCAAGCAAACCCACCAAAACGAAAAAAGAGCCTAAAAATTGGGTGTTAGTTAACGTGATTTAATTTACTGATACACCGTTGCTGCATTTCCATAGTGCGCTGGTCGAGTTCCAATACATCAGCAATAGCAAGGCTTGAAAGACCATAACAGCTTAACTTGGCGACTTGTTCATACTGTTTAAAACTGCCTTGTTTGCCAAATAACGCGCTATAACCCGTTTCAGAAAACCGATGTTTTCCGAACATCTGTCGCGGAATAGGGTCGTTCTTGGTGATACAAACCCCCGTCTTTGGTTAGCTTGTTGTCGCTTCTTTGATAGCATGGACAATTCTGTCTTGGACAGAATAGCGTTAACTCGGCGTTGATTTCAGGTGTTTTAAACCTTAAGGCGATTTTAACAGAGTTCAGCTTGTTGTAAAAAGCTAATCATGATATAAAGGCAAGTTGATTTTTACAACAATACTCACACTTATCGTCACGTTTGGTAGGGTGCTTGGTCACAATTCAATTGTAGCAAGTTATCAGGCGGGATAAGTGGCGGCGTAACCCACTCGGCTTAGTCCGAATTTTAAATCTTAGGAGAAATAAATGGCAGCAGTATCCATGCGTCAAATGCTTGAAGCGGGTGTTCACTTTGGACACCAAACTCGTTACTGGAATCCCAAAATGGCACCGTTCATTTTCGGGGCGCGTAACAAAATCCATATCATTGATTTGGAACAAACGCTTCCTTTGTTCAATGACGCTATGAATTATCTGGGTCAAATGACAGCAAACAAAGGCACGATTTTGTTTGTTGGCACCAAAAAATCAGCACGCAAAGTAGTCGCGGAAGAAGCGACAAAATGCGGTATGCCTTACGTCAACCATCGCTGGTTAGGCGGTATGATGACCAATTTTAAAACTATTAAAAAATCTATTAGCCGTTTGAAAGAACTGGAAGCCATGAAAGCTGACGGTACACTGCATCAACGCTTTGGTAAAAAAGAAGCCTTAGGCATGGAACGTGAACTAGAAAAACTAGAGCGTAGCTTAGGCGGAATTAAAGACATGAAAGGCGTTCCCGATGTTATTTTTGTACTGGATGTTGGCTACGAAAAAAATGCCATCAGCGAAGCCATAAAATTAGGCATTCCTGTGGTTGGTATCGTGGATTCTAACAACTCGCCCGAAAAAATCGACTATATTATTCCAGGTAATGACGACTCGATTCGTGCCGTTAAACTGTATTGTGAAAGCGTTGCAGCGGCAGTATTAGAAGCCAAATCAGCCTATCAAGGTTTATCAGCAAAAACGGATGATTTTGTTGAAGAAGCCATAGCAGGATAACGGAGTCCAATAGCTTCAGCTATTGGAGTAAAACAGCTAAAGCTGTTTTACTCCACCCCCCCCCTACGCATTAATAACATCCAAAAACGCCTCCTTTTAAGGGGGCGTTTTTACAGTAACGACAGAGTGAGAAAAATATGAGTACAGTAATCAGCGCGGCAATGGTTAAAGAACTGCGTGAAAGAACCAGTTCTGGCATGATGGAATGTAAAAGAGCCTTAGTAGAAGCTGAGGGCGATATGGAATTAGCCATTGAAAATATGCGTAAAGCAGGGTCAGCGAAAGCCGATAAAAAATCAGGTCGTATTGCCGCCGAAGGTATTATTGGCGTTAAAGTCAGTAATGATGGCAAAGCAGTTGCGATTGTTGACATTAACTGCGAAACCGATTTCGTGGCTAAAGCCGAATCGTTTGTATCATTCGTCAACAGCGTCACCGAAGGTTTATTAAACGCTGACATCGAAACCGAGGAACAATTATTGGCTATGCCTTTAGAAGATGGTGTGACCGTTGATGAAATGCGTCGTGGTTTGATTTCAACTTTAGGCGAAAACATCACTGTTAGACGTTTTGAAAAATTCAAAACCGAAGGCGGCACAGCCTGTTATCTACACGGCAACAAAATTGGTGTAATCGTCGAATTAGCGGTAGCCGATGGAGAATTGGGCAAAGATGTAGCCATGCACATTGCTGCTAGCAAGCCTGTTTGTGTTTCTGAAGATCAAGTCCCCGCTGAAACGATTGAAAAAGAAAAAGAAATTTTCTTAGCGCAACAAGAAGAAAAAATGAAAGGCAAGTCAGCTGATATCGTCGAAAAAATGGTTGCTGGTCGAGTCAATAAGTTCTTAACGGAAGTCACTTTATTAGGTCAAGCCTTCATTAAAGATGACAAAAAAACAGTCGGTCAATTAGCGAAAGAAAAAGGCAATACCATCGTGCGCTTTAGCCGTTTTGAAGTGGGCGAAGGCATTGAGAAAAAAGAAGAAAACTTTGCTGAAGAAGTTGCTGCGTATGCTGATAGCTTTAAGAAGTAAGTTGTAGGTTGGGCTAGCGATAGCGTAACCCAACGATAGCTTCGATTTGGGTTACGGCTATCGCCTAACCCATCTCAAATATCTAGCCTATAACTTTTTTGAAAGAGATTTTTCAGTGGACTTTGAATGGGATTCGCAAAAAGCAGATATTAACGATAAGAAGCACGGCGTTTCTTTTGAAGAGGCTTCTACTGTATTTGGGGATTATTTATCTTTTACCTACCCTGATTCAACGCATTCGATTTTGGAAGAACGTTATATTATTATCGGTCTTTCTGGTGAAAATAGAATATTGGTCATTTCTCATACACAGCGTGGAGAAAGTATCAGAATTATTAGTGCGCGACAGGCGACAAACCGAGAGAGAGATTTTTATGAATCAAAAAAATAGCGATGAGTTAAATGATGAACTTCTTGATGAATATGACTTTTCCAAAATGGACAATGGAGTTCGTGGAAAATATGCCAAACAATACCATGATGGCGTAAAGCTAGTTATGCTTGAAGCCGATGTAGCGCAAATTTTCCCCGATGCAAAATCAGTCAATGAAGCACTGAGAGCCTTATCAAAAATTATTCTACAACATCAAAAAATCGCCTAACATCGTGCTTAGGTGGAACAGTTTAATGTGACGATAAACAACATCTTGGTACAGGGAAAGCATTGTGAAATTTAAAGTAATTATCCACAAAGCTAAAGAAGGTGGATATTGGGCTGAAGTTCCAACCATTTTGGCTCGTGCAACGTATGGTAATGTGTTCGAGGAGTTTTTATCGAATTTGCATGAAGCCTGTTTATTAGTCTATATAAAACAAATAAAAATTTGCCAATAACTATCCCGCAACCTATTTTTCATAATCTGACTCACATAAAAACCATGACTAAATTAATTTGCCAAAGAATTCTACTCAAGTTAAGCGGTGAAGCGTTAAGCAGCAAAGAAGGCGGTAGTATTGATGCCGATATTGTTAGTCGTCTTGCCACAGAAATTAAAGACTTATGCGATGTTGGCATTCAAGTCGGTTTAGTCATTGGTGGCGGTAATATTTTACGCGGTGCGGAAAAAGCCTCTGAAGGGCTAGACCGTGTCACTAGCGATCAAATGGGTATGTTAGCCACTGTCATCAATGCCTTAGCTATGCAGGATGCCTTGGAACATCAAGGACAACAAGTGCGAGTGATGTCTGCACTTAAAATCAATCAAGTCTGTGAGGATTATATCCGCCGCCGTGCCGTGAGACATTTAGAAAAAGGTCGAGTGGTTATTTTTGCCGCTGGCACAGGTAATCCATTTTTTACTACTGATTCTGCCGCCAGTTTACGCGCCATTGAAATTAATGCAGGCTTGATGATTAAGGCGACTAAAGTAAAAGGCGTGTATTCTGCTGACCCTGAAAAAGTCAAAGACGCAATCTTTTATCCATACTTAACCTATGATGAAGCACTCGACCAGCGGCTTAATGTGATGGATACCACCGCTTTGGTGTTATGCCGTGATAATAATGTCCCGATGCGCGTCATGAATATTTTTGAACAAGGTGCTGTCATGAGACTCATGATGGGCGAAGAAATAGGTTCTCTTATTGAACGAGGAACAGAATAATGATTAGTGATATTCAACAAAGTGCAGCAACTCGTATGGGCAAAAGTATTGAAGCCCTAAAACATGAGTTTTCAAAAATTAGAACAGGCAGAGCGCATCCTAGCTTGTTAGATCAAGTGGTCGTGTCTTACTATGGCTCTGAGTCATCTATCTCTGCGGTGGCAAATGTTGCCGTTGAAGATGCCAGAACCCTGAGCATTACGCCTTGGGAAAAGTCGATGGTCACCGCAATAGAAAAAGCGATTTTAAAATCCGATTTGGGTTTGAATCCATCTACCAATGGCATGACTATTCGCATTCCTTTACCTGCACTGACCGAAGAACGCCGCCGTGCTTTGGTTAAAGTCGTTAAAAACGAAGCCGAAAATGGACGAGTGGCTATTCGTAATATTCGTCGTGATGCCAATTCCGAGATCAAGGATTTATTAAAAGAAAAAATGATTTCTGAAGACGATGCTCGCGTTGCTGAAGAAAAAATCCAAAAATTAACCGATCAATATATCAAAGACGCGGAAAAATTATTGGAAGCAAAAGAGGCAGATTTGTTATCAATGTAATTGCCCAACAATATATTCTGCTACTTTTGTGAGACACACCATGCCTACTGATGACTCTAGCCACGCGCAACCCGTTAATCCTAATCCCCGTCATATCGCTATTATTATGGATGGCAATGGACGCTGGGCGCAAAAACGTTTTATGCCGCGTGCAATGGGTCATCAAGCAGGTGTTAAAACTGTCCGAAAAATAGTCGAATATTGCGCTAATCAAAAAATCGAAGTACTAAGCTTATTTGCGTTTAGTAGTGAAAATTGGCGGCGACCTGAAACAGAAGTGTCTTTGCTGATGGCTCTGTTTATGGCAACGTTGCAACGGGAAATCAACAAGCTGGATCGTAACAATATCCGCTTGCGTTTTATTGGTGATAGGTCTGCGTTTCCCGAAAAATTACAACAAAAAATGGCAGAAGGCGAAGCGCAAACTGAACATAATACTGCCCTTACTTTAGTGATTGCCGCTAATTACGGTGGACATTGGGATATATGCCAAGCCTTTCAAAAAATCAGCCAAAAAATAGCGGCTGGGGAATTAGCACAGCAAGACATCACTGAAACCTTGATTAATCAGCATTTATCGACTGCCGACTTACCTGAGCCTGATCTATTTATTCGTACAGGCGGCGAACAGCGGGTGAGTAACTTTATGTTATGGCAATTAGCTTATGCAGAAATGTATTTTACTCCCGCACTCTGGCCTGATTTTGACCAGAATACCCTAGCGGAGGCAATTAACAGTTTTAAAGGTCGTCAACGCCGCTTTGGTCATACAGGCGAGCAAGTACTTAATAAATCCAACACTCCATAACACATAACTTTATAGAATTTATCAATATGTTAAAACAGCGAATTATTACCGCCACCATTTTGGCAACAGTGATCGTGTCGGCGGTTCTTATGCTGCCTTCGGATTATTTTTCCTTGCTCATTGCCATTATTGTGTTAATCGGTGCGTGGGAATGGCTCAATTTAATTGACATCAACAGTCCTGCTAAACGTGCTGCATTTATCGGTACGCTGATTTTTGCCATGTTACTTATCCATTTATGGACTTATATTTTGGAAGCCCTCGTTCCCGTGATGGATAATTTAGCGGAGAAATACAAGTTTCAAATGACGGATATTCGTGATCAATCGGGACTTTTAGAATGGTTGATTATACCTGCGGTGTTGTTTTGGCTGACAATCATGCTGTTAATTCGTAAAGCACCATTGCAAACACTGAGCTTACAACTGCGCTCACGTTATAAAGCCCTGATTGGTTGGTGTGTATTATTAGCAGGTTGGATGTTTTTATCCAGATTACGTTTATTTTATGGCAGTGAAATGACACTTTATTTCTTGCTACTGATATGGGTTGCCGATATTGCCGCTTATTTTTCGGGCAAAAAATGGGGTAAAACTAAATTAGCACCCGATATTAGCCCAGGTAAAACCGTTGAAGGTGTTTACGGGGCGTTAGTGTCAGCCGCTGTATCTGCCATCATTTTGTGTATTGCCTTAAGCGTTATTTATGGAAAAGCCGTTACCTTTATGGTTGCAGGTGATTTGATGTTGTTATCCATCATTACTGTGCAAATATCGGTTTATGGTGATTTATTTTTCAGCTTAGTGAAACGTCAACGTGGTGTAAAAGATAGCGGTAATTTGTTACCTGGTCATGGTGGCGTGCTAGATAGAGTTGATAGCTTGATTGCCGCTGCACCTGTGTTTTATGCGGGCATCTATTTAATTTACATGATTTTATTAGCCCCTGCGCAATAAAGGACTGATTATGAAAAAAGGTATTTGTATACTCGGTGCAACAGGCTCAATTGGCGTTAGCACCCTAGATGTAGTGGCAAGACATTCTCATCTTTACAAAGTGATTGCCTTAACCGCGAACACCAATATTGTTGATTTATATGAACAATGTTTGGTACACCATCCCGAAGTCGTCGTTGTGGTCAATGAAGCCAAAGCCGAAGAATTTAAAGTGCAGCTTAAAGATTCGCCTGTTTCCGATATTGAAGTGCTGTCTGGCGTAAAAGCCTTAGAACACGTTGCCACGCTCGATAATGTTGATTCTGTAATGGCGGCAATTGTTGGTGCGGCAGGATTATTGCCCAGTTTAGCGGCGGCAAAAGCAGGTAAAACCATTTTGCTTGCCAATAAAGAAGCCTTGGTGATGTCGGGTACAATCTTCATGCAGGCTGTCACTGATTCAGGCGCACAATTATTGCCAATTGATAGCGAACATAATGCGATTTTTCAATGTATGCCAGCAGCTTATGTTTCTGGAATGCAAGCCAAAGGCGTTAGGCGTATTTTATTGACTGCCTCAGGTGGACCCTTTCGTTCTATGCCAATAGAGCAAATGCGTGATGTCACCCCCGCGCAAGCCGTGGCGCATCCTAATTGGGATATGGGCAGAAAAATATCAGTCGATTCCGCTACCATGATGAACAAAGGATTAGAAATGATCGAGGCCTGCTTATTGTTTGATATGCAGCCCGAACAAATTCAAATCGTCATTCATCCGCAAAGCGTGATTCACTCAATGGTGGATTATGTTGACGGCACGGTACTCGCACAAATGGGTAATCCTGATATGCGTATTCCGATTGCTTACTCATTGGCTTGGCCAGAACGCTTTGATTCAGGTGTTGCCCCCTTGGATATTTTTAAAGTTGCACGGATGGATTTTGAAGAACCTAATCTGCAACGTTTTCCTTGTTTGCGTTTAGCCTATCAGGCGATTCACGCAGGCGGTATCATGCCAACGGTATTAAATGCGGCGAATGAAATTGCAGTCGAAGCCTTTCTAAATGAGCAATTACGCTTTACTGATATTGCCGTTATCATTGAACACACAATGGCGAAATTTGAAGCTACTACTGCTGATACGCTAGAGCTGGTATTAGCAGCAGATGCTGAAGCGCGAGTCGTTGCCAACCACTTGATTGTTGCTCTGAGTCATTAATGGATTTTCTACATACCGTATTTTATTTCATTGTCGCTATCGGTGTTTTGGTAGCGTTTCATGAATTTGGGCATTTTTGGGTGGCACGACAAGTCGGCGTTAAAGTGTTGCGGTTTTCTATCGGTTTTGGCAAAGTGTTGTGGTCGTATCAAAAACACCCTAGCGACACCGAATATGTGTTATCCATGATTCCCTTAGGTGGCTATGTCAAAATGGTCGATGAACGTGAGGGCGAAGTGGCTTCCGAAGACTTGCCTTATGCTTTCAATCGTCAGCCTGTGTGGGCAAGAACTGCCATTGTTGCCGCTGGGCCGATTTTTAATCTGGTGTTAGCCGTCGCACTATTTTGGGCAGTGCTGGTTATTGGTGAAACAGGTATTAAACCCATATTGGGCGTGATAGAGCAAGGCACATTGGCTGCACAAGCAGGCTTTGTCGAAGGCGATGAAATCACCGCAGTCAATGATAAACAAACACCTACATGGATGGAGGCAATGGAAACCATCATTACCTCTGCGATGAATGATGAGTCGAGCATTACTATTGCCGTCTCCACTATCGACCAACAGCAAATTGTCAGAACGCTGACCATTAATGAACAAGACAAAGTAGATGCGTCCGCATTATACAAACGCTTAGGTTTTAAACCTTGGTCGCCTAGCTTAAAGCCACAAATCGGGCGAGTATTACCCGATAGTGCTGCGTTAGCTGCTGGTTTGCAAGCAAACGATTTAATCATCAGTGCCGATAATATCGCCATAAAAGACTGGCAACAGTGGGTTGAAATGATTAAAGTGCATCCTGATATGACCATGCAATTAATCATCGAACGTGACGGCGCGAGAATAGCACTCACCATCACACCAAAAGCCGTCCCTGTCGGTAAAAACACCGAAGGCAAAATCGGCGCGGCGGTGTTCGTTCCCGAAGAACTGATAAAATCCATCACCGTTGATTATTCCTTATCCCCCCTAGAAGCCATTCCCGCTGCCTTTAAAACTACTTATTTTTACAGCACCTCGACGCTAAAAATGATGGGCAAAATGTTAGTTGGCAAAGCCTCTGTAGAAAATCTAAGCGGTCCAATTAGCATTGCTCAATATGCAGGGCAATCGGCAGAAATGGGCTTAACGGCATTTCTTAAATTTCTAGGTTTAGTCAGTGTCAGCTTAGGGATACTTAATTTATTACCCATCCCTGTATTAGACGGCGGTCATCTATTATTTTTCGCGCTAGAAGCTATTAAAGGCAAACCCGTTTCAGAAAAAATACAGTTATTTTTTCAACAAGTCGGTGTTACTTTATTGATGTTGCTCATGGCTGTTGCCATGTTTGTCGATGTACAGCGATTATTTCAGTAATTCAATTTGCTAATGATGTAATGGAATCAAAAATCATGATTTTTGACTCCGTTATTTCGCCATCACTTTGATTTTTACCATTACCTCCAATTTAACAAACACGAGAAAATCATGAAAAAAATTATTACGGTGATAGCGGTATCACTCCTTAGCTTGACATTATCAACAGCTCAGGCAGATGAAAATACCATTAAAGAATCTATTGCCAAATCCATGCCCACCATGAAAATCGATGCCATTAAAGCATCTGAAGTCAAAGGGCTTTATGAAGTTGCGGTAGGACCTCATGTATTTTATGTCTCTGACGATGGTAAATACCTGATAGAAGGACATTTAATCGATATTGCTGCGCGTAAAGATTTAACCGAAGGCAAGCTAAACGAAGCACACGTTAATGCCATTAAAAAATTGGGGACAGATAAAATGATTATCTTTAAACCCAAAACCAGCAAATACACCGTGTCAGTGTTCACTGACATCGACTGTGGCTATTGCCGTAAACTACATTCAGAACTTGATTCCTACATGGCAGAAGGCATCACTATTCAGTACATCTTCTTCCCTAGAACAGGTAAAAATACCGAGTCTTACAAAAAAGCTATTTCTGTCTGGTGTGCAGGTGATGCTGAATCGCGTAAAACTGCGTTAACCGCCGCTAAAAAAGGTGCTAACCCCAAAGAAAAAACCTGTAACAATCCCATTGATGAGCAAATGCAGCTAGGCGCAGAGTTTGAAATTAACGGCACGCCAACTATCGTTTCAGAAAAAGGCACTGTTTACCCTGGTTATTTGCCTGCTAAACAATTGGCAGAAATGCTAAAAGAAGAAAGTGCGGCTAAGTAATTGATAAATAGGTTGGGGGCATTTCCCCCCAGCCTACAAAATTACTCTAACGTCTCATGTTGGAGGAAATCTGCTCATCAACTTTTTCCAGGTAGCATACCAACAGAACCTGGTTTAATACGTTTACAGGTCACCACTACATCTTCTAGGTGACATTCCTTTTTACTACTTTTAGCAGCAGTACAGTCTGTACAAACAGGCTTACCATTATCTTTGATTTTTTCAACGTGCCAGCCGTAGCCTTGTGATTGGCAAAAAAGTCTGCTGTATTTTTTCAAATTAAACGGTTTGGATGCTTCGGCAATGGCTTCAGCTTCTGGCGCACAGCTCGGTGAAGCCAAAGTATTCGCCATCAGGTCTCGGTAAATATACTCCGTTGCCAGTGTACTGCCCGAAAAAAAACTCAATGCGGCTAACAGATACAGGGATTTCAATTTCATGATTTTCTCCTCATTATTTATTATTATTTTTCTGCGCTGTCGTTCAAAACCCGAATATTCATCTGGGCATTTTCCTGCTCTACCTGTTGCTTAATAGGTGCGAATTTCTCATTTTCACTTTGTTTTATCAACAAAATAACGACGACAATCGCCAATACAGCACCACCCACAATTAGCCAGAACCTGTCTTTTTCTTGCTCTTGTTCACTCATTTTCTTCCACCTTTATTATTTTAAGTTATTTAATGGGGACTATCACTTCTACGAATAGGGTGACTCCGTACTATACGAGTAGGTCAATAATTCTGTCAATTAAATCTTAATTCTGATAATAGCGTGTTGAATTCATTGCATGGCGTGATATTTGCTCTTGTTTTAAGCACGGGCAATCAATACAGCATCCTTAAGAAAATTCTGAGATAATGCGCCTTGATAAATAATGTTTTATAGTGCTTTTTCCTTATTCCAATTGGTATTTTCAGCAGACTCACACAATGAAAGACAAAAAAAATTTTAAACCCTGTGATTTGATAATCTTTGGTGCGCTGGGTGACTTATCTCGCAGAAAGTTACTTATTTCCCTTTATCGCCTTGAAAATGCGCAACTGTGTGAGCCTGATACCCGCATTATTGGCGTGGATAGACATGCACAGAATGATGCTCAATTTATTGAGATTGCGCACAAAAGCTTACAAGAATTTTTGAACGATAAACTTGATGAAGCTGTGTGGAAGCGATTTTCAGCCCGCTTGTCTTATTTACAAATCGACTTAACGCAGCTTGATCAATACCAAAAATTACACGCCGCATTGGATACTACTGCCAGAGTCACGGTGAATTATTTTGCGGTGTCACCCTTTTTATTCAGCAACATTTGTCAAGGCTTGGCGCAGTCTGGCATTCTGACTGAAGAATCACGCATGGTGATGGAAAAACCCATCGGTCATGATTTGAAATCCTCCCAAGTCATTAACGATGAAGTCGCGAAAGTATTCAGCGAAAAACAAGTCTTTCGTATCGACCATTATTTGGGCAAAGAAACCGTTCTTAACCTGCTTGCGTTACGCTTTGCCAATTCCATTTTTACCACTAACTGGGATCACAACACCATCGATCATATTCAAATCACCGTCGGCGAAGAAGTAGGTATTGAAGGGCGTTGGGAATATTTTGATAAAACAGGGCAGTTGCGTGATATGTTGCAGAATCACTTGCTCCAGATTCTGACCTTTATTGCAATGGAACCTCCTGTCAATCTGGAAGCCAAAAGTATCCACAACGAAAAAATCAAAGTGTTGGAAGCCTTGCGTCCCATCACACTGGCAAATGTTGATGAAAAAACCGTACGCGGACAATACACAGCTGGCTACATGAAAGGCAAAGCCGTTCCTGGTTATTTAGAAGAAGACGGCGCGAATACCGAAAGCACCACCGAAAGTTTTGTTGCTTTGCGCGTCGATATTGATAACTGGCGTTGGGCAGGTGTACCGTTTTATTTGCGTACTGGTAAACGCGTGACCAACAAACGCACCGAAATCGTGATTTATTTCAAACAACTGCCCCATAATATTTTTAAAGACAGTTTCCGCGACTTGCCGCCCAACAAACTGATTATTCACCTGCAACCCAATGAAGGCGTGGAAGTGGAAATCTTAAACAAAATTCCTGGCATTGATGAACACATCAAAATCCAAAAAACCAAGCTGGATTTAAGTTTTTCCGAAACTTTCAAAAAAAGCCGTATTTTTGGCGGTTATGAAAAATTGGTATTAGAAGCCATGCGCGGCAATCCCACCCTATTTTTAAGCCGTGAAGAAATTGAACAAGCGTGGACGTGGATAGATTCCATTCAGGATGCGTGGCGACACTCAGGCGATGTCCCCAAAAACTACCCCGCTGGCACTTGGGGACCGGTGGCCTCCATTGCCTTGATTGCGCGTGATGGCAGGGCGTGGGAAGAATAGATTTTCTTGAGCTTTTTACATAGATTGGGCTGATTAGCATCAATAAAAGGAGGTTAAATTATGGAACAGAAATTTCGAGAATGGCTAATTCAACGCGGTAATTCTGGGGCAGCGACTAGCTACCCTAAGGCTATTTATCAAATCTCAGAACATTATTCTAAAGAAACAGGTAATAACATAAACATCTATTCAGTCATAGATCAAAATTTGATTAGTCAGATAGCGCACGATTACAAGCAATCAGGTAGATTTTCGGCATTCGGATATGAACAACGTGCAAGATTTAGAAATGCGATTGCGAGATACTCTGAATTTTTTGTACAACAGCCACACTCTGAATTTCAGAGTGTGGCTACTGAACCACCATCAAATCCAATAGATGAGTCGCTTGAAACACAAATAGCAGTTGGAAACAATTTTGCATACGAAAGAGATTTGCAAACATCTTTGTGCGCTCAAATTTCTGAACTGTTTCCAAATCACAAAATTTTTGGCAATAATTCATCAGGAATAGAATATTCCATTGGTGGAAGAAGAATTGATGTTTTATTGGAAAGCAAAGACGGTGAAGAATTACTTGCTGTTGAGCTTAAATCTGGCGTTGCTGATTTTAAAGTATTCGGTCAGATTTCAATGTATATCGGCTTACTTATGGAGCGATTTCCAGACAAAAAAATCGGTGGTGTTATTATTGCGGGAGCTATTGATTCTAGTCTCAAGCAAGCGTGTTCAATTACCAACCGTATAACACTGAAAATTTACAGAATGTCCCTAGAATTAGATGATGTCTAATTTTTCTCGTTTCCGCGTGGGAACAGGAACTAGCGTAACCAAACATTATATAAATAGAGAAAACTATGCACCCCACTATAGAAAAAGTAACCAACGAAATCATCGAACGTAGTCACCCAACGCGTTCCGCTTATTTAAAATACATTGATGGCATTGCCAAAAAAGACCCGATTCGTTCAGGCATGGGTTGTGGCAACTTAGCCCACGGTTTTGCAGCGTGTAGCGCGACGGAAAAAGCTGATTTAACAGGTAATCAAAAAGCCAATATCGCTATTATCACTTCTTATAATGATATGTTATCGGCGCATCAACCTTATAAAGACGCACCCGATTTAATTAAAGCTGCGATTCGTGAAGCGGGTGGTGTTGCACAGGTTGCAGGTGGCGTACCTGCGATGTGTGACGGTATTACTCAAGGTCAAGCGGGCATGGAATTGTCGTTATTCAGTCGTGACTTAATCGCGATGGCAACTGCGATTGGCATGAGCCACAATATGTTTGATGGCGCACTCTATTTGGGTGTGTGCGACAAAATTGTTCCTGGTCTATTAATTGGCGCGTTAAGTTTTGGACATTTACCCGCGATTTTTATTCCCGCAGGCCCCATGCCTAGTGGTATCACTAACAAAGAAAAAGCCCGCGCCCGTCAAGATTATGCCGTCGGCAAAATTGGACGCGCAGAATTATTAGCCGCTGAATCAGCCTCGTATCACAGTGCAGGAACCTGTACCTTCTATGGCACAGCAAACAGCAACCAAATGATGATGGAAATGATGGGCTTGCATCTTCCTGGCAGTTCTTTCATTAATCCTTACACGCCATTGCGTGATGAACTCACCAAAGCCGCCGCTAAACAAGTGTTAAAATTTACTGCCTTGGGTGACGACTATCGTCCAATCGCGCACATGATTTCTGAAAAAGCGATTGTCAATGCCGTCATTGGTTTACTCGCTACGGGCGGTTCAACCAATCACACTATGCACTTAATCGCTATCGCACGCGCTTCGGGCATTGTGTTGAACTGGGATGATTTTGATAACTTGTCTAAAGTCATTCCCCAATTAGCAAAAATTTATCCCAATGGTCCAGCGGACGTAAATCATTTTCAAGCCGCAGGCGGTTTGGGCGTGTTAATTACTGAACTGTTAAAACACGGTCTATTGCATCAAGATATTTTGACGGTCGCCGATGAGCGCGGTATGGCAAGCTACAGCCAAGAACCTAAACTCATTGGTGATAAATTAGTTTGGGAAGCTGTGCCTACTGTTTCTTTAGATCCTGAAGTGCTGAGCAGTGTAGAAAAACCCTTTGCCTCAGGCGGTGGTTTACACGTCATGCACGGTAATTTAGGACGCGGTATCTCTAAATTATCCGCTGTTTCAGAAGATCATCAAATTGTTAAAGCTCCTGCGATTGTATTTGATGACCAAGAAGATATGCTTGCCGCTTTTAAACGCGGTGAATTAGAAAAAGATTTTATCGCGGTGATTCGTTTTCAAGGGCCGCGTGCTAACGGTATGCCTGAGCTGCACAAACTCACGCCGCCATTAGGTGTGTTACAAGACAAAGGTTTTAAAGTCGCGCTAGTCACAGATGGTCGTATGTCAGGCGCGTCAGGTAAAGTGCCTTCCGTGATTCATCTTTGCCCCGAATGTGAAATGGGCGGCCCGTTAGCTAAAGTTTTGAACGGTGATGTGATTTCTTTGAATCTACAAACAGGTGACATTAACGTGCTAGTCGATGACGCTGAATTTAATGCGCGTGTGCCATTGCCTAATTCTGCTAAAAATCACCATTACGGTATGGGACGCGAAATGTTTGGCGGTTTCCGTTTAGGAGCATCTTCGGCGGAGACTGGGGCTAGTAATTTGTTTGCGGTGGATTAGTCATATCGTTTTCACGCTAGAGAGTATTATTCCCACGTTCCAACGTGGGAATAAATCCATTTTTGAGTACAGAATGTAGATGTGTTCAACACAATATTCCTAAGCTTCACCACACAATAAATTCTGTACTAACGCTCACTCATTGGCTTTCGATTCAATAATCCCCCCGCCTAAACACACTTCCCCCTGATAAAAAACTACCGACTGCCCAGGTGTAATTGCCCGTTGTGGCTGGTCAAAAGTCGCTTTGCAACGTCCATCATTCAAAGGTTCGACAAAACAGGCTTGATCGGCTTGACGGTAGCGGGTTTTTGCCATGCAGCGTAATGGATTGGTTAAGGGTTTATTGCTACACCAATCCAATTGGCTGGCGATTAATGTGTTATGTAGCATCAGCGGGTGGTCGTGTCCTTGTCCGACTATCAAAATATTATTGTCCAAATCTTTATCCAGTACATACCACGGTTCATCGGGTGCATCTTTAACACCACCAATACCTAAACCTTGGCGTTGCCCGAAGGTGTAATACATTAAACCTGAATGCTTGCCGATGAGTTGACCTTCGGGTGTACGCATTTCACCTGCGTGGGTGGGCAAATAGCGTTGTAAAAATTCGGTGAATTTACGTTCACCAATAAAACAAATTCCTGTGCTGTCTTTTTTTCGAGCATTACTAAAGCCTGCTTTTTCAGCCAAAGTGCGAATTTCGGGTTTATGTAGATGACCAATAGGAAACAGGGTTTTCGATAACGCTTTTTGCCCTAGGGTATACAAAAAATAACTCTGTTCTTTATTAGGGTCTAAGCCTTTTAATAAAAAATACTCGCCGTCTTTTTCGGCTACGCGGGCGTAGTGACCTGTGGCAATATAATCCGCATTTAGGTCTTCAATCGCATAATTTAAAAAGGCTTTAAATTTAACGTGTTTATTGCACAAAATATCTGGATTGGGTGTGCGTCCTGCTTTAAATTCTGACAAAAATACTTCAAATACTTCATCCCAATATTCAGCGGCAAAGTTGACGGTTTTTAAGGGAATGCCTAGTTTGTCACACACTTGTTGCGCATCAGCGAGGTCTTCCATCGCAGTGCAGTATTCTGTGCCGTCATCTTCTTCCCAGTTTTTCATAAATAAACCAGTGACTTGATGACCTTGTTCTAAGAGTTGCAACGCCGTGACCGATGAATCAACACCGCCCGACATTCCGACAATGATGTGCTTACTCATAATCTAAAAATGATTTCAATAAAGATAAAGGATAACGCTGTCCGTTGAAATATTCATCAACGCTTAGTAAGACTAAAGGGCTACGCAAACGATGTGACTCAGCGGCAATTTCATCACGGCTTAGCCAGTGTGTTGCCACAATACCGTCATCTAAAATTTTATCCGCTTCATGACTGTGACATTGCCCCGCAAAACACAGGCGCAAAAAGGTAGGATGTTTGGGGTCTTTTCGCCACAATTGAATAGCAACTAAATATTCAGGCTCAAATTGCCAAGCGGTTTCTTCGTAAACTTCACGTTTAACGGCGGTGATGAAATCTTCGTTAGGATCAAGATGTCCAGCAGGTTGATTAAATTGCAAGCCGCTAGGTGTATGTTCTTCAACGAATAAAAAACGCTGATCGCGTTCGATAACAGCGGCGACAGTAACGTGAGGTTTCCAGACCATGAATGATTCCTGCGGTCAAAAGAGTGCATTTTACTTGATTTAGTCGGTATCTGTTGGCAAAGATTTATTTTACTTAGGGCAAACGCATTTGATTTTTTAAATTATTGTAGAATCAATTGGTTATATTTAAAAGCCAATTTATTTTGGCTTTTTTATGGTAACTTCTCATTAATCACAGGTAATTTAAAAAACTCGTTCATAATAAATACATGAATACGCCAAAGCCACTATTACCGACTAAATGATAGGCTTTTTGCCAAACATGAAATTCCACCTTTAGCGGATTTGATTCCCGCTAGTGCCTGCCTGTAGGTATTGAGAAGTTACAGATAGAGGGTGTAACGTGTTGAAAATTGTGTAACTGGAGTGCAAACCTAGATTTGTACTCCACCATAAAAAACATATTTCGGTATGGGCTGCCTAAATTGTGCTTTACCGAGCAAAACTTGCATTGATGGCTAAACCGCGTTAATTAGCATTATTTAGTGTTGGACAAAGGTGAGCTTCAAGTTACTGTGCGTTACAACTCCATGCCAGAACCTGACAGCTAGTCCCACCACGCGAGGCGCATTCTTCCAATGCTCTGTCCTGCGCTCCATTGCCAGACGATGATGTTCCCCATGCCCATACGGTAGAGCCTGCCGCTTGATCGGTTGCATACGCACCACAACCACTGTCAAAATTAAGAACCACTTTGCAACCAGAGCCACATTGACTCAATGCCTCTATGTTAGCCTCTCTTCGGTTTGGATAATCATGTGAAAAGCCATATTGAGAGGCGTATTTATCGCTAATCGCTATCGCCCCAGCCGCCATCGCTTGTGTTCCGATAGCGGCGAGTATTAAAGCAAAAACGAGTTTACTAGGTAATTTGTGAATCATTTTATTGCTCCTTAACATAATCCCGCACTTGAAATGGAAAGACTGGTCGCGGGGCTAACTCAATCTAACTGGTTTGTAGAGCTTAGCGTAAGATTATGTCTTACTGTGTTCAGCATAAGCCACTTGTCGTGTAAGTCGCGTTACATCACCACCTATTCTATCGAGCTTATTAGCGGAATCTTTCTTTTTTAGACAATTAAGTAAATCAATCAAACTATTGCCCACTGCATGGGCTAAATTCACAGGGACTGCATTACCAATTTGTTTGTATTGTGCTGACATTGACCCCATAAATTGCCAATCATCTGGAAAAGTTTGTATGCGAGCATATTCACGCACGGTTAAAGGTCGGGTTTCATCGGGGTGACAACGTTCGGTTTGATTTTGAGCAGGGGCGCAAGTCAGTGTTAAACTCGCTTCATCCCACGACAAACGCCGTGCCATTCCTGTTTTACCTCCGCCTAGAAAATAGCTTTTTTTCATATATTCGCGTTGTATCGCTTCAGGCAAATGTCGCCAACAACCACCCGCAGGTACTAAATCTAACACCGCTTTCTTTTTCGGCGGATACAGTTGCCCAAACGATTTTGGCACATCACAATCATATAACTCCCCTGCTTTTAATCCATCTCGCAAAGTCATCACGCGTTCATGGTGTTTAGGAAAGGTGAAAGCGGCTTTATTGGCTAAATCATTACGCACACCCACTAAAAACAAGCGTTCACGTTTTTGGGGTACGCGATAATACATTGCTTTTAAAACCGATGAGCCAACTAAGGTATAGCCTAAATCGGCAATCACATTTTTAATGGTTGCCAAGGTACGACCGCCATCATGACTCAACAAGCCGCGTACATTTTCAGCTAAAAAAACGGCAGGCTGAATTTGACCAATCGCTCTGGCAAATTCAAAAAACAATGTACCACGCACATCATCAAAACCGCCTTGCTTACCCGCATAAGAAAATGATTGGCAGGGAAAACCGCCTGAGACAAAATCAATTTTGTAGCGATAGGGCGTAAAGTCTAGGTGTTCAATACCACCTTCAACAATATTCCACTGTGGACGGTTATGGCGCAACGTTGCACACGCTTGTTTATCAATTTCGTTGAGTAATACCGCGTTAAACCCTGCTTTTTCCAAGCCCAAGGCGAGACCACCCGCGCCTGCAAATAATTCAATTGAACTAAAACTCATAATTCAAACTGCTCAAAGCCTTGGTATTTTTTAAAGGCGAGTAAATATAAGCTTTTTGGTAAATTTGGTGATATTTTTTTTAGTTCATCAAAAACGGTATTCACACTGCTTCTTTGCGAGAGTGAACTAACCACATCTTCAATCACAACAGGTAATTTTTCACATAACTGTTTAAATGCGGTTGGATCACCTGTGACTAGCGTGTAAAACTGGTCGATGGAAACTCGACGAATATGCTCATGAGAAATTTGTTTTTTGTTAATACTGGCAACCCATTTTACATTTTGGCTTTTAGTGGCAATCACCTCAACCAGCATACAGATTGCTTTAGGTTCTTCAATAAGCATTGCCTGCATACCGATATAGGTTTTTTGTGCCGATGATGAATTCATAGTGTTATGTTTGTTTTTCATCTCAACATAGATTTTCTGTTCGTCATTGACTACATCAAAACCCGTGTCAGGAACGCGCCAACCATTACCGAAATATTTAAAAATATTTTGGTGAAAATAGCCGATATGGTTAGTATTCGATTTATCCAATTGCCGTAAAATTTCGGATTCCACGACTTCTTGAACGCTTTTATCGTAAACCTTTGCATCAAACGTTAGCTTGATTGGGTCAATGATATTTTTATTGAATTCAGCTAAATCAATGGTGAAGCGATATTTCTCAACGGTTTTTTGGACGTGATTGAATAAATCGGTATCGCTGATAAATGCTAGATTGTAATTATTCATTTGAAGACTACTCTAACCTTTTGCCCCGACAATTCGTGCATTAAAACAACGAATCCCACATTGCATCAACCCTCTTAATTACCTCAGGTGACATAACAATAGTTCTACCCCATTCGCGGTTGGTTTCTCCTGCCCATTTATTGGTGGCATCAAAGCCGACTTTTGAGCCTAAACCTGACACGGGTGAGGCAAAGTCTAAATAATCAATCGGAGTGTTTTCTAAGATAGTTAAATCGCGGGCAGGATCCATGCGTGTGGTGATTGCCCATATCACTTCTTGCCAGTTGCGCACATCAATATCATCATCGACCACAATGACAAATTTGGTGTACATGAATTGCCGTAAGTATGACCAAGTGCCTAACATGACGCGTTTAGCATGACCTGCGTATTGTTTTTTCATGCTGATGACTGCCATACGGTATGAGCAACCTTCGGGCGGTAGATAGAAATCGACAATTTCAGGGAACTGTTTTTGTAAAATAGGCACAAAGACTTCGTTTAACGCCACGCCTAAAATCGCGGGTTCATCGGGTGGTTTGCCTGTAAAGGTGCTGTGATAAATGGGTGCGGTGCGTTGAGTAATGCGTTCCACAGTAAATACGGGAAATTCACCGACTTCGTTGTAATAGCCCGTATGATCGCCGAACGGGCCTTCGGGGGCGGTTTCATTGGGATAAATAAAACCTTCTAAGACAATTTCTGCACTGGCGGGGACGTGTAAATCACTCAGTATGCACTTGGCAACTTCGGTTTTACTACCACGCAATAGCCCTGCAAAGGCGTATTCAGACAGAGTGTCAGGAACAGGCGTGACTGCTGCCAAAATAGTTGCAGGGTCTGCACCCAGTGCAACCGCAACAGGAAAGGGTTCATTCGGATGGGCTATCTGCCATTCTCTAAAATCCAACGCGCCACCACGGTGGGCTAACCAGCGCATGATGACTTTATTTTTGCCGATGACTTGTTGGCGATAAATGCCAAGGTTTTGCCGTTGTTTATGCGGGCCTTTGGTGATGACTAAGGGCCAAGTGATTAACGGCGCGGCATCATCGGGCCAACAGGTTTGAATCGGATAAACGCTTAAATCGATTTCATCACCAATTCTGACTAATTCTTGACACGGGGGATTGCTAACCAGTTTAGGTGCCATATTCAGCACTTGTTTGTAGATGGGGAATTTTTCCCACGCATCTCTCATGCCTTTAGGCGGTTCTGGTTCTTTGAGTGTGGCGAGTAATTCACCGATACCACGCAGTTCAGTGACAGATTCTGCCCCCATGCCCATCGCAACACGGCGTGGCGTACCGAAAAGATTGGCTAATACGGGGATGTTATAGCCTGTGGGATTCTCAAATAATAGAGCGGGGCCTTGTTGTTTGAGAACACGATCACAAATTTCCGTCATTTCCAGATAGGGATTAACAGGAATGGTGATACGTTTTAACTCACCTTGTTTTTCCAGTTGGGTGATGAAGTCACGCAGGTCTCGGTATTTCATTCAGCTATGCCATTATGTCGAAGTAGTGCGTCTATGCTGGGTTTGCGCCCGCGAAATTTAACAAACAAGCTCATGGCATCTTCACTACCGCCTTTTTCAAGGATGTTAGTAAGAAATGACTGACCTGTGTCATCATCGAAAATACCGTTTTCTTCAAACAGTGAAAACGCATCACAAGATAATACCTCAGCCCATTTGTAGCTGTAATAGCCTGCGCCATAGCCGCCTGCGAAAATATGGGAAAAACTGTGGGCGAAACGATTAAAAGGCGCGGCTGGCATAACGGCAACTTGGGATCTGACTTTTTCTAAGGTGTCATAAATACGACCACCTTTTTCTGGATCGTAATCACGGTGAATTCTAAAATCAAATAGGCTAAATTCTAGTTGTCTGACCATTGTCATGCCCGCTTGAAAGTTTTTCGCGGCAATCATTTTTTCAAATAATGCGTCAGGTAATGGCTTATTTGTTTGATAATGCCCTGAAATCAGCGCGAGAGCTTCTTTATCCCAGCACCAGTTTTCCATAAATTGGCTAGGCAGTTCGACCGCATCCCATTCCACACCATTAATGCCTGATACGCCTAAATAATCGACTTGCGTTAATAAGTGATGCAAGCCATGACCGAATTCATGAAACAAGGTAGTGACATCGTCATGGGTAAGCAGGGCAGGGGTGTCAGCTGTCGGCGGGGTAAAATTGCACACTAAATAGGCGACAGGGGTTTGCAACACGCCATTAATTTTTTGTCGTCCTGCGCAATCATCCATCCACGCGCCGCCGCGTTTGTGTTCACGCGCATACAGGTCAAGATAAAATTGTCCGCGTAGCTGCCCATTTTTATCGTGAATGGCAAAGAAACGAGCGTCAGGATGCCAGCTATTAAAGTCGTGGATTTCGCTAATTTGTAAGCCATAAAGTTTTTCGACTATCGCAAATAAGCCAGTGAGTACGCGAGTGATTGGAAAATAACTTTTGACTTCTTCTTGTGACAATTGATATTGATGACGGCGCATTTTTTCGCTGTAATAACTAATATCCCACGGCTGGAGATCACCAAAATGATAATGTTGCAAGGCAAATTCTTTGAGTTCAATAAAATCGTTACGCGCTTGTCGCCACGATTTATTGGCTAAGTCTTCCAGAAAAACCATCACCTCTTCGGGCTTGTTTGCCATTTTGGTAGCTAAAGACAACTCCGCATAACTACCAAAGCCTAGCAGTTGGGCTTTTTCATGGCGCAATGCCAGAATACGCTCCATGATCGGGGTATTATCCCAGTCTTGATCGGGGTATTGTGGACCTTGGTCAGAAGCGCGAGTGCTAAAGGCTTGGTAGAGCTCTTCGCGTAATAACCAATCATCTGAGTATGTCATCACAGCAAGATAAGACGGAAATTGTAGGGTAAGCATCCAGCCGTCTTCACCGCGATTTTGCGCAGTTTGTTTTGCTTGTTCCAATGCGGATTCTGGTAGCCCCACTAAGTCTTGTTTGTGGGTGATGA
Organism: uncultured Methylococcales bacterium; assembly: GCA_903902705.1. Classification (GTDB taxonomy): domain Bacteria; phylum Pseudomonadota; class Gammaproteobacteria; order Methylococcales; family Methylomonadaceae; genus UBA4132. Next base: position 29,696 of record CAIUVX010000127.1, read on the forward strand.
GTTTGCTCCACGCATTGGTAGCATCGAGGACATTTTCTGAATACCGACTGGTAAAACGCGACAATTCTTGCGCAATTTCCTTGTAACGTTGTTTTTGCGCCTCCGTTAAATCAATGCCTGATAAGCGAAAATCTCTTAAAGCATTACGAATGATTTTTTGCTGTGCTGTATCGAAACCAGCAAATTCCGTGCTTTTAGCAATGAGTCGATAGGCACTAAATAAGGCTTTGTTCTGCCCCATTTCTGTGCCGTAATCACTGAGTTTAGGCAAACAGGCATTATACGCAGCACGAAGTTCATCGCTGTTAAGCACTGAATTAAGATGACTGACAGGCGACCATGCTTTATGTAGTTCATTTTCCACCACTTCCAGCGGTTCAATGAGTTTTTCCCACGAGTAATTTTTTCTGGTTTGTAATGTCTCTTCAACTAATGAACGAGCCTTCGCTAATAGTTGATCAATAGCGGGTTCAATGTGTTCGGGTTTTATTTGGGAAAATAACGGCAATGGGGCGTTTATTAACAAAGGGTTATTCATAGCGTTATCAAGTTGAATAAGTTATTGAAGAGAGAGGTATATTTATTTTTTTGCGTCAAAAAACACCGCTGTCTTAGACAAGTAATCGTGCCAACTACGCCGTTGTTTATCTAGCGGTATCCATAATAAACCTAGCCCGCAGGAAGCAAAAGCAGTCACAAAACGTACCAACGCCTGAGTCCAGTTAATAGGTTGTTGATCGGTTGTTAATACTTTTGCTTTCCATGCGCGTAAGCCCAAGGTTTGCCCACCATGCGTCCAGAACCAGCCGTAAAAAATAAAGCTGACTATTAGCAAATAGATAGGATAAAAGAATTGTTGGTGGGTAAATGCCTGACCTGCATTAAACGGCAGCAACAGTGCGGTTGCTAAAAATAGCAAGGCGATGAGTAAGAGAAAATCGTAAAAAACGATGACCAATCGACACAAAAAGCTAGGGGCTGATTGGTCATCAGCCCCTGATTTTGAAAGTTTTTTGGCATTCTTAGACAATTAATTGCTGAACAAAGCTAATTTTTGACCGAAATACATACACATTGCTATCAATGCACCTAACATGAGCAAAGAAAATACAAAAGGCGGTCTATGAAACAAAAGAACACCAAAATCTGATATAAAAAGACTGGTTAAAATAGGGTGGTCAATTAAGCCATTAAGAATTTTTTTGAACATAACAAATCCAGACGAGTGCGCTAATAAGTGATAAGCGTGTTTAAATAGGGTTTACTTGTCTTTTATCTGCATAGTAGATGAAAGTCAGCACGGTGATTCTACTATATTCAAAAGGTTAATGTAAAAGAAAACAAACCTATTGAGTGGGCTAGAATTGAATGAAATGATATGATTATCAAAACGTAGCAAAACAAACAGGGTCACAGGTCATTTTAAACTTTTTCAAAAAAATTATTAACTCAGCCAAAAATGAAGCTGAGCCAGTCAATGTGCAGAGTAACGTTAGCATTTATGCGCGACCAGAACATTGTATCTCGCGTAAGCAAATCAGTGTCAATGCTTTAAAGGTGCTTTATCAACTGCAAAAAGCGGGCTTTGATGCTTATCTGGTCGGTGGCTGTGTGCGTGATTTATTATTAGGACGAGAGCCTAAAGATTTTGATGTTGCTACCAATGCTGATCCTGAACAAGTCAGAAAAGTATTTCGTAACTGCCGCATTATTGGTCGGCGATTTCGGCTTGCTCATGTGCATTTTGGTCATGAAGTAATTGAAGTTGCCACTTTTCGCGGTGCAGGAGAGGCGCGAAATGATGACCAAGTCCTCAATAAAGAAGGGCGGTTATTGCGTGATAATGTCTACGGCACGATTGAACAAGACGTATGGCGACGCGATTTTACCGTCAACGCCTTATATTACAATATCAAAGATTTTTCCGTGGTCGATTACACAGGCGGCATGGCAGACCATCAAGCGGGCATACTGCGTTTAATAGGCGATCCTGAAACGCGTTTTCGTGAAGACCCTGTGCGAATGTTGCGAGCGGTGCGTTTTGCGGTCAAATTGGGTTTTCATATTCATCCTGATTGTGAAAAAGCCATGCACAATGTCGCGGAATTATTAGCCAGCATTCCCTCTGCACGACTTTATGATGAAGCTTTAAAACTTTTTATGTCAGGCTACGCATTACAAACCTTTGAAATGCTTCGGCACTATGGACTGTTTCAAGTGCTATTTCCTGCCACAGAAAACAGCTTAGCCGTTGAGGACGAAGGCTTCCCCAGATTATTATTGATTAAAGCCTTAGAAAATTCCGACAATCGCATTGCCGAAGGCAAAACCGTCACAGCGTATTTTTTATTTGCTGCTTTTTTATGGGATGCGGTGCAAATACGCAGCAAACAAAAAATGGCAAAAGGTTCGCCTGAATTTGTAGCCTATCAAGAAGCTGCCAACGAAGTCATTGCTATGCAGGTAAAAAGTACCGCATTACCGCGTCATATCACGCTTGCCATGCGTGAATTATGGAGTTTACAACCCAAATTTAATGTCTGTGTGGGTTCTAAACCTAGCCGACTGATTACTCATCCACGCTTTAGAGCTGCTTACGATTTTCTATTATTACGCGCTCAAACAGGGGGTGCTGATCTTGAATTAGCCAAGTGGTGGGAAAGTTATCAAAACGCCAATGAAACCGAACAACGCAAAATGACCGCGCCATCACAGCAAGCGAAAAGCACTAAATCGCCGCGCAAAAGAAACTACCGTAAAAAATCTAAACCTCAAGAAGTGAGTTCTGATTAATCATGCGCAAATCAACAACCTATCACTGCATGTCGGCTCATATGTTTTATAGCAGATTAACAATGAACAACTTAGAAACCGTGATTGTTTATATCGGCTTAGGCAGTAACCTACAACATCCAGATACTCAAATTCATTCCGCACGAGCCGTGATTGCCCAGCTAGACAACATCGAAGAGCAGGGCTTTTCAAGCTTGTATCACAGTTCACCAATGGGGCCACAAGATCAACCTGATTATGTCAATGCGGTGATGGCAGTCGCAACCACATTAGCACCGCTTGAATTACTGCGTGGCTTACAAGGCATTGAAAATAATCATGGACGTATCAGAGGAGAACGCTGGGGCGCGAGAACGCTGGATTTAGATATATTATTATATGGCGATAACATCATTGCTTTGCCTGATTTAACCGTTCCCCACTCAGGTTTAACCGAACGGGCATTTGTGTTATACCCACTTTATGAAATTGCTCCACAACTGACTATTCCCAACAAAGGCAAGCTAATCGATTTATTAGCAAACTGCCCTTTAGCGGGACTAAAAAAACTAGACGTATGAATCAAACACTTTACGGCAATGCGATAAAAACGCTAACCGTCACCGATATTGCCGCCATGAAACAACGCGGCGAAAAAATCACCTGTTTAACCGCTTACGATGCCAGTTTTAGCGCGTTATGTGACCAAGTTGGCATAGACATATTATTGGTCGGCGATTCTTTAGGCATGGTGATACAAGGACAACAAAGCACCTTGCCTGTTACCATTGAAGACATGGTTTACCATACTCGATGCGTTGCAGAGGCACGGCGGCGAGCCTTTATTATCGCCGACTTGCCATTTATGACCTATCCAACGCCGTTAATCGCTGCCCAAAATGCCGCGCAATTGATGCAAAAAAGTGGCGCACAAATGGTCAAACTTGAAGGTGCGAAAATAGAAACAACGCAGTTTTTAGTCGAGCAAGGCATTCCCGTGTGTGGGCATTTAGGTTTATTACCACAACAAATTAACCAGCTCGGTAGTTATAAAGTACAAGGCAAAACTAATGTTGATGCCGATAAAATAGTGAATGATGCTTATCAACTCCAGCAAGCTGGCGCGAGTTTATTAGTTTTGGAATGCGTACCTGCCACCCTAGCTAAAACCATTAGCCAACAATTAACTATCCCCGTCATTGGTATTGGTGCTGGGGTAGATTGCGACGGACAAGTGCTAGTGCTGTACGATATGCTAGCTATAAGCATCGGCAAAGCTCCACGTTTTTCCAAAAACTTTATGCAGGATGCAAGCAGTATTAGCGAGGCAATTGCCGCCTATCAAAATGCCGTTAAACAACACCAATTCCCAAGCTCTGAACACAGTTTTTAATTATGCAGATAGTCAATACCATCGAAGTTCTACGCCACACCATCAACACTTGGAAAGCCGCAGGTTACAGCATTGCCTTTGTACCAACGATGGGTAATTTGCACGCGGGGCATTGCCAGTTAGTTAAACTAGCTAAACGAAAAGCCGATAAAGTCGTGGTCAGTATTTTTGTTAATCCTACCCAATTTGGCGTGGGTGAAGATTTTGACAGCTATCCGCGTACTGAAACCCAAGACCAAGAAAAACTGCAAGCCATAGAAACCGATTTATTATTTCTACCCGCCGTTGCCGAAATGTACGCTCCCGATGCAAAAACCGTTATCAGCGTAACAGGCTTATCAAGCATTCATTGTGGCGCGTCACGCGTTGGACATTTTGATGGTGTGGCAACAGTGGTTTGCAAATTATTCAATATGGTGCAACCGACGATTGCTTTATTCGGGCTAAAAGATTTTCAGCAACTGGCGGTGATTCGCATCATGGTCAAGGATTTGAATATTCCTGTGGACATCATCGGTGTGGAGACAGTACGCGAAGCCAGTGGCTTAGCCATGAGTTCAAGAAACGCTTATTTGACCCCAGAACAACAACAAATCGCACCGTTGCTGTATCAATCTTTGTGCGTAGCGCGTGCAGCGATTGTAGCGGGCAATGATTACGCAGCAATAGAGCAGCAAGTAGTATCTTTTTTACAGCAAGCAGGTTTTGCACCTGAGTATTTTCGCATCTGCCGTAGTAGTGATTTAGCCCCCGCTCAGTCCGATGACATTGATTTGGTATTATTAGTCGCAGCAAAACTAGGAAAAACGCGCTTAATTGATAACCTGTATTTTTCTAAATAACTGCTGTTAGACTGTTTTAAGTGGTAGTGCTAACTTGGAATGCTAAAAATCGATAAAGATACTATCATCAGCACAATAAAAAAATCGTTAAGCTTTTTCACGCGTAAATCATTTGACTTAACCACCAGTTGAATTTGAGATTTATGCTGAATTTAAGCCTGTAATGACGTAAAAATAGCCTTTTAAATTTTATAGGTGATGCACATGAATAATTCACGGATTATCTTACTGATCGTTATGATCAGCGCGATAGCTGGTTTTTTCTACCTTGGTGGACAACAGTTTTTAAGCTTAGCCGCACTTAAAGGACAACAGACTAGCATTATCGATTTTTACCATACTCACCCCATGCAAGCCTTGGCTAGCTATGCCTTGCTTTATATTGTAGTGACTGCCTTATCGTTACCTGGTGCGACTATTTTGACGTTGGCAGGTGGAGCTATTTTTGGCTTGTTTTGGGGAACGGTGATCGTTTCTTTTGCCTCAACTATCGGGGCTAGTTTGGCATTTTTAAGTGCGCGATTTTTATTTAGAGACACAGTACAAGCGAAGTTCAGTGAACATCTTAAGGCTATTAATGAAGGTGTAGAACGCGACGGCGAATATTATTTATTCACTTTGCGACTTGTGCCGTTGTTTCCTTTTTTTATGATTAATTTATTGATGGGCTTAACTACGCTGAACATCAGGAGTTTTTATGGAATCAGTCAGCTAGGAATGTTGGCAGGAACGCTGGTGTATGTAAATGCAGGCACACAACTAGGTAAGTTGGATTCTTTATCGGGTATCTTATCACCCGTGTTGGTCGGTTCATTTGTTTTATTAGGTTTATTTCCACTGATTGCTAAAAAATTTATTGAGTATTTTCCTCATGACTAACTGGACTAGGATAAGCCGAAAAACTCGATAATAATCTAGTCGTTATTAGTGCGGGACGGCGGTTAATAAGTCGAAAATCATAAGGTTTAACCTTAATATGACTTCAATGTATCATTACGCTTTGTTTAAAAAAATGCTCGATAGGTTAAATTATGATGACAAACACTACACCTAGAATTTCAGGCTATAAGCAACTGAAAAAACTGCGCACAGTATTGGCGATTGCCAGAGGTAGCAAGGTGTTATCGATGTTGCAGCAAGAAGCAGAAACCACAGTTTCGCAAGACCAAGCCAAACGAGTAACCTATCTAACAGAGCTGTTTTCGCGTATTCATCGGGAGATGTATCATGATTGGAAAGAGCAAATCACCGTTAATCATCGACCAGGTAGCATGACTGATGCGAGCAAGCGTAAGGCGTTTCGAGAAGCTATCGAGCATTTGGTATTAGACGGCGAGGGCAATAATCAAGATAGCGCGATTTTTGATAATAACGGTTTTGTTATTTATACCGAAAATATTGCTGAACGTTTAAGTCTGTTTTACCTGAATATGCGCGGTGTTCGTCCCTTTTCGTATGGTAATCGGCTGACTTTAGACTTGTTTATGACTGCCTTAGGTAATCTGCCTGCGTTTAAAGGTGTTTATGCACAAGGGATTGATTTTAGACGCTTAGCTGTTCAAGATGCTATCGCACTACATGATACCCAAAGTTGCTTGGCAGACATAAACCTTGCTTTTCAGCACGCACTAAATGCGACATTAAGTAAAAATCTCCACAATCAGCCGAATGGTTATGGTCGTTGGCCCGAAAACAAACGTTTCATTTCAGGCATTCCATTTTTGTCGCATAAAACTGCCGAGGGTATCGATTGCCTAGTGTCGGTCAACGGTGGTTTAGTGCCGTTTGACCGTATTGAGGAAAAGCTGTTTATCGCAGGTAAGCATTTAGCCGATTATCCGCTGTGTGATGCTGAAAATGTGATAGGTTATTTACCCGATACTGAGGCGTTGCGTGGTGTGGGTAAAATTGATATTGATGGTATTCCCGTCGGTGAAAACGGTGTTGCACCGTTGTTTTGTCTGGATGTGAATATGCTTTCAGGGCTACGTTCACCGTCGCATACTGAATTGGTGGAACTGTTAAAACAATGCGCGGGTAATAAAGCGCAAGTATTTGATTTAGCGAATAATGACGCATTGAAACAGAAAATGCTGATTGCTGCTAATGGCGATGAGCGACTGAATCGATCTGTGGAAATTGCTTACGAACGGCTATCCAGTATTAGTCAAAAACTCGATCAAGCCAAACAAGCGATTTTTGAAGGTAAAGTTCCCGATACTCAACCCAAATTATTTATGTGTATGGGGGGAGCAGGTTCAGGAAAAACCGCTGTTGAAAAACTGGCGTGGGCATTGTGCGGCGATAATTTTGTGATAGCTTCTTTAGATGAGTTTCGTAAAATTAGCGATCTTTATTGCATATTAACGGCGGCGGAACATCACAGTGATGATTATATTTATGTTGAACCTTTTGCTAACCGCTTGCGTAGTTTAGTTGCCGATTATGCCAAACAAAACGGGATAAATATTCTTTACGATGGTACGGGCATACCCTATAAGCCACGTTATGCCAATATTATTGAGCAATTCAAACTTGCGGGTTTTAAAACGCAAGTCACGGCGGTTGATGCCTTTTTAGTCAAACCCGAAGGACGCGAAGATGAATTGCCTCGTTCAGCGGTAATTAATAGCGTTAAAAGCCGTTTTGAAAAAACGGGACGCGCTTTGCCGTGGGTAGTGACCGTCGATAAACACATTCGCGCCCCCGTTTCGTTTTTAGATGCCTTAGAACATAACGCTTTGGAAAAAATATCACTGTTTGCGAATGACAGAGGGCGTGATAAACATTATTTGGTTGCCGAAAGTTTTATTTTTTCCGATCAACAAATCGATATTTTGCAAGACCATCAACGCCTAGGTACACTGCATGACTACCTGCGTTTTTTAAGCAGACATCGTGATGATTCGGTGTTAAAAAACTTAGCTAAAAACGACAGTGTTAAGATAGAAGCCCTCATTAACCGCAATCCCGCTTTTGATGAAACCAATGTCGGCTATCAAATTTACAGTAGCGGCAATGGAAATCGGGTATTAGTCATTTATAACGCTAAACGATTAGCGGATTTTATTGAAAAAAGGCAATTAAACCCCAATGCGTCGAGTGAAAAAGGGCTATTACATAAACCAGAAACGCTTTCTTTTCATGTAGATCCTTCTTGTAAAGAGCCGTGGATGACGCGGTTACAAGATTCTTGCTAGGTGATGAAAATGAACTGTCCTAAATGTAAAAAAATAGTGCTGGAACAAGGTATTCAGTGTCCACATTGCGGTATTTTTTTTGCCAAATATGCACAATATCATTCGACACCCACTGAGCTGCCAAGAAATATCAAGGTTTATGATGAAGATGAGGTTGTTCATCCGTTAGCCGCTTTGCTATTTCAGGATGCACAGCAAGATAACCGACTTTATTTTATTGGACGGGCAATTCTTTTTATCGGGCTGACGATTTGGGGATGGAAATTCATTAGCTCCTCTATTGAAAGTAATGCCGTAGGCGAGTCGTTTTTACACATGATTAATCTACCTTTTCATGAAGCGGGGCATATTATTTTTCGTCCATTTGGGCAATTCATTACCTCCTTAGGCGGCACACTAGGGCAATTATTAATGCCGCTTATTTGCATGGGGACGCTATTAATTAAAACCCGCGATCCATTTGGTGCATCAGTTACCTTGTGGTGGTTTGGTGAAAACTTTCTCGATATAGCTCCTTATATGGGCGACGCGAGGGCAGGGGACTTGCCATTATTAGGCGGTAATTTTGGACATTCCTCACCTTATGGATTTCATGATTGGGAATATTTATTAACTGAATCCAACCTGATTGAATACGATCACATACTGGCTAGAATAATTTTTGTTATTGGTACAGTTATTATATTGTTGTCCTTATTATGGGCAGGATTTTTACTACACAAGCAATATAAATCGATTAGCGAATTTTAATATAAATTATATCCATCAACACTGAGGTAAAAACCATGAGTGATTATCGACATATCTTATTAGCTATCGATTATTCAGCACATAGCGACTATGTTGCTAATAAGGCAAAAGCATTAGCCGACCGTTATCAAGCAAAATTCAGTATTATTCATGTGTTGGATAATATTCCTATGCCTGATACTAACTATGGCTCGGTTATTCCGATAAACGAAGATACAGGTTATGAGCTATTAGAGATTGAAAAAAATAAATTAATTGAGCTAAGCAAACGCTTGGAAATTGATGATGATAATCAATGGTTAGTTTGGGGTGTTCCTAATCAAGAAATCGTCGCTTGTGCCACACAACAAAAAGTAGACTTAATTATATTAGGATCACACGGGCGGCATGGTTTAGCATTATTATTAGGCTCTACTGCCAACAGCGTATTACATCATGCACCATGTGATGTATTGGCTGTGCGTTTGTTGGATAATTAAGCTTGCTCTATTATGGGGTTAAAAAATAGGTTTTATGGAAGTTTTTTTATTCAAAAAAGCGGGTTGAATAAGAAAAACTTTATCGGTTTAATTCCTATTTTTATTTTAATATTCGCCATTATATTACGCTGTCCATTACCCACAAGTACATTAGTTTCGTAGGGTGGGCAAGCGTCTTTTTGCTTGCCCACCGTTTCGACAGTTCCGCGTGTGCAAACGATAGAGAAGTTTGCCCCCCCTACCTGACTTATTTATAGCTTTCTTTTCGGTGCAGAATTCTACCAATTTCAATGGAGTCCTCGGTAACATCAAATAAAATTCGATAATCACCGACTCTAAGACGGTATGCAGGTTCAAAATTGGTGAGTTTTTTCACATTCAAAACGGCGGGAAAATCTTTTAATTCTAGGATTTTTGCATAAATCTTTTCTTTATCTTTCTGTGCAATCGTTTTGCTATCTTTAATCGCACTTTTACGAATATTAATGTCCATTTTTCAGAAATTCATCAAATGAGATGGTTTCTTCACCGCGTGTAGCGGTTAATAGTTTTAAATCCTCAGAATCTTCTTTAGAGACAATTTCCAAGCCATCATTTTTTAAATGTTCTAAAAACCAATGCACTTTTTCAGCGAGTTGGTCATTATTGATATTGATGGTTATAGTGTGCATAGTTTATTCCTCCGCTTAAATACGGTTAGCGTTTATGATGATTAACGGCAACGTGAGCCGCCATAATTTAACACAGCCAGTCTTTAAAGCTTGTATAGTCACGTCTTTCAGCTACAGTAAGCCTTGTAATCACCGCTTATCAAGCATCACAGCTTGGATTGTGAAAAGGTACAAGCTAATCTATCCAACTGTAACGACAAATACAAAGGTTTTTATGAGCGATAATAAATTAGTGCTACAGTCGTGTAGGTCGGGTTAGGCTTGCCGTAACCCGACATTAATCTTAGGATTTTTAGATAACGTGTTTAATACGAGAATTCCTGTTTCGTAGGGTGGGCAAGCGTCTTTTTGCTTGCCCACCGTTTCGACAGTTCCGCGTGGGCAAACGATAGAGAAGTTTGCCCACCCTACCCGACTAAAAATAAATTGGCGAAGGTATTGGTATAAAATATGAGTTTTTATGTTAAATTTCCGTATTATACAAAAAATATAATTGAGCTTATTTCAAAAAAGCAATGGTTAATTCATAATTTTAATAATACTAATGAAATTGAACTCTATAATCCATCTAGTTATTTATGTAAGAAAGTAATTGATAGTTGGAAATATACTTTAGTATTAGATACAAATATTTACGATTTTTTGCTAAAAAGTATAAAAAAATCAAATGAAAGTGAACAATCTAAGATGGCTATAGCATTGCTTGTTTTCTGTCAGTTATCAGATATTGAAATAGACGCTTCTTTCGCTGTTCATGAAAAACTAAAAGAAGATAATTTAGATGAAATAATTCAAGATTTAGAATTATTTTACAAACTTAACAATAGCGATACTAATGAATTAGCAGATTATGCTCTTGGTAAATCAGTAAAAATAGAATTAAATAATGAAATAAAATTTAATCATGACGAAATAAGGAATAAACTTATTAGATGTGAAAAGCCTGATGAATGGGAATCACTATATTTGATGATTCTAAAAATAACTGTTATATACATGGATGATTCTGTTTCCAAAAAAATGAAACTTAGCTATTTTATTGATTGGCTTCTTCAGGATTTTAGAATGGGATTGCCAGCTATTGTATATGCTTTGTTATTATTTGGTAAAAGTCCTGTTTCAAGAATGATGAAATATAAAAATAGCGATAGCCGAGATAAAAAAATACAAAGTCTCAATAATATGACATGGGATTTATTTATTATTAAGGGTTTTTTCAAGAAATGGACAGGAAAACAGGAAATAGAAGAGTTTATATTTGCAAGCGATGATAAAGCATTTTCTAAAATATTGAATTTGGCGGTTCAAACTCAAATGAACGGTAATTTTGAGCCGTGTAAATCTTATCTGAATGAACTTGACTTTAAGAAAGTAACAAATTTACTGAATGAAGAAAATCGCCCTAAAGATAGGGTATACAATAGTCCTAGTTGGAATTCTAATTACAGAGATGAATTAATATTAGAATGTAAAAATAAACTAGGTATTTCTCATCCTTAACAAATGAATCGTGGTAAAAAATAATGTTTAATTTTGATAATTTATATCTGATTGCAGATAATTTATCCACCGAAGAAAATATTAATTATAATGTATCAGCTTTTTTAAATGAAGAAGATGAAAGCTATTTGTTTATTTGGGATAGTGAAGAAGAAATAATTAAATGGAAGATTATTAATTCTGATAAAAGAGAGCATACTAAAATGTCTTTTGTTGTTTTTTTTAGTATGTTTATACAGCAACTCAGCGGTATTAAATGGATACTAATAAACCCTACATCAGATGTGTCTGATTATGAGACGGCTCAAGAAAACGGCACTGAAAAACTAATGCTTTTTTCTGCATGGGGTGTTTGGTCAGTGATAGAGTATTTTGCAAATAGTCTTCTTGATGAGCTTAATTTAATGCTATTAAAACAAGCTACACTAGGAAATCCTGATATTTTACCAAATGAATTTTTGTCTAATTTTCAAGATTTAGTGTTATCTAAAAGGGATTTATTAGAAAAAACATCAAAATCACCAAAGAAATTTAAAAATAATGTTAATACTATAGTTAAACGTATTTTAGATAATAGTGAATTTATAGAAATGGGGATAAATTTCATTGATGACTTACCGATAGAATTTTATACTGATATTCAATATTTAATAAGTATTGAGTTTCTTATTCAGCGACAATACGGTAACATTGGTAACTTGTTATTATTATCATCTAAAAGTTCAAATGCAGTAATAGATCCAAATTTTTTAGATAAAAAACAAAGTGAAATAATTTCATACATAGAAAAAATGGCTATATTTGGAAATTTCTTAACCGAAAATATCATAAGTCCTGAATTTATTAAAAGAGATGATAGTATTCTTATTTTTCCACTAGGCATGATGTATGTCAATCATGTTTTTATATACAATATTGCTATCGAATACAATGCTAAAAAATGGGAGGATGACCATAACCAATATTTCCAAGATGTAAAAGAATTAAACTTAGATAAAGCAATAAATCGTTATTGTAGTATTGAAACTATAGTGCATCAAAATGAAGTTTCTATTGGAATTTTCATCTATTATTTAATTAAACAAGGTAAGTTTGAAAAAAATAACAGAAATTATATTGAATGCTATGAAATTTTTATGCCAAAGCTAAATGAGCTTATAGAAATAAAAAAGCATAAAAATTTTATTAATAAATTAAAGAGACCAATCGAAAGTAAGAAAAAATACTCTATTGATGATATTGACTTAATGGATGGATATGAATTTGAAAAATTTGTAGCTGAATTATTTTCTAAAATGGGATTTGGCTCTGAAATTACCAAAGCATCTGGCGACCAAGGAATTGACGTTATAGCTTCAAAAAATGGTAAAAAACTCGGTATTCAAGCAAAATGTTATTCTAGCACTGTCGGAAATAGTGCAATCCAAGAAGCCGTTGCAGGAAAAAGTCATTATCGCTTGGACAAAGTAATAGTTGTTACAAATAATTTTTTTACCAATTCTGCACAACAACTCGCACAATCAAATTCCGTTATTCTTTGGGATAGGCATATTTTGAAAGCAAAAATTGATGAGATTTTTAACTCGTAAAAGCGAGTAGCCCGCATGGAGTGTAACGTAATGCGGGACTCATCAAGGTGTCACTGTTTTTTGGTAGATTACTCCCGCATTCCGCAAGCTCCATGCGGGCTACTACTTGCTTCCGACAGATATATGTATTTCAATTTTGAAAACACATAGCCCATAGCTATAGCACGGACTGCAATCACACAACTTGCATATAGACCTTTCAGGCTTTTAAAACCTGAAAGGTCTGTCTGTCACAAAACCGAGTCAGTTATGTATTATCAAGGCATTAAAAAAATCATCACCCAGCGGGTAATCAGTAAAAAAACCGCTGTATTCGGTGACATTCACCCCTTATTAGCACGCATTTATGCCGCGAGAGGCTTAAGTTCAGTCGAAGAACTGGATAGAAGTTTAGCCAAATTACCCTCGCCGTGGTTATTATCGGGCATGACTGAGATGGTGGAACATTTAATCACGGCAATTAATACGCAACAACGCATTAGCATCGTGGCTGATTTTGATGCCGATGGTGCGACCAGTTGCGCTGTGGCTCTCAAAGGCTTGCAATTATTAGGCGCGAAAAATGTGGCTTTTGTTGTGCCTAATCGCTTTGAATACGGTTATGGCTTAACGCCTGAAATTGTCGAATTAGTAAAATTACAAACGCCCGATGTAATTATCACCGTTGATAATGGCATTTCCAGTGTTGACGGTGTTAAAGCGGCAAAAGACGCTGGCATAAAGGTGTTAATCACCGATCATCATTTGCCGCCTGCTGAATTACCCGCCGCCGATGCAATTGTCAACCCTAATCTGGTGGACGATCATTTCCCTAGCGGGGCGTTAGCAGGAGTTGGAGTGATGTTTTATGTACTCATGGCATTGCGTAGCCGTTTGCGAGAACTGCACTGGTTTGAACAACAGCAAGTCGCTGAACCCAATCTTGCCCAATTATTGGATTATGTTGCATTAGGAACGGTTGCTGATGTGGCAGCATTAGATCAAATTAATCGAATTTTAGTCCATCAAGGCTTGCTTCGCATACGCACAGGACGAGCGCATAAAGGTTTAATGGCATTGATTGAAATAGCTAATAAAAACGCTGCAACACTGACCGCGACCGACTTAGGTTTTTCCCTAGGACCTAGACTCAATGCCGCAGGGCGCATGGATGATATGACGGTAGGCATAGAATGCTTATTGACTGACGACCCGCAACTGGCAAAAACCATTGCCGTTCAATTAGATGAACTGAATCAAGATAGGCGCGAAGTTGAAGGCGTAATGAAACAACAAGCCATGACTTATTTGGCAGAAATGAAGCCCTTGGATGAACGACATTTACCCGCAGGGGTTTGTTTGTTTGATGCAAGCTGGCATCAAGGCGTTATCGGTATTTTAGCATCACGCATCAAAGACCGACTTCATCGCCCTGTGATTGCTTTCGCACCCGCAGGAAAGGATTTAATCAAGGGTTCAGCGCGTTCCATTGTCGGAGTCCATATTCGTGATGTTCTCAGTGATATTGCCAGTGCGCATCCGCAATTACTCAGTAAATTTGGCGGTCATGCAATGGCAGCGGGTTTAAGTTTAACCATGCACGATTATCCTGCATTTGCGTTGGCATTTGATGAAATGGTTGCTAAGCGGTTGGCGACTGTCGATTTAGAACAAAAAGTCTACTCTGATGGTGAATTGACTGAACAAGAAATGACGGTTGAGTTTGCTGAACTATTACAACAGGCGGGACCGTGGGGACAAGAATTTCCAGAGCCATTATTTAATGGCATATTCGATGTCATTCAATCGAGAATTGTTGGGCAACGGCATCTTAAATTAGTGCTGAGAAAACCTAACGGAAATTTGCTGATTGATGCGATTGCCTTTTTCATGGATCAACCTGAAAATTGGTTAGGATTACGGCAAATCAACGCCGCGTATAAACTGGATATTAATGAATATCGCGGCAATCGAACCGTGCAGTTTATTTTGCAGTATTTAGAAAAAATCATCTAAAAAATTTGGAATGCTGGAGTGCAAGCGAAACTTGCATTCCAGAATACTGAAAATTAGCTATTTTTTCTGAAACCACGCCATTGATTCGACGTGTGCAGTTTGGGGAAACATATCCATCACCCCTGCTTTCACTAATGTATAACCTAATTCATTGACCAAAATCCCTGCATCACGCGCTAAAGTAGACGGATTGCAGGACACATAAACAATTTGTTCAGGTTGCCATTTTTTAAAATAATGCAGCACTTCAGACGCACCTGCTCTGGACGGGTCGAGCAAAATTTTAGTGTATTTGCGATTTGCCCAAGGTTCATTGCTAAGGTCTTTGCTTAAATCAGCGGCATAAAATTCTGCATTGCTAATGCCATTGTAAAGTGCATTTTCTTTGGCATGATTAACCAGCGGCGCATCGCCTTCAATACCCACCACGCTACCTGCATACTTCGCCATTGGCAGGGTAAAATTTCCTAAGCCACAAAATAAATCCAACACGCTGTCGTTTTCATTTAAGTTTAACGTTTCTAAGACACGGTTAATCATTTGCCGATTAATGTCGTAATTCACTTGGGTGAACATCGCAGGTCTAAAGTGAAACTCGATACCGTGGTCGGGGAGGGCATAAGTGGGTATCACTTCCGCTTCACCGTCTAGTGGCACGATAGTATCAGGGCCTTTCGACTGCAAACACAGGGTCAGCGGATGTTCACGCTCAAACGCTTTCATGATCTCTACATCGTCAGCAGTCGGCGGTTCTAATACACGAATCGATAACACACATTTTTCATCACCAATGGCAACTTCAATTTGCGGAATTTTATCGCGGATACTCAACTGCGCTATCATTTCACCCAACGCACACAACCGTGTACCAACCATCGGGTGCATCACAATACAGCTATCAATTTCTGCTAAATACGGATGACGGCGTTCTCTAAAACCGACTAACACACGATTATTTTTCTTAGCGACATATTTAACACCCATGCGGGCTTTGCGACGATAGCCCCAATGTTCACCTGTTAACGGTTGCCATAATTCGGGAATCTCGATTTTGCCTATGCGCTTGAATTGGTCAATCAACAAATCTTGCTTAATGCGTATTTGTGCGGAAGATTCAACGTGTTGAAAACTACAACCACCACACACACCATAATGCGGACACAGCGCATCGACACGATCTTCAGCGCGGCTGTGTAACTTAACCACGCGCCCTTCCGCGTAATCTTTACGGCTTTCGGTATAAACAAATTCAACGTCTTCGGTGGGTAAGGCTTCATCAATAAAAATGACTTTACCATCGACATGAGCTACGCCGCGTCCGTCATGGGTTAAGGATTCAATAGTGACTCTAACAGGGGTTTCGGGTAATGGTTTTTTGCGTGATCTGCGTGCCATGCTGTGTGGTGTCCAATGAGGGTAAGTTGTGGTTTTGGAATACAATCCAGTCCTTCGATAAACTCAGGAAAGGATTTGTACTCCTGTGTTTATATATTCAATTATATAGCTAACCGTCGATAAAATGATTGCAAAACCGTTCGTGGTGAGCTTGTCGAAGTATGAATGTGGTTCGACTGTTCGACTGTTCGACTGTTCGACAAGCTCACAGCTCACCACGAACGTTATCATTTTATTGTACTTCAGCTATATTAGGTCGGCGGTTTTGGTTTTATCTATATTTATCAACTGTAATTTGCACGATTCCAAAATAGACACCAACACATTAAACAAATACTCTAATTCTTCGATCACAAATCGCTTGTTATAAAAAACAAACTGCTGATTTTCCAGCGTGGCAATTTCCCAAATTTCACCGTTTGAAACCAAGCCATAAATCACCAACTGCGCGTCATCATTTATTTTTTGCATCGCCACCATTTCTAACGCACATTGCGCCCAACCTGCTGAAAAGTTGTCTTTTTTCGCTTCTACGACCGCCAACAATGGCGAATCAAAAATAATTTTGCCTAAATGTGAGCGTTTGGAAATTAAGTAATCGGGAATCCCTGTAAGTTCATCATCATATTCAAGTGAAGCATGACTCCAAATCGCAAACACATCGGCATACAATTTCCATGCGGTTTTTAACATCGGATAAATTAAATTTTCACAAATAGCCGCATCAGAAACATTGTATGCCACCTCTTTAAGCGTAAAAATAATATCTTGCCGTACAGCGTCATCAAGAACTGCGGTTTTAATAATTTCAAAATCAGCCTCTTTATAATGAATTTGATAATGTTTTAAAACTGCCGCAAGTGATTTAAATTGATTGGTAAATGCCATGATTATTCTATATTTTATGAATTTAGGAGTACAAACCGTGTCCTGAGTTTAGAACGGTTTGTCGGAAACGTCTGTTTTCGCTGTCGCTCAAACAGGCTTATTCCGACCTTGTATGATTAAAACCACTCAAAATCAATCGAATAAACCGAAAGAATAACGAGTAAGCTGAAGAGTTCATTAGGAGGTTGCCCCACCCTGAGGACTGGTATTAGCCAGAGCCTGTCGCGTAGATTGACCCCTCGCCCTATTCACCCATATCGAGGAGTATCTGAGGCTTAGAGCCTGACTTCACAAGGACGGCAGGTGCATTTAGCCAGAGCAGTATAAAATGATCTAAAATAACTGAGTAAACAGCTCGTCAATAGAACATTTTTTTTGCCTCCGAAGAGCTTTAGCTTGCACCCACTTGTGTTCAATAGGGTTCAGATCAGGCGAGTAGGGTGGTAGAAACTCCAGCAGATGCCCCTGTTGTTCGATGAAATGCTGGAAGTCGGCACGTTTGTGAAAGGAGGCATTATCCATGACGATGACGGAGTTTGTTGGTAGTTTGGGCGGTAAATCTTGCGAAAGCCAGGCAAAAAACACATCGGCGTTGACCGTTCGCGTAAATAACGTCGCAGTGAGTAA
>CAIUVX010000128.1 GCA_903902705.1 uncultured Methylococcales bacterium
CATTAAAGCCCAATACCAACGCTTAACCAGCAAAGGCAAAAGCAAGATGTCCGCACTCGGCGCAGCCATGCGAAAACTGGTACAGATTTGCTTTGGTGTTCTAAAACACCAGAAAACCTATCAACCACAAACGACTTAAAAATCGCTTGCGATCGATTTGGAGAGATGGTATCTACAAAACTATTTCGGAGAATTCATGATTATTGTTATCGAAATAGGCTTGATTTTGAACAGAGTATCTACGCGCTGGATTGTAAGGTTAGACTCGTAACTCGTTTTCATAATTTAAATCTTTGATGTCTGGATATAGCTCTTTCAGTTGGCTTGCCACTATTTGACTTACATTGATAAATAGCGTGCATGTGCTATCCCAACATACAATTTCAACTTCGGCTCTCACATCCTGTGGGCTAGGTTGCCTGACCCAATAATTTTTATTGCTAGCATACGGCATTTCTTTTGGCATATTGCTTGGTTTTTCTTTGTAACCAGACAAGACAGCCCAGATAAACTGTATTTTGTTATTGTTGACAATTTCACTTAATGACTGACCATTGATAAGTGCGCCCTCGCAAAGCTTTGAATCCTTGCTAGAATTGTATTTTAGATCTGAAATAAGCCAATACAAATCTCTGAACTCGGATATTTTATGAAATACAGTGTCAAGATATGTGTAGTAGTCCACATGGTTTGATTTCTCAACAATTAGATTCAAGTAAATGTCCTAAGGCTAACGCCAATTAGATATCCTAAATCGACGTAAAATATTACGTCTTTTAGTACTTTAATATTAAACATTTCGTTAACGCAATAAGGTGCGCTAATTCATAGGATGTACTGAGGTACGAAGCGCATCGGCGTAGAAACGTGATGCTCACGTCTCTACGAATTTATTACATCACTTAGTTGCTTCATATTCAATAATCGCACCCACTTTAAAAATCCCATTTTCTTGGGTATCAATTCTAACAATCTTAATCATAAAGGTAGTTGAAAACCAGATAGGTGGTTGAATCACTTGAACCTCTACCTCTTCACCGATTTGCAGCAGATATTGGCTATAAAATGACACCCCGTTACCGCTTAAATCGATACAATCCACCTCGTAAAATTCATCAGAATCAAGACTCCTAAGGCGTAATTCACAGCTTATGTTGATTCTTTTTTCACAGCGTTTTTCAGTAATGTCATTCATCAATTTTATATCCAGTAGAAAGGTGGGGGTCTGATTTTTCCTGCGGGTCAGACAAGGTTTTATTTCCCTTTAGGTAAGTTAGTGTTTCAATTATAAAAACAACTCCCTCATCAATATTAACAATACTCACGTCGCCGTACATAGTATTTTCAATAATCGCTTTAGCCATTATAACCTTCAACTGGCTCTCGCACACACCCATACATCGACACGCGCTACCCCTGCTTTTTTTAACACCACTGCCAATTCATGCACGGTTGATCCTGTGGTCATAACATCATCAACGATGGCAATGTGACTTACCTGAATTGGTTTCACAATGGAGAACGCATTTTTCATATTACTGCGCCGTTGTTTGGCGGTAAGCTGGGTTTGATGCGGAGTGTCACGGTGGCGAATACAGGAATGTACGTCAACGGGAAGTTGTAATGCCTTGCCCGCCGCTCTGGCTATTTCAATGGATTGATTAAAGCCACGTTGTCGATAACGGGCTTTGTGTAGTGGCACAGGAATAAGATAATCGGGCAATTGTGGGGTTTGTTTCAATCCTTGTGCTAATAACACACCTAACAGTCGCGCATTTTTAGTGTCGGCACTAAACTTTAAGCCTGCGATTAAATGCCGCATTGCGCCATGATGAATAAAGGGAGCGTAAGTTGCATCAAAGGCTTGAGGGTGACTCAAACAACGACCGCACAAAGGCGATAGCTGCGCGGATATTTCTAAGGGACACGCACAGTGATAACAGCATTGGCTATTTTTGGTTAACTGGATATAGCAGGGATAACACAGGTCTATACCTTGCTGACCCGCATGACCGCATAGAATGCAGGTAGGCGGCAATAAGTAATCCTGTATAATGTTAAACCAGTTGTACACGTTATTAATCAGTTGTGGTTGATAAACATAGGATACACAAACCTGCGGGATTCTAAAAACGTCGCAAGTTTACCCCTAAAACTAAAATTTTGTTGGAGATTAAAACAAATGTCGCAAAACCCCATACTACGCCATGATTGGCAACTTGATGAAGTGCAAGCTTTGTACGCGCTACCGTTTAATGATTTGCTCTTTAAAGCACAAAGTATGCACCGTGTTCATTTTGATGCTAACGAAATTCAAATCAGTAGTTTGTTAAGTATAAAAACAGGTTCATGTTCGGAAGATTGCGGCTACTGCCCACAAAGTGCGCGTTATGATAGTGACATCACTCCCGAAGCCTTAATGCCTGTTGATAAAGTCTTGCAAGCCGCCGCAAATGCGAAAGCTCAAGGTGCGTCACGGTTTTGTATGGGGGCAGCGTGGCGTAAACCAAAAGATAAAGACATAGAGCGCGTGGTGGAAATGGTGCAAGGCGTTAAAGCAATGGGCTTAGAAACTTGCGTCACCTTGGGGATGTTGACCGATGAGCAAACCTTGCGTTTAAAAGACGGCGGATTAGATTATTACAATCATAATCTGGATACCTCGGAAGATTATTATTCTGAAGTTATTACCACTCGTACTTATCAAGATAGATTGGATACACTGGCACGCGTGCGTGATGCGGGGATTAATGTTTGCTGTGGTGGTATTGTCGGTATGGGTGAAACCGACGTTGACCGCGCCAAATTATTAATGGAATTGGCGTGTCTGCCGAAGCACCCAGAAAGTGTGCCGATTAATATGCTGGTGCAAGTGGAAGGTACACCATTGATGGGAACAGAAGCCCTAGACCCGATTATTTTTATTCGCACCGTTGCTGTGGCTAGAATCATGATGCCGTTGTCACGCGTACGTTTGTCGGCAGGACGCAATAATATGAGTGATGAAATGCAGGCGTTATGTTTCTTCGCAGGCGCGAACTCTATTTTTTACGGTGATAAATTATTAACCACCGATAATCCCATGACTAACCAAGATTTATCATTGTTTGCACGCTTGGGTGTTCATGCGGGCGGTTCGAGTTACGCAGTGTGATGGCGGATCAATTAGCCAACAATCTGGCAGAGATTGCACAACAAGGTCTATACCGTTCTCGACGTATTATCGAATCACCGCAAGGGATTAATTTACAATTCAACGGTAGGAGCATCATCAACTTTTGCAGTAATGATTATTTAGGTTTAGCTCATCATTCTGACGTTATTCAAGCGTTTAAATCGGCAGCAGATGATTATGGCGTTGGCAGTGGTTCAGCGCATTTAGTTTCTGGGCATAGCATGGCACATCATGCCTTGGAAGAAGAATTAGCGGCGTTTACTGGGCGTGACAGAGCGTTATTATTTTCTACAGGTTACATGGCAAATATGGGGGTTATTTCTGCCTTAGTCGGGCGTAATGATGCGGTGTTTCAAGACCGTTTGAATCATTCCTCCTTATTAGACGGGGCGTTATTATCGGGCGCACGGCTTAAGCGTTATGCTCATGCTGATACTGAACATCTTGACGCATTAATTACTGAGAGTAAGGCAAGAAAACTGATAGTTACCGACGGAGTATTTAGCATGGATGGTGATTTTGCCCCGTTACCCACATTAGTTCAGACAGCAAAAACTAACGGTGCTTGGTTAATGGTGGATGATGCCCACGGTTTAGGCGTGGTAGGACAACAAGGTGGCGGGGTATTAGCGCATTATAGTCTGACGCAAGAGGATGTTCCTATTCTAATGGGAACTTTAGGCAAGGGACTCGGTACATTTGGCGCGTTTATCGCGGGTTCTGAAGTTCTTATCGAAACCCTGATTCAAAAAGCCAGAACCTATATTTATACCACAGCTTTACCTGCCGCCGTTGCTGAGGCGACACGCGCCAGTTTAAAACTGGTGATTGCCGATGATTGGCGTAGAGACAAGCTTACTCAGTTATCTGAACGTTTTACATCAGGTGCTGAGCAACTTGGTTTATCCCTATGTGCATCCAATAGTGCGATTCATCCGCTAATTATCGGTGATAGTCAACAAGCTGTTACTATTAGTAATGCGTTGTTTGAACAAGGATTTTTAGTCATCGCAATTCGTCCACCTACTGTGCCACAAGGTAGCGCGAGATTGCGGATTACCTTGTCTGCTCTGCATGAAGAGCAACATATAGACCGTTTGCTGGATGCACTCGACAAAGCCTATAAATTATGAATATTTTTTACCTGCACACTGATCCCACGTTGTGCGCCCAGCAACATGTCAATAAGCATGTGGTTAAAATGATAGTGGAATACGCACAATTATTATCGACTGCACATCGCTTACTGGACGGCGTGGAAACCTTGGGTGTTAGCGCGGCAGGGCGATCTGTTAAACGTTGGCAACTACCCGATGAACGTGATGGTTTGCTGTATCACGCCACGCATAATCAACATCCATCGGCATTGTGGACTCGCGCCAGTGCAGAAAATTACCAATGGTTGTATTGCTTATTTGTTGCAGTGTTGACTGAATATAGCTTTCGCTACGACAAAGTACACGCTACCGCAAGACTCATTCAGCCATTACAGTCTTCTCCTAACTATATTGCTCTGCAAGACTTTACCGAACCCACGCCTGCAATGCCCGATGACTATAAAGTTGCAGATGATGTGGTGCAGTCATATCGTAACTATTATCAAGGTTCTAAAAGCCATTTATTTGCGTGGAAAAACAGAGCTGTTCCTGATTGGATAGCCTAATGCCTAAGCTCTACTCAGAAACTTACGGTTCAGGTAAGCCGATTACTTTGGTACACGGTTGGGCTATGCACAGCGGTATTTGGCGTGATTTTGCCCAGTCTTTAGCAGAACATTATCAAGTCACTTGTATTGATTTACCTGCACATGGTCGCAGTGACAGGCTAGACCAGTTCAACCTAGAAAATGTCAGTGACGCGCTGATCAACGCACTACCTGAAACACCCAGTTGCTGGCTAGGTTGGTCATTAGGTGCAACTATCGTACTGGACATCGCTCACCGCTATCCTGAACGCGTCAACTCCCTGATTCTAGTGGCGGGTAATCCTTTATTTGTTGGATCAGAACACTGGGCAGGTGTTAAATCCAGTGTACTTGATAATTTTGCCACTAGCTTAACGGCTGATTGCCAAGCGACGTTATTGCGTTTTCTCGCTTTACAAGTCAACGGTTTACCCAACAGCAAACAGCTATTAAAAGAACTAAAAGCCGCTGTTATGGAATGTCCGCCGCCTGATAATGATAGCTTGCAAGGTGGTTTAGAGATACTCAAACACACTGATTTAAGAGCCGTGTTAGCCCAACTTAACATTCCTGTGTCGGTTATTTTAGGCGATAAAGATACCTTGGTACCTGTGGCTGTTGGTCAACAAATGCAGCAGTTATTAACTCAATTGGAACTAACGATACTCAACGGCGCAGGTCATGTAGCGTTTTTATCGCACGCTCAACAACTACAAACATTGATTTGCCGTCTTATGGATAATCATGCCACTAGATAAAACCAAAATTCGACAGGCATTTTCTGCCGCTTCCACAACTTATGACAGTGTTGCCGTTTTACAAAGAACTGTCGGTTACGCATTATTAAACAAAGTTGACAATGATATAACAGGAACATTGCTAGACATCGGTTGTGGCACAGGCTTTTTAACCGCTGAATTATCGCGCTTTAATCCAGAGCTACTTATCGCTTTGGATATTGCCTTGCCGATGTTACACGCAACGCGCAACAAGTTTGTAGGACGGGTAGAGCAACGCGAACCCCATCGTTTACATGATGGGTTTCGGCTATCGCCTCTACCCATCCTATTGTGTGCCGATGCTGAGTATTGTCCACTTATGAATGACAGCGTTAATCATGTATTCTCCAATCTTGCCTTGCAATGGTGCAGTAATCTTGAAGCGGTATTTACCGACATAAAGCGGCTATTAAAACCCAATGGGCAACTGATTTTTTCCACTTTTGCCCCGCACACCTTACAAGAACTCAAAGCAGCATGGGCGAGTGCCGATGATTATGCGCACGTTAATGACTTCTATGATGAAGCACAACTGTCACAGTTTCTACAAAATGCGGGCTTTGAAAATATTGACATCACCCGAACTTTATACACACCGCACTACGAATCCGTTTTAGCACTGATGCAGGAATTAAAACAAATAGGCGCACATAATGTACGCGCCGAGCGCAATAAACATTGCACCAGCAAAACTGCTATGCGGCGTATGATTGCCGCTTATGAACACCATCGTGTGAATGGCAAAATCCCCGCGAGTTTTGATGTCTTTATGGTGATTGCACGCTAATGGAAAACGCATATTTTATTACGGGTACAGATACCAATGTCGGCAAAACATGGGCAACACTGGCACTCATGCACGCCATTAAACAACAAGGCAAAACCGTTGTCGGCATGAAACCAGTTGCTTCTGGATGCACATTGCACCAAGGACATTTGCAAAATGAAGATGCCTTATTGCTACAGGCTCATGGGTCAATTCAAGTTGATTATGCGTTAGTCAATCCTTACGCCTACTTACAACCTGTTTCACCACACATTGCAGGCATAGATAATCCCGTAAACCTAGACAAAGTATTGGCTAATTTTACCGCGTTAAAAGCCTTGGCTGATATTGTCTTAGTCGAAGGCGTTGGCGGTTGGTACGCGCCCATCAATGACCAGCAAGCAGTCAGTGATTTAGCACAATGCTTGGCATTACCTGTGATACTGGTTGTTGGAATACGTTTAGGTTGTATCAATCATGCCAGATTAACTCATGAAGCAATTTTTGCCTCAGGCTTGGCTTGTGCAGGATGGTTAGCCCTATGTAATGATCCTACTATGCTAAAACGCGATGAAAATATTGCGACCCTAAAAAAGCTATTGAATACGCCTTTGTTAGGCGTACTACCTTATCAAGAGTGTGCGGACTTTGATTTGTTGGCGCGGCAACTATCATTGAACTGATCGCTTGGGACAAGTCAACAAAATAGCGATACACAGTTACGGTAGGGTGATTTTTTACGACACTGTCAAGCAAGTTCGATAAACGTAAATCTTTTGTTGATTGAACAAGCGAATCTAGGATTATTAGCTGGTTTACTGCTATATTTCGGTGGTGGATTAAATCTGTTCAAGTATAACTGCCAGTCCTTTAAAGGACTGGTAGTTATTAATATCGCTATAACAGGTTTAACCCACTACCCATTTTCTTTTCACTAAACAACAAGACGGATGAGCTTTATGATGATTGATACAGCGGTGCAGGTGGACAACTCAGCAGCCGCGTCCGCTTATGAATTAAGGGCTAACACGCTTAGTTTTACCAGCACACCCAAAACTTTGTATTTAGGTGTACCTGAATTATATGACACACAACACAATCAAAAAATTCCGTTATTCGCCAAAGCCGTCAACAGTAAAGCCGCATGGCAAATTCTGACTGCGGATCAACAAGGTATTTACGAATTACGCCACCAAGATACTCAGGGCAATCTGCAATTTTATGAACAATGTGCATTATTGCCTGAAAATTTCGCGCTACGTTTTATTCCTGTAGCTAGGCGTATTGAAATAGAACAAAGCGGCAGTGCCTATATTTCCTGCGAATCGCCTTTTCTAACAGGCATTAGCGTCACCGATACGGGGCGTTCTATTGAATTTAATGCCAGTGACACCCCACCCAATGAAGTGGATTTAATTTTGCGTTGGGCAGGTAAAACTGAACGCTTAATTTTGACCGTGCCGTTTCCCGCGCATGATGGTCAACTGCTAAATGCTGACGGCAATAAACTCACACAAGCAGCCAAAACCCGACACGTTCACAGCATTCATGAAATAACCAACTTAACCGCTGCCCAAACCATCAGCGATGATACGCTACGCCAGCTTTTTATTCGTCATCATTTAAAACAACTATGCCTACATTTTGCTTCCGATGATTGGAATAACTTGCGTGGCTTACAAACTAACGTGCCACTGATAAATAATGAACTATGGATCGCCGCAAGCTTAGACAGTCGAGTATTAGCCGCCTTAGTATTACAGCTAGACAGCGTTTTTATGCAGCGATTTGCCACTGAACTATCGGTGTGCTGGGAGTTAATCCCGCTCAAAGACTGGCTGATAATTTTTACCCGCTATAAAAATTACCTAGCCCAAGACAGGGAAGACCTGAATGTTAAAAGCAATCTCAACAAACGTATTGATAAAATCAACGCACTTAGCCCATCGCTTGGCATCATAGCGCAGTTGCTGAAATATCATTTATGCGATGTTGACGATGAAGAATTGCAGTTTATGCAAACCGAAGATGCACTGCAGCTAATTGCCGAGCAGCTAGAACACGAACACCAAGAACTCAATCAGCGTCAAGCTAATCGCCAATGGTTAGAATTTTTACGCGAAGAACTCACCGCTGATTGGCAAACTGTACCGTCACAAACCCAACAACTACTAAATTTAGGTGAGGCTAAAGACTGTCATGCGGTTAGTCTATTGCCGTTGTTATTAGCGCATTTTTCACTAACCAAACCGCTGCAACAATCAAACAGCACTCTTGTTAAATTACAACAACTCAAAGCCTTTGATGAGCAGTGGTTCACGACTGCGTTCACCTTAGCACTCTCCTTTTTGTCACAACAAACCGACTACATCCAATCACTACAACAGGACATTACAATCATGATAAATTCTGACGAAAACGACTTGCTTGCTGAAATTGAACAACAACTCGCATTAGCCCACCAAGAAACCCAAGGCTTAGAAGCAGATCTCCACAATTTTAAAGGCAATCAAGCCGAACTAGACGGGCTACGCGCAGAAAATATAGAGCTGATTAGCACCATTGAACAGTTGGGTGAAATCATTCAAAAACGCGATGACGCGCTAAAACTATTATTGGGGGAAGTAAAAAATCTCAATACAAAAATACGCGAAATTCGCAACGAATTACAAGCAAAATCCAACGGTTAAACAGACACTCAACTACGTCACCGTAACTGAATTCCAGTATTCATGCTGGAATGACGGCTCATTTTTACCGCTATGTGCTACATTGCCCAGCATTATCTCACTGTGGCAGTGGGTGAAATCTGGAGCCAAAAAGCTTTAGCTTTTTGTGATTATCACATAGCTAAAGCTGTTGGACTCCACACTTTTTATTCTGATGAGTATGACTGCCAGACCTTTAAAGGACTGACAGTCATTAATATCGCTATAACAGGTTTAACCCATCACCGAAAAAACCACTCATTGAACACTCTGACAAAATCAGGATTTTTATGCTAGACCCTCACCCACGCAGACAATTGTGCTTGATAGTTGAGCAGCACGGTCAATCTATTATGAATGAACCCAAACGCTGTCGGGGATTATTAAACGATTTAGCAGCGCAATACCGTTTAGAAAATAATTTATTGATGATGGCATTAGAACAAGATATTGCAGAGCAATTACTAACGCCTAGTAGTTTCATGACTATCGAGTTGCAATTAGAACGCTTAGCACAAAGTTTGCGTGATGCTATCGGTGTTGAGGAAGAATTGGCTTATTGGGCGGTGGAATCGTGGGCATTGGCTTTGGGTGTTATTCAATACCCGATACCTAGAGCGGTACAGTCTAAAGCAGAGGCTTTACCTGTACTATCACCGTTTTCAGTTAAGAATACCAAAAAAACACGACAACTATCATTCGTAGTATTTTTTACCGCGTGGATGGTTACAGCACTTTTTATCGTAATGATTTTTGACTTATCTTCTAAATCTACTCATAAAAAGGACGTAAGCAAACCGCCCGCTGTGAATCAATCCGCACTAGAGCTATCAACAAATAGTCCAGATGAAAGCATTTATGATCAGAAAGATGGCTGGACGGCAAACAACTTAGGCGATGCGTATTACTACGGTCATGACTATCAAAAAGCGGTCGAATGGTATCGCAAAGCCGCTGAACAAGGTTATGCGGCTGGGCAATGTAACTTAGGTTTTATGTACACGCATGGTTATGGCGTACCTAAAGATTATCAACAAGCGGCAGATTGGTATCGCAAAGCCGCTGAGCAAGGTAATGCCGATGGTCAAAATAATTTAGCTCTGCTGTACGAAAACGGCTATGGGGTGGCTAAAGATAGTCAAAAAGCGGTGGAATGGTATGGCAAAGCCGTTGAGCAAGGACATTATGGCGCACAACAAGCATTAAAAAGCTTACTTGAAACACCTTAGTATTGTTATTATTAACCTATTATTCAAATGATCGTAGCAGCTATACCAAGCCGCTTTATATCTATCAGTAAATTCAAACAGACAGCGTTTTAATCGCCAGAAAGGTACATTACCATGCAACAAGCACTCATCGATTTTTTTGACATTCAAAACTTCATGCCGCATGGTTACTGCCTAGGTTGGGACTCACCTTTACTCTGGCTAACTGCGGTTTCAGACGTGGTTATGACACTCGCCTACGCCAGCTATCCTATAGGTATCGCCTATTTTGTCTGGAAACGTAAAGACCTTGCTTACCGCTGGCTGTACCTAGGTTTTTTTATTACGTTCATTCTAACCTGCGCAAGCACCCACTTTCTCTCGGTCGTGACAATTTGGATTCCTCTGTATTGGCTAGAAGCTTACGCAAATGCAGTCGCTGCCTTAGTTGCTACTGCAACCGTCTTTGCCATTTGGTGGGTAATTCCGCGTGCTTTGAAACTACCCAGCCCAGCAGAGCTTCAAAAGGCACGCGATGAAGCTGAAGCCGCCAATATCGCTAAAAGTGCATTTATTGCTACCATGAGTCACGAATTACGCACACCATTAAATGCGATTTTGGGTTTTTCTGAACTCATGAGCATGGATAGCAACGCGACCACTAGCCAAAAAGACACGCTTGCTATTATTAACCGCAGTGGAGCGCATTTGTTGAACATGATTAATGACGTGTTGGATATTTCTAAAATTGAGGCTGGCCGCCTTGAACTGGAAATACAAGCCTTTGATTTACTGAAACTAATCGAAGATATTGGCGATATGTTTAGCATTCGTGCGCAAAGTAAGCAGTTAAGTTTTAAAGTGGAAATAGCGACTAATATTCAGCAATACATTAAAGCCGACAGTAGTAAATTACGTCAAATTCTCATTAACTTACTGGGTAATGCGATAAAATTCACCCACGATGGTGGCGTTATATTACGCGTAAGTACACAGCCCTTAGCTGATGATGTGCTAGTGATGCTGCTGGTTATCGACATCGTTGACAGTGGGTCGGGCATAGCCGCCGACCAGCAAGCCCAGTTATTCAAACCTTTTGTGCAGTTGACACAAGAAAACTCCGATGTAAAAGGCACTGGTTTAGGCTTGGCGATTTCCAAGTCCTTAATAAAACTAATGGGCGGGGGTATCCATGTCAGTAGTATCTTAGGCGTAGGTTCAACTTTTACTATCGAATTGCGTGTGCCTATTGCCAGTGCAGACAACATTGTTATTACAGAAAAAACACCCCCTGTTAAAAGCATTGCCCCTAATCAGCCACAATGGCGATTATTGATTGTCGATGACAATTTCGATAATCGCTTGTTGTTAGTTAGGCTATTAACATCCGTTGGTTTTGAAGTGCGTGAAGCCGAAAATGGTCAACAGGCTGTCAATATCTTTGAACAATGGCAGCCGCATTTAATCTGGATGGATATGCGTATGCCTGTGATGGACGGTTATCAAGCCACTAGCAAAATTCGCCAACTGAAAGGCGGCGATGCGGTTAAGATCATCGCCCTGACCGCCAGTGCTTTTATAGATCAACACGATAGCATTATTAATGCGGGTTGTGATGCGGTATTACACAAGCCATTTCATGCCCCAGAAATTTTTGCCATGTTGACAAAACAGTTAGGAGTTAAGTTTATTTATGATGACAGACCCAGCATCGTCACTTTGCCGACTGTCAAAGTAACGGCGCAAATGCTAAGTACCCTCCCCGTTGCCCTGCAACAGCAGTTATACGAAGCGGCGTTAAATCTGGATATTGAAGAAACTGATGCTGTTCTCAGTCAAATTCGCCAACTAGTTCCCGATATTGCCAATGATTTACAAAAATTGGCAGAAAATTATCAATTCGAGCAAATTGTTCATCTTATCAGGATAGCGAATAACCAATAGTGAGATATTATTTAACCCTAGTTTGGCAATGACTGCCAGTCCTTTAAAGGACTGGCAGTCGTTAATATCGCTATAACAGGTTTAACCCACTACCCGCTATATCACGTCATTACCAACACATTTATTAGTAAGAGGGGAAAAAATGGATCGTCCGCCATTATCAAAACAGGCAATTATCATCGGTGCTTTATCAAGTGTGTTGATTGTTGGGGTAGCTGCCTTTTTTTACACTCAATACAAAAAACCAGATCAAGAGATTACCAAGCCACCCGTTGTACCAGCTCCGAATGCGATTAAAACGCCCGATCACGAAACGGCGATGAAAGATTTATTTGGCGTTACTGATCCTAGCGGAGAAGTAAAAACAGGCGATGAAGCATTGAGTAGTTTTTGGTTTGAGCAATCGTTTAAAGAGGGTACTGATGATATTCACGTCATTTTCTTTAAAACACAATCCATTGATGAAGAGGGCGAACCTTATCAAAGTCACGCGCAAGGTGTGGATGTTGGCGCGATTACTTACAAGAAAATTGCTAATCAATGGCAAATAATATCCAAACAAACAAAATTTGGCGAAGCAGGTTCATGGGGCGATGTCCCCGAAACCACAACTGAGATTATGCAATTATCTCCAAATGTTCTGGTATTGATGGTTGATAGTTCTTACAGTGGGCAAGGATACGTTGATGAGGGAAAAATGCTGTTCGCTTTCTCAAAAAATACTTGGCGTGATATTGGTTATGTACAAACAGGCGGGGACAATTCAGGAGATTGTGATGATGAATCAGCAGGCTTGGAAGGATTGGGGGCTTGCTGGAGTTACAAAGGGAAAATATCAACGGTTGCTGGAAAAAACCCCGACTATCCTGATTTGTTAGTGACGCGTACGGGTACCGAAAGTAGCACAGAGAGAGGCGAGGTGATTACAGCCAAAAACGTAAGCTATGTGTTTAATGGTGAAAAATATATCAATCCCGCTAATCCAGAAACCCAGCCACCGTTGACAAGCATCGATCAAACGCAAGAAACCAATAATCAACCCCTTCAAAAACAACAAGCAAAGCAAGAACTTGACGAGGCAAACAAACGTCTTAACAGCGTTTGGAATGCCACCAGCAAAAAAATAAGAACGGCTTTATTGCCTGAACAACGGCAATGGTTAAAACAACGGGAAAAGGCATTTTTGTGATTGTAAAACCGTTCGCACTGAGCTTGTCGAAGTGTGAATGTGGCTCGACAAGCT
The DNA here is from genome assembly GCA_903902705.1 of uncultured Methylococcales bacterium. Classification (GTDB taxonomy): domain Bacteria; phylum Pseudomonadota; class Gammaproteobacteria; order Methylococcales; family Methylomonadaceae; genus UBA4132. The sequence continues at coordinate 13,508 of CAIUVX010000128.1, forward strand.
CACCGCGAACGGTATCGTTTTATTGTGTTTTAGCTATAAAACGCTAGGTTTTAAATTTGTTCTACCTTGACAGTGTTCCACACCCCTGCAATAAACTCTGAAGTCATGTCGGGCATTCCATTTTGTATCCAGTCAACGATGACTTTTGCCGTATCTGGATAAATAACACGCACCGCACTTGCGTCCTGTAGCCAGCGTTCAATTATGTTTGCGTCTAAGTCCTGCATAACCTGACCATAACCTAATTGCTCTAAAGCGGCAGCATTGGCGTGTTGTTCCATCTGTCCGTGAATAGGTTTTGCGAGGATTTTTTTGCCTAATTGTACAGACTCACTGGCAAGCTCAAAACCAGAATTGCTAATTATGCCTTCGCAATCGGATAGATTTTGCTGAAAACCTTCGCGTGACAGCGGATAGCAAATTATATGGTCAAATTTAGAAGGAACTGGTTCTGGAGAATAAACATGAAAGGTAAAATCTACAAATGGAGCCAGTAAGTCGATAACATCCTGCGAATCTTCAAAAGGTAAATAAACCAGAATTTTATTGTCAATTTTCTGAGTTGAGGCGTTAGTTTCAATGACGGGTGGAAAAATAGGCTGACCAAAATGATGCCAATGTAAGCCAATACTTTTATCGGCGGGGGCAAAATATTTCATCACTTGTTCAGCAGCAAAATCTTTACCTTGTCTGGGGATGTCGTATTGAAACGCATATTGATGACCAATGCCCAGCGTGGGTTTTTTCTGTTTTTTAGCAGCCCACGCGGTGATGGGTTCAAAATCAGTAATCACTAAGTCGTAGTTGCTCAAATCTAAGGAATTAACTTCTTTAATGAATCGAATCGGATTGGCTGCAAAAACAGTTTTGCACAAATTTATTTTTCCTTTGTCGATGCTAAAAGTCAGCCCTGCCTTGGTTTGATAGTCTTTAAAAATCTCCATATCAAAATACTTGTCGGCAGGTCGCCCAGTAAATTGAAAGGTGACTTCTATGCCTGCGGCATAAAGTGCTTTTGCCATCACTCTTGCACGAGTGATGTGACCGTTACCCGTACCTTGTACACCATAAAAAATTTTCAAAATCCCAATTCCTTTAAACTAAATAACGCTACACTAATTCCCAAAATCGCTCCCATTAGAGTATCGGTTGGAAAATGTACACCTAAGATAATGCGTGAAAACCCTACTAAAATTGCCCAGCTATACAAGACCAGCATCAAAGATAAATCGGCAACTGGTTGAATAAAATAACTAATTAAGGTCGCCATCATAAAAGCTGCCGAGGTGTGTCCCGATGGAAAACTAAATTTGTCAGAGGGAATAATCACGCTAACAAAATTTTCTAATGCCGCTGCTGGACGATTGCGTTTAAAGCTGTTTTTTAACACAAAATACACAGGGCGTTCAATTAAAAAAGCCAGCAGAATAGCCTGTAAAAAAGGGCTGTCAAAACCTTGATATTTCCATATTGCTACCGCTAGAAGCACATATAATGGTCCATCGGCTGTTTTAGAAACGTAGCGAGCTACTTTAGTCAATAGTGCATTTATTCTGACGTTTAACAACCAAATAAACAGGGATACATCGTATTTGTGAATCGAATAAAGCAATTTCATTTTTTTATCCTCAGTTAAGCGATGGAAAAATATCGACCGCGACTATTTTTCCTTAATTTTAGTTTTGTTGTGTCTCATGTAGAGGTTAGAGTGCTTGTATGACAAATTAATGACGTTTTGTTTAAGCTTTTATGACAGGAAAATAAATGGGTAAAAAATCAGATATTGTCATTCACAAATGGCTAATATTAAGGACTGTAAACAAAAACCACCAAGACTAGCCTGTTAAAACCTAGCAAATAAACAGTTGAAATGTGACATTATTACTTACATGGATTAAATTTTTTCTACAAAAAATTGACTAAAGCGGTTAAAGTATAAACTTTAGGCGGCTGACAGTTTGGCAAATTAGTCACCAGCTAAATATCTTAATTGCTGAATATCTTTGGTTATCTTGGATAACCTGACGTTAAATCGGCTTTATTTTGACGAGTGGTTTGGTCTCATTTGAGTTCGAGGATAAATCTTAAATTAACAGATTTATCGTGACGGGCGAGGTAGCACAATATGAAATCGTACCACCCTCTTCTTACTTGGTATAAAAATACCGAGAATTGATGAATAGAAGGTATATTGTGCGACTATTGCTATTAATGTTAAAAATTTTTATTGCCGCCTCTTTGTTAGCACACCCGATTGAATCTTTGGCGACTGCTAAGATGAAAAAATCTGGGCAAAAAAATATATTGCATCCCGTAGGCAGTGTCTGGGATCGCATTCGCTTTGGAATGCAAATCCCAAGATTTAATGTCGAGCAGCCTGCCGCCTTATCTTCACAAAACTTGCCATTAAAGCAAGGTATTGATCAAAAAAATGTAGTTATAAAAACCACTTTATTACCGACATCAAATTATGGTGATTTAAACCGCACTCGCCTTACTATGGTTACGCGGTCAGACGACAAAAATAAAACTAAATCACGTCTGGCAACAAATGCAGTACAAAAACAAATTGTTGATTACGTCAATAATAATAGTCAGCCAGAGTCATCTGCTGTACAAACCCGCATTCGTACGCGTATTGAATTTCATCGTCAAACAGATAAGCTAGAGACTAAAGTGGCAACAGACGCTGTCAATAAGCGTGTGCCGCTCATCGCCACTGCACCCATAGATACAGGCTTAAAAATAACGCAATCGCCACAGGAAAAAGATAACAGCGAAAATCAACAGCCCGATCCCAGATTAACGATAATTAATGAACGAATTGGCAAACAGATAGCGTGGTATTCTCAACGTCCTAGTTATTTACAACAAGTGGCAGAACGGGCGCGACCTTATATTTATCATATTGTTAGTGGACTCAGTGCTAATCATTTGCCCGCTGAACTCGCGTTATTACCCATCGTTGAAAGTGCTTATCAACCCACGGCACAATCACCCAAAAGTGCAGCTGGGCTTTGGCAGTTTATTCCCAGCACAGGGCTTGATTTTGATTTAACACAAACTGAACAATATGATGCTAGGCTCGATATTGATGCCTCTACACAAGCCGCCTTCCGTTATTTATCCTTTTTAAAACGGCATTTTAATGGTGATTGGCTACTGGCGTTAGCGGCTTATAACTGTGGCTTAGGGCGAGTGGATGATGCCATTAGTCGTAATCGTGCCAACGGCTTACCGACTGATTACTGGTCATTGTCTTTACCCGAAGAAACGCAAGACTATGTTCCGCGTCTTTTAGCATTATCGAGTATTTTTGCTGATCCCCAGAGCTATGGTTTGAAACTACCCTCGATTAAAAACGAACCCTATTTTGTCAAAGTCAAAGTGGAACGTCCGTTCGATATTGATTATTTATCGAACAAAAATCTTTCCACCATTGCTGAATTAGCTGATTTAAGTTATGAACAGTTTATTCAACTTAACCCTGGCTATCTCAAACCTACACTAGAAATAGACGGACCTTTTACCTTATTGCTACCAGCAAGCAATGCCCATCAGCTACACCAACACCTTAGCCATGTGGAAAGATTTTTAACAGAACCTAGTGTATCAATGACCATCGCACCTTTGCAAAAAAAGGCGTGGGTTGAAGATAACCAAAAAACATCGTTCTCTTCGGTGCTGTCATCACTATCAAATAAGCTACCCAGATTTGCCAGCCCATTATTATCTTTGAAGCTTAATAGCAATCAGACTACGCCGCGTATCACTAACCAACCTATACTTAATGATATGTGGGCAATGACAGTCGGGCTGTTTAAATCACCTATGATGTTTCAAGACATGATGGCGTAATTTATGCTCACCTCTGTGCTGATATGTCTAGCATAGACAACCGTGTTAAGTAAGTGTGCAACAGCTAGTGTTGATTGAATGGATAAAAACCTGTATTTCATGGATAATGCACCACTATGTAATTGATTTTTTAACTAACACAGTGTAGCAATGAAACAAACGATAGAGGCTCTTATTGTACAAGCCGTTGAATCGCTCAAAACCAGTGGCGTTCTCGAAACAAACACCTTGCCAACGATAACGATTGAGCGATGCCGTGATCCACAACATGGCGATTTTGCCACTAATGTGGCACTTATTTTAGCAAAATCAGCTAAAACCAATCCGCGTCAACTCGCTGAAAAAATTCTTGCTGTCTTACCCGTTCATGACGCTGTCATTAAAGTTGAACTGGCTGGACCTGGATTTATCAATTTTTTTATTAATCCCAATGTGCAATATGCCATTATTCAAACCATTCATGAGCTAGGTTGTGAGTTTGGTTTAAGCACCATTGGCGCAGGTAAAAAAGTACAAGTTGAATTTGTTTCAGCTAATCCGACAGGTCCTTTACACGTTGGACATGGACGCGGTGCTGCTTACGGTTCAGTGGTTGCGGATTTATTGCAAGCAGTAGGCTTTAATGTTGAGCGTGAATATTATGTCAATGATGCAGGTCGGCAAATGGATATTCTGGCGACTAGCGTTTGGTTGCGCTATTTAGAAGAATGCGGCGAAGTATTTCCATTCCCCAGTAATGGCTATCGCGGCGATTATGTGCGTGAAATTGCGTGGACAATTCATAAAAACTCCGCTAATCAGTACCACCAGCCTATCGCTACTGTGCTGGAAAACATACCCGCCGATGAACCTCAAGGCGGTGATAAAGATGTGTACATTGACGCGCTGATTGAGCGGGCAAAAACCTTGCTAGGTTTTGAACACTACCGCGCTGTTTTTCAAGTCGGTTTACAAGGTATTTTACAAGACATTAAAGCCGATTTAAGCGAGTTTGGCGTGAATTATCAGTGCTGGTTTTCTGAACAGCAACTCATGGATGATGGTTCAGTAGAAAAAGCCTTGGCTCGTTTACGCGAAGGTGGCTATTTGTATGAAAAAGACGGCGCAACATGGTTTGCATCTAGCCAGTTGGGGGATGAAAAAGATCGGGTAGTGGTGCGTGAAAACGGACAATACACTTATTTTGCCTCTGATATTGCCTATCACCATAACAAGCTAGAACGTGGTTTTGATCAAATCATCGATATTTGGGGTGCAGATCATCACGGTTATATTCCCCGCGTAAGAGCAGCCATGCGAGCATTAGGTGCGGACGATTCCAAGTTAACAGTGTTGTTAGTGCAGTTTGCTATTTTATGGCGTAATGGTGTAAAAGTTCCAATGTCCACGCGTTCAGGCGAGTTTGTCACCCTAAGACAATTGCGTAACGAAGTCGGCAAAGATGCTGCACGGTTTTTTTATGCGATGCGTCGCTCCGAACAACACATGGATTTTGATTTAAGCCTCGCGGTATCAAAAACTAATGAAAATCCCGTATTTTATGTGCAGTACGCTCATGCCAGAGTGTGTAGCGTATTACGGCAATTGGATGAAAAAGGTTGGCAACGAAATTTACAATCAGGCATGGATAATCTAAATCTGCTAACAGCGGAACATGAAATCGCCCTATTAAGCACATTGGCACGTTACCCAGAAGCCTTACAGAAGGCGGCTTTGCAATATGAACCGCACCAACTCATTCTCTATTTGCGTGATGTGGCGCATGAGTTTCATACCTACTATAACGCCCATCAGTTTTTGGTTGAGGACGCACTACTGCGTGACGCACGACTCAATTTAGTGTGCGCAGTCAAACAAGTGTTGGCAAATGGCTTGGCTTTATTGGCTATTAACACCCCTGAATCTATGTGATATGGCAAAAGATTATAAACACCGAATACGCGGTAAAAACACTCTACATTCACAGGATTTCGATCCTGTGAGAAATTTGAGCGTATGGAAATGGATGCTAATTACCGCATTCTCTATTTCGGCAGTGGTTCTGGTTGTTTATGTAAGCAGCGTAAAAGTTAAAAACATTGATCCTAAAACAGTTGCCCAAGTATCTTCGACGGCTTCCATTGAATCAGAAATAATAAAAGCCAAAGAACCTGAAGTAAAAGCTCCCCAGTTCGATTTTTATACTATCTTGCCTGAAAAAGAAGTAGTTGTGCCTGAGTATGAAATTAAAACCCGCACCCGCGAAGAGCGCGTTGGGCAAGCAAAAGCCACGCAATACATGATGCAGGCAGGTTCTTACAACGGCTCTAAAGAAGCTGAACAAATGCGGGCAAAATTAGCTGCTATGGGAATTGAAGCCAATATACAAAAAGCCAAAGTTGAGAACACAATACGCTATCGTGTCAAGTTAGGACCTTTTGCCCAGATAGCCAGCGTCAACACCATTAATGCACGTTTAAAACAAAACGGTATTGATGTAATTGTCACTGAAACCGAACAGTAGCGGCGAATTTATTCGCGCCTATCCGCTACAATTTAAGCCGTTACCAACAAAAAATATTGTCTGCATTAATTTTCAGTTGTTTATTTGCCCATCACACTATGAAAAATTATTTATTATTTTTACCATTACTCACTGTTTTAACTGGCTGTGGACAAGTAGGTCCTTTATATTTACCAGACGGACCTGCACCTATTTATGTACCCAAAGCCAAACCAGAGCCAGAACCAGAGCAAAAACCCCCCACTAAAACCCAATCCGAACCTGAAAAAACTAAATAACTATGGATTATTTTAATTATCGAAACGCTGAACTGTTTGCCGAAGAGGTAACGGTAGCGGACATTATTTATAAATACGGTAGCCCTTGCTACATCTATTCCAGAGCGACATTGGAAAGACATTGGCGAGCCTTTGATTCAGCGTTTGGCGATCAAGCACACTTAATTTGTTATGCGGTCAAAGCCAATTCCAATATTGGTTTGTTGAATGTGTTGGCGCGTTTAGGTTCAGGTTTTGATATAGTCTCGTTAGGCGAGCTGCAACGAGTGATTGCTGCGGGTGGTGATGCGAAAAAAATCGTCTTTTCAGGGGTTGGTAAACGCGAAGATGAAATTTTAGCTGCCTTAAAAATTGGCATCGCCTGTTTTAATATTGAAGTGAGTAGTGAACTTGACCGTATTAACGCGCTTGCTGAACAACTAGGCATCATCGCGCCCGTGTCGTTTCGGGTCAATCCAGATGTAGATGCCAAAACTCACCCCTATATTGCGACGGGGTTAAAAGAAAATAAATTTGGTATTGATATAGAACTAGCTCTAGTCGAATACCGTCGTGCTGCCGCCATGCCACATATCAAGGTCATCGGTATCGATTGTCATATTGGCTCACAACTCACCGAAACTCGCCCATTTTTAGACGCATTGGACAAAATTCTAGCGTTAGTTGACATTCTTAAAGCGGAAGGTATTGAGTTACAGCATTTAGATTTAGGCGGTGGTGTCGGTATTCGCTACAAAGACGAACAACCGCCAGAACCTGCCGATTATATTCAAGCGATATTGGCACGGCTAGGGGAAAATAAGTTTAAAATTTTATTAGAACCTGGTCGTGCTATTGTCGGCAATGCTGGTATTTTAGTGACCCAAGTTGAATATCTAAAACCGACTACTCACAAAAATTTTGCCATTGTTGATGCAGCAATGAACGACTTAGTGCGCCCGTCTTTATACAGCGCGTGGCAAGACATTATTCCTGTTAATCTACAAAGTACCGCCCCTGCACAACACTGGGATATAGTTGGTCCCGTGTGCGAAACAGGCGATTTTTTGGGCAAAGATCGCGTTCTACAATTGAACCAAGGCGATTTATTAGCGATACGTTCCGCAGGTGCTTATGGTTTTAGCATGAGTTCCAATTATAATTCCAGACCGCGTGTTGCCGAAGTGATGGTTGATGGTGAAGATATTCATTTAATTCGCGCCAGAGAAACTATTGAACAACTTTGGACAGGCGAACACTTGTTACCGTAAGGAAGCCCACGATGAGCAAACAAAAATTATCGTTACAAGAGCAATTATTAAAATCGGGTTTAGTCAGTTCCGCAAAGGCGAAAAGTGTCAAATCTGATAAACACAAACAAGAACAACTGCACCGCAAAAATAATATCGTAGTAGCAGATGAAGCCAAAGAATTGGCACAAAAAGCGCGGGCGGAACAACTGGCAAAAGATATTGAACTCAATCAACAACGCCAGCAACAAGAACTCAAAAAACAGCTACTTGCCCAAATTAAGCAATTGATTGAACAAAATAAACAGCCCAGAGATGAAGATGGCGTTGCTTACCGTTTTAATGACGATAACAAAGTAAAAACTTTGTATGTGTCAGAAATCATGCGGACGCAATTGATTAACGGAAAACTAGCCATCGTAAAATTAGGCAAAAACTACCAAGTGGTTTCCGCAGAGGTAGCGCAAAAAATCAGTGAGCGTGATGTGAACAGCGTACTGGTACATAATGAAGTTATAACAGCAAAGGTTGAACAGCCAGACGATCCTTATGCCGCTTATGCAGTGCCAGATGATTTAATGTGGTAGTTAATGGCAGTCGAATAACCCAATTGAAACAATCAACGGGTAAACTACTGGCTACGAAAATCATTCAACCACTATCATGATGTTTCTTGTCAAAGATTTTATCGAAACTACTGAAAAGTTAGTTTTTGCTGTCGTCGCTCAAAACCTAGAACAGAATAAAGTGCTGTGTTTTTTACGTTATGTGCGTGGAAAAACAGGGCAAAAAAAATACGTCACCGAGGAGGCGAATCTTTTTTTGCAACAGCACTATCCCGACTATCTGCATTATTCTCCAGTGTTAGACGCGCATCTTCATGCGGTATCTGTTAATCGTATTATTAGCCATCATCAACCTAAACAACGCTTGCAAGCCATTCTGCACGCTGAGCAAGCTGATGAAGTGGAGCATGATTTGATTGCATTGTGTCGCTTATTACAAACACACGGTTTGGATTTAACGCACTGCGGCGTAACGGGTTCGCTATTAATCGGTGCGCAACAGCACAGCTCCGATATTGATTTAGTGTGTTATGAGCGCGGCGTTTTTCAATATTGCCGCGAATTAGTGCGTGAACTAATCGCACGACAGACACTACAGGATTTACATGAGCAAGACTGGCAAGACTCTTATCAACGCCGTGATTGTGATCTCAGTTTTGCCGATTATGTCTGGCATGAGCAGCGTAAATTTAATAAAGCCCTGATTAACGGGCGCAAATTTGATGTCAGTCTGATTAATCCGTGTGCTTCCCCTTCTACCCGTTATCAAAAATGTGGCGCGATAACGTTGCAAGCACAAGTGATTGATGACACAGCAGCTTTTGATTATCCTGCTGAATTCAAGCTAAATCACCCGCACATCGATTCGGTGGTGAGTTTTACCGCCACTTACACAGGGCAAGCAGTGAAAGGTGAAACGGTTGAAGTGTCTGGCTTAGTCGAACAAAATTCACAAGGTGTTAAACGCATCGTAGTGGGTTCAAGTCGAGAAGCACACGGCGAATATATTAAAGTGATGCAATGCTCAAAATAGCCAATTTTTCCGCCGTCATTTTTGATATGGATGGTTTAGTTTTGGATACCGAAGCGACATACTTTATCGCGTGGCAACAGGCAGCAGCAATGCTGGGTTACACATTATCTGATGCGTTTTGTTATTCCTTGTCAGGGCTGAATGGTCAGGCGATAAGAGAAAAATTATTGGCTGAATGTGGTGATAATTTTGACCTGCAAGGCTTTAATAAAACTGCAACAAGCCAATGGCGTAAGCATATTAATGATAACGGCATTGCCGTCAAACAGGGTTTCAAGGAATTACTGGCATTTATTGTAGAACAACAATTACCCTATTGCTTAGCCACCAATAGCCGCACCGCTAATGCACTTGAATGTCTTGAACTAGCAGGATTAAGCGATAGCTTCACAACCATCATTAGCCGTGATAATGTTGAACACAGCAAACCTGCACCCGATATATTTTTAAAAGCAGCGGATTTCTTACAAGTGTCTATTCAGCACTGTTTAGTCTTAGAAGATTCGCATACAGGTATCGTTGCCGCTAAACTAGCGGGGGCTTTTTCCGTGTATGTGCCATCAAATGCACCGATAAATCCGCTAACCCTTGAACACTGTGATGCTATGCACTCTGATTTATTACAAGTGTTAGAATCACTCCGCGCTTAACAGAGAGCTTCATGTATAATTTTGACAATTTTTCAGCACCACAAAACAACAACCAAATGATACCAGCGTCTACCGTCTCCGTAATTGCCCCCGCTCGATTACACATGGGATTTATTGATTTAAGCGGCTCATTGGGTCGTCATTTTGGTAGTATCGGCGTGGCACTGAACGAACACGCCACCCGCTTATCAGTCACTTCCGCCGAACAACGTAGCATTACTGGCGCGTCAGCACAACGCGCAGATCAGTGTCTCAGTATGTTATGCAAAGCACTTAATGTTTCTGATAAAGTCAACATTCACATTGAATCAGCAATTCCTGAACATATCGGCTTAGGTTCGGGTACGCAAATGTCCTTAGCTATTGGCTCAGCATTAAATGTGCTTTACGACTTAAAACTTAGCGTGCGTGAGATTGCCTCTTTGATGGACAGAGGCTTACGCTCAGGTATTGGCATCGGCATTTTTGAGCAAGGCGGATTAGTGGTCGATGGTGGACGAGGTGAAAATACTATTATTCCACCCGTGTTAGCGCATTTTGATATACCCAATGAATGGCGATTTATTTTAGTGTTTGATGAACGCGGTCAAGGCTTACACGGACATCAGGAAGTTGAAGCCTTTAAAAAACTACCGCCTTTTCCACAACAAGAAGCCGCTCGTTTATGCTATTTATTATTGATGCAAGGTTTACCCGCATTGGCCGAAAATGACATCGTGCGTTTTGGTGAAGTTATCAGCCAATTACAACAATCCGTCGGTGAACATTTTGCCTCTGCACAAGGTGGGGTATTTACCAGCCCCGAAGTCACCCAAGCAATGCACTGGTTACAACAACAAGGCGCGGTAGCGATTGGGCAAACCTCATGGGGACCAACGGGTTTTTGTGCCATTGATGGTGCAGCCTTAGCCGAATCAATAACCGAACAAGCTCGCCATAGGTTTGCAGACATGAGTAATTTGAACTTTGTCACCGCCAGTGCGCGTAATTGTGGTGGTGAAGTGTTCGTAATATAACCCAGCTATTATAGATAGAGCTAACGCACAATAAAATGATACCGTTCGTGGTGAGCTGTGAGCTTGTCGAACAGTCGAACCACATTCACACTTCGACAAGCTCAGTGCGAACGGTTTTGTAATCATTTTTTCACGGTTAGCTATAACATCCTTTCAAGTGGCGTTTTTTTCGCAACCCAACGTTGTAGGCTACAACCAAGCAAACTATTCATGACTCCCGAAAAATTCATTCAAACGTGGACTGAAAACGACTTAACCGAACGCGCAGGCGCACAAGGTTTTATCGAAGATTTATGTGAACTATTAAACATCGACAAGCCGCGTAGTTCCGCTGATTTTTGCTACGAAAAAGGTGCGATAAAAGACAGTGGCACACAAGGCTGGGCAGATGTATGGAAGCGCGATCATTTTGGCTGGGAAAACAAAAAGCCCAACAGCAATCTCAAAAAAGCCTTGGCACAACTGCGCGAATATTCAGGCAATCTGGGCAATCCACCGTTGCTGATTGTCTGTGACCGTGAACGTATTGAAATTCATACCGCCTTTCGTGGCTATCCCGATGAACCGCGCACTGTTCGCTTATCAGACATTAACGAAACTAAAAACCTGCAAATTTTACGTTGGGTTTTTACTGACCCCGACAAACTCAAGCCCACAAAATCCAACGCCGCGATTACTGCCGAAGCAGCAGAAAAATTTTCCAAGATAGCGGACATCATGCGACAGCGCGGTATCAAACCGCAAGTGGTCGCGCATTTTTTAACCCAGTGCATTTTTTGTATGTTTGCCGAAGACGAAGGCTTATTACACAACAGCCCGACCGAAGACAGCCGTATTTTTGCCAATCTTTTAAAAGTCTCACGCATTAATCCGCCTAAAGCCCTGCGTTGTCTGCAAAATTTATTCACCGCCATGCAGAAAAAAGACGGGCTTTATGGCAGTGATGATATTGCGTGGTTTAATGGCGGCTTGTTTAATGTTATTGATATTCCTGAATTAACACTGGATGAAGTGGGTCGGCTATACCGAGCGGCTGAGGAATTAGATTGGCGAGCCATAGACCCTACTATTTTTGGCACCCTGTTTGAGCGAGGACTTGACCCGAACTGTCGTGCGCAATTGGGCGCACATTACACCGATGCCGCCACCATTAATAAACTCATTGAACCGCTGATTATCAAACCCTTAAGCGCAAAATGGCAGGACGTTAAAGCCGTTTTGCAACACGCGCAGGGCAAAGCCAAAAAATCCGATGACTACAAAATAGCGTTAGCGGCGTATCAAAATTACCTGAACGAACTGCACGATTTTCGGGTATTGGATGCAGCCTGTGGGTCGGGCAATTTTCTTTATTTGGCTTTACACGCGCTGAAAGATTTAGAACACCGCGCTCAATTAGACGCTGAACAATTAGGTTTTGAGAAAAAAATTCTCATCGGCACGGGAACGCAAAATGTTTTAGGCATAGAAACCAACGAATACGCCGCTGAATTAGCGCGTGTCACCGTATGGATTGGGGATATTCAATGGTGTACCCGCAACGGTAAACCGCTGACTAAAAATCCGATTTTGCGTAGTTTGAGTGGTATTGAACATCGAGACGCGCTTATTAATGAAGACGGCACAGAAGCACAATGGGCGGCGGCGGATGTAATTATTGGTAATCCGCCGTTTTTGGGGCAACGATTTCAACTTAAAGAACTTGGCGAAACTTACATGAAAACGTTGCGTTCTTGTTATGCAGGTAGAATTTCAGGTAACGCTGATTTAGTCTGCTACTGGTTTGATAAAGCGCGAGTACACATTGAACAAGGAAAAACCAAAGTAGCGGGATTTGTGTCTACCAACTCCATACGCGGCGGCGCGAATCGCACCGTGTTGGATAATATTTGTAAAACCCACCCCATTTTTGAAGCGTGGTCGGATGAAAACTGGTTTGATAACGGCACAGCGGTACGGGTGTCGTTGGTGTGTTTTGGTGATAACAGGAGTACAAACCTAGGTTTGTACTCCAACGCACCCTCTAAAACTGTTATTGATACAACAGATTTTTCCGTTCGTCCTGAGCTTGTCGAAGGACTAATGGAAAAATCCGAAACCAGCAACGTTAAGCCGTCCATGCTTCGACAAGCTCAGCACGAACGGCTTAACGTTGCAACCCCGATGCGCCTAAACGGTCAAGCTGTTGCCTTGATTCATACTGATTTAACGGCAGGAAACGGTGAAGTGGGCATGGATTTATCCATTGCCAAGTCGTTACAAGAAAATATTGATACCGCGTATTCGGGTTTTAAAATGAACGGGGCTTTTGATATTGACGGCAATATTGCCAGAAAATGGCTGACATTACCAAACCCCCATAATTTACCCAATAGCAAAGTTATTCGACCTTATTCTAACGCCAAAGATATTACCTCAAGAGATAGAGGGCAGTATGTTATTGACTTTACAGGCATGAGCAAAGAGGAAGCTTGCTTATTTGAAATGCCATTTGACTGGGTTGAAAAAGAAGTAAAACCCAAAAGAATGGAAAAACGCGAAGAAAAATTACAAAAAGATTACTGGTTACATGAGCGTCCAAGACCCGCCATGAACAACGCTATTAACGGCTTAAAACGGTTTATAGCGACACCAATGGTTTCCAAATATAGGCTTTTTGTTTGGCTACCTGAAATAAAAACCCCTGAAAACGCTGCTATTGTTATCGCCCGTGCCGATGACACCACCTTCGGTATTCTTCATTCCCGCTTTCACGAACTATGGGCGTTAGGCTTATGCACATGGCTAGGCAAAGGTAACGACCCACGCTACACCCCAACTACCTGCTTTGAAACCTTCCCGTTTCCAACAGGCTTAACCCCAGCCGATACCGCGAATAATCAGGAATCAAAACTCATGAGTTTTGACTCCCCCATAGCCGCGCCTGTTACTCATCCAGACACACTTGCTCATGCCAACGCTATCGCCGAAGCCGCGTTTAAACTCAATCAACTGCGCGAAAACTGGCTTAATCCAACGGAATGGGTGCAGTGGATTATTACCCCAGAAGAAGAAAAAGCAGGTTTCCCCCAACGTCCAAAAGCCAAAGCGGGATTTGAAGACTTGTTGAAAAAACGTACTCTTACCAACCTCTACAACGCCAGACCTGCGTGGTTAAACACAGCCCACCACGTTGTCGATAAAGCCGTTGCTAACGCTTACGGTTGGGATGATTACACGCCAGAAATGACGGATGCAGAAATTTTACAACGCCTATTAAAACTCAACACACACGCCATTACTGCCCACAGTTAAGGATTTTTCCGTTCGTTCTTAGACAAAACTTAGCGCGAACGGTTTTATAATCGTTTTATTGTGCGTTAGCTCTATATCTAATTATTGAATAGTGCTATCGAATATCATCGTTTTATTAAAAATATCCAGCTGTTTATGATGTGCCTCAACAAGAAAGAAGGCTAAAACGCCTCCACTAACTTAAGAGAGTAACATCATGAAAAATTTCCAGCGTACCGCGTTATTAAGCGCGATTAATCTTGCGTTAATCGGTATTCCCACTGCTCACGCGGCTGATAGCAAAGCGTTGGAGCAACGTATTCACGAATTAGAAAGTCGATTAAAAAAATTTGAAAACTTGGAAAGTCGGTTAGAAAAATTTGAAGCCGCTAATAATAAAGCTGCCTCTGTTGCTACAGCCACACCTGAGGTTGAAAAACTCAACAGCAAAATTAATACCTTGGAACGTAAGCTGGAAGTACAGGATGAAGTAACAACCGCCAATAGTAAAAGAACACCGATTATTGACGCAGGTGAAGGTGGTTTTAGAATTACTTCGGCTGATAAAGCACACCAGCTGAGAATACGCGGCGCGGCGCAAGTTGATAATAAAACTTTTTCTGAAGACAATGGTAAGTTGACTGATACCTTTGATCTTAAACAAGCGCGGGTTTGGATTGAAGGTTATGTCTTTAAAGATATATTTTTCAAAATCATGCCTGACTTCGCGGCAAGCGGCAATATTATCCCCGATGCCTATATTGATTATGCCTACCACCCTGCTGCCAGTTTATTGGTCGGTAAATTCAAGCCCGCAATCAGTCTTGAACGCTTGCAAGGTGACTCTGATGGTACGTTCTTAGAACGTGCGTTTCCAACGTATTTAGCAAGCAATCGGGATGTCGGTGTTCAGTTACATGGTGGCTTTGATTTTACAGGACATAAAGCCGAAAAAGTGGCAGGACCGATTGACACTAAAAATCAACTGACTTATCAAATAGGTGCGTTTAATGGATCGGGGGATGACGGTAGTCCCAATAATAATGCAGCGGATACCAATGACAATAAAGAATTTGTGGCGCGTGTTTTTGCACAGCCATTTCAACACACAGGTTATTCGTGGGCAGAAGGTCTAGGATTCGGGGTTGCAGGTAGTTTTTCCAATGCTAACGGGCAAGCTCTTAAAAATCAAGCCACACCGATTGGGCGCAACACTTATCTAAATTACGCCAACACTATCAGAACGGGTGCTGCCGCGCCTGTGGCTGACGGCGGTGCTTATCGGATTTATCCACAAGCTTATTGGTACGCTGGACCATTTGGATTGATGGGCGAATATGCACTGTCATCACAACGTCTAGCAGGAACAACCAGTGCGGGTAGAAGCGCGGTTATCAAACAAAACAACAAAGCATGGCAAGTATTAGCGTCTTATGTTGTCACAGGTGAAGACAATAGTTTTGGTGCGATAAAACCGATTCAAAAATTTGATCCGTTAAATGGAACATGGGGCGCGTTACAACTTGCTGCCCGTTGGACTGAAATGAATATAGATAACAATACCTTCTTATTCATTAATCCAAATAGCTCGGCTGGCAGAGCCAGCGCGTGGACAGTGGGTGCAAACTGGATTCTTAACAGTAACGCCCTGATTCGCGCCGATTATGAAAATGTACATTTTGCTGGTGGTGGCGGTTTGGTAAATCAAAACCGTAATGCTGAACAAGTGTTTGCAACGCGCTTTCAACTGTCTTTTTAATTTTACGACTGCCAGTCATGCAAGGACTGGCAGTCGTTTATCAACTTACTCAAGGAACACTGAATTATGAAAACTCCATTTAAACGCCTTATATTAGCCACCGCGCTAAGCGTTGTCGCGGCTATCGCCCATCAGGCACAGGCGGCGGATATTACTTTACTCAATGTGTCTTATGACCCAACGCGTGAGTTATACAAAGAATACAACACGCTATTCGCTAAACATTGGAAAGAAAAAACGGGCGACAATGTCACCGTTAATCAATCACATGGCGGCAGTGGTAAGCAAGCTCGCGCCGTGTTAGATGGCTTAGAAGCGGATGTGGTGACGCTGGGATTGGGCTATGACGTAGACCAGTTGTATAAAAGAGCCAAATTGATTCCAGAGAATTGGCAAACTTTACTGCCTAATAACAGCTCGCCTTATACCTCAACCATCATTTTTTTAGTGCGCAAAGGCAATCCTAAAGCGATTAAAGATTGGGATGATTTAGTTAAAGACGGTGTCAGTGTAGTGACCCCGAATCCAAAAACTTCAGGTGGCGCACGTTGGAATTATTTAGCCGCATGGGGATATGCTCTTAAGCATAACAATAATGACGAAGCCGCCGCTAAAGCTTTTCTGACCAAGTTATTCAAAAATGCAGCGGTACTTGACACTGGTGCGAGAGGTTCAACAACCAGTTTTGCTGAACGCCAAATCGGTGACGTGTTAATCACTTGGGAAAACGAAGCGCATTTAGTGTTAAAAGAGTTTGGTGCGGATAAATATGAAATTGTTAATCCATCGCTAAGTATTCTGGCAGAACCCCCCGTCGCCGTAGTGGAAGATGTAGCGCGTAAACACGGTACTACTGAAGCGGCAACTGAGTATTTAACCTATTTGTATAGCAAAGAAGGTCAAGACGTTATCGCTAAAAACTTTTATCGTCCCTCTGATAAAGAAATTGCTGCGAAATATGCGGCACAATTCCCCGCTATAGAATTAGTCAACATCACTAATTTTGGTGGTTGGGATAAAGCTCAGGAAAAACATTTTGCCGATGATGGCGTGTTTGATCAGATTTATGGACATTGATTTTTTGTAACTGCTCGACTCCTACCTCGAGGGGTAGAGATTTTTTTCCTCTAACCCCTCTTTTTTAAAAGAGTAAGTTACATGAATTAAGAGGTTTTTTCCGATGATAAGAAGTGATAACAACTGGGGCATAGACAGCTTAGTTATAAGCTTACGCGAGGTGCGAGTGCAATCTTTGGAGACACGCCACCGCCGCGATAAACCACCTAAGTTGCCCCAGCGTAAAGAATTGCGCAATGTAGTTGATGGTTTGAGTGCGGTGTTGTTTCCCAATCGTTTGGGTTTACCCGACATCAATGACGAAGGCATTGACTATTTTGTTGGGCATACCCTCGATACCGCATTACGCACATTACAACAACAGATTCGCCGTGAGCTGGTTTTTGTTGCGGAACAAAATCACGCGGTGACGCACAACATGGATAGTCGCGCTAACCATATTACACGCGCTTTTGCCGAACAATTGCCGAGTGTCAGGAAGTTACTGGACACTGATATAACGGCTGCCTATCAAGGCGATCCTGCGGCTCACAGTCCAGATGAAGCTTTGGTTTGCTACCCTGGTATTGTCGCCATGACACATCATCGACTAGCACACAATCTCTATTTATTGGGTGTGCCACTAATTGCTCGCATGATAACGGAACTTGCCCATTCTGCAACAGGTATAGACATACACCCTGGTGCAAAAATTGGTGAAAGTTTCTTTATCGATCACGGTACAGGTGTTGTCATTGGTGAAACAGCAATTATTGGGCGACACGTTCGTTTGTATCAAGCTGTCACTTTGGGCGCGAAACGTTTTGATATGGAAGAAGATGGGTCGTTGGTGAAGGGCAATGATCGCCATCCTATCGTCGAAGATGATGTCGTGATTTATGCAGGCGCGACAATTTTAGGACGTATCACTATCGGACAAGGTTCAACCATTGGCGGTAATGTCTGGCTCACTCACAGTGTGCCACCTAACAGCCATATTACACAGGCACAAGTGCGCAGTGAATTGGCGACACCTGTACATCATGCAAAAGCACAAAGCTAGGTTCAATCACCTATTAATAGGTGTTTCACACAGCATGAAATAGTTAAAAATAGCCAATAAATACATTGGTATATCTGTTTATTGCATATCACTTTCAATGGTATATCTGTTTATTGTATATCTGTTTATTGATATTGCTTTTCATATTACCAATCACCTACTATGGTCGTGCTAACCTATTTATAGCAGAGCATAACAATTTTTTAATAACCATCAAATTATAGGAAAAAACCATGACTGATATTCATGATGCTCATACTGCACTTGGCGATGTCGCTGCGCGTACACTAGCCAATGCCACCAAAACTGTCCCCATGCTATCAACCATCACACCCCGTTGGTTGACGCATTTATTGCAATGGGTACCTGTTGAAGCGGGTATTTATCGCGTCAACAAAGCTAAAAATGAAGCGGGTATTACCGTTGATTGCTCCAGTCTCGATGAAAAAATATTGCCACAAACCTTTGTCGATTATGAAGAATGGGGTCGCGAATACCGCTTGAATGCAGTCAACACTGTACTGGATGTACATACTCGCGTATCTGATTTGTACAGCAGTCCGCATAATCAAATTCATGAACAATTACGCTTGACCATTGAAACTATCAAAGAACGTCAAGAAAGTGAATTAATTAATAATGCAGAATACGGCTTACTGAACAATGTCGCGCCTGCGTTTAAAGTACAAACCCGCAACGGTTCACCAACACCTGACGATTTAGACGAATTGATTGCCCGCGTGTGGAAAGAACCTGCGTTTTTCTTAGCACATCCTCGTGCAATTGCCGCGTTTGGTCGTGAAGCCACGCGCCGTGGTACACCACCACCTACCGTTACTTTATTCGGTTCGCAATTTTTAACATGGCGCGGTATTCCATTAATTCCAACGGACAAATTGCTTGTCACCAACGGCAAAACCAACATTCTGTTATTACGCACTGGCGAAAGTCGTCAAGGTGTAGTCGGTTTGTATCAACCGAATTTAACAGGCGAATTAACAATGGGCTTATCAGTCCGTTTCATGGGCATTAACCACAGAGCGATTGCCTCGTATTTGGTGTCTTTGTACTGCTCATTAGCGGTATTGACTGAAGATGCACTGGGTGTGTTGGAGAATGTCGAAGTAGGCAACTACTATGACTACAAATAACACAACCCTGCCTGATATTGAGCAGTTGACGCGCTTGGCAAATCAATTATTCACTGCCCTGCCCTGCGATGGTTCGCTACTGAATGCAGGTGTCCATGCCGCATCGCCACAAGCGACAACGGCGGCTGCTGAATCTGGTAAGTTGACCCAGTTAGCCAGTTTAGCTGAACGTCACATTGAGCCACCTGTGGAAACGGCTGAACTCAATAAACTGCTGGCTAATTACGGCACAGTGTCTCGTTCCAGCGCACCCAGCAACACGCTCACTACCGCGCCCAGTTTTTATTTTTTGGATGCGGCTCAGCAACAACAGGCTTTATCAACTGTAGAGTTAACAGTGAAATCAGCTAGTCAAACATTATCCCCACAATCAGCGGCAACCGCTGATCTTGACAAAGTGACGGGATTGTCTAGCTTGGCAGGACAGCACGTTGAATTACCTGCGGAAACCTTGGAACTGCATAAACTACTGGCGAGTCATGCCACAGTGAATCGTTCTGGCATACCAAGTAATCCAGTCGCTGAGACTGCCGCAAACCCGACGTTTTATTTTCTCGATGCGCAACAACACCCGCACCGTGATTTAAATACTTTGGGGTTAGTCAGCAGTCATGCAGCATTTGATGTTCATGCAGTACGCCGTGATTTTCCGATTTTGCGTGAGCGTGTTAATGGGCAACCATTAGCATGGCTGGACAACGCCGCAACGACGCAAAAACCGCAAGTGGTGATTGATAGAATTTCTGAGTTTTACAGCCATGAAAATTCCAACATTCACCGCGCCGCGCATGAACTGGCGGCACGCGCTACTGATGCTTATGAAAAAGCCCGTAAAACTGTGGCGAATTTTCTTCATGCGTCCTCGCCTGAAGAAATTGTCTTTGTGCGTGGCTCAACCGAAGCGATTAATTTAGTCGCAAAAAGTTGGGGACAGCAAAATATCGGTAAAGATGATGAAATCGTCATTACTTGGTTAGAACATCATGCCAATATCGTGCCGTGGAAACAATTGTGCGATGTAACAGGTGCGGTGTTGCGCGTTGCACCTGTTGATGATAACGGGCAGGTGTTGTTGGATGAATATACCCGACTGCTTAATCCGCGTACTAAATTGGTATCGTTCACGCAAGTGTCCAATGCGCTAGGTACAATCACACCCGCTCAAGAAATGATTGAACTGGCGCATCGTGTCGGTGCAAAAGTATTGCTGGACGCGGCGCAATCGGTGTCGCATTTGAGTGTTGATGTGCAGGCGTTAAACTGTGATTGGCTGGTCTTTTCAGGTCATAAAATTTTTGGCCCGACAGGTATCGGCGTACTGTACGGCAAAGCGGAAATACTGGAAGCAACGCAACCGTGGCAAGGTGGCGGTAATATGATTGAAGATGTGACTTTTGAGCGCATCATCTATCAACCTGCCCCTGCACGTTTTGAAGCAGGCACGGGTAATATTGCGGATGCTGTTGGCTTAGGCACGGCGTTGGAATACTTGCAACGTATCGGTGTGCCGAATGTGGCGCGTTATGAGCATGAGCTATTAGGTTATGCGATTGAAGCGTTACGCGGTATCAACGGTTTGCGCTTAATTGGTACGGCGGCAGAAAAAACCAGCGTGTTATCGTTTGTGTTGAAAGGTCACAGTACCGAAGATGTGGGCGCAGCTTTGAATAAAGCTGGCATTGCAGTACGTTCTGGACATCATTGTGCGCAACCGATTCTGCGGCGTTTTGGTTTGGAAAGTACGGTGCGCCCGTCATTGGCGTTTTATAACACTTACGAAGAAATTGATCGTTTGGTGAGTGTGGTAAGACAAGTACAAGCAGGGCAGATTGGATTTTATTAAGTAAGCAACAGAGTATAAACCTCAGGTTTACACTCTCCAAAACTCCACCTAGTTCCCACGCGCTGTGTGGGAACTAGGAACGCGAAAGCACAGCAAGTCAAAAACTTCCAGCAAAGCTGGAGGTTTGAAAATGCGAACTTCCCAAGCTACAGTATTTCCTCAAAGCCGTCTACTCATTTAACGGTTACATAGCCTTCGATAATAACCCCACCGAACGGCTGGTGCGCCAAACTCAAAGTCACAGGCGATTTCCGTACTCTTGACGAATCCGAAACTTTTTGATCGATATGGGAATCCAATAAATCAGGCAACTCAATTCATTGGATACGCTACGAGCGGTTTTTTATGGGGTGAGTAGTACGAATTATCTAACTTTTCTTAATGTTCTTTGTTTGGCTAATTTGTCTATTTTATCGCTAGCATCTTCAAACGATTTAGCCGTTTGATCTAATGACTGGGTAGCACTTCCGAATGAGCTGGTGGTGTGTTCAGTAGAGCTTAACTGTAAGGTGTAATTTGCTTTACTGCCCGTTGCCGCTTTTTTGTCGCTAGCAGAAGTTGCGGTATTATCATCGCCAAACTCGTTATCGACATCTAAAGATGCCTGACTTTTCCCATCAGTTGCTAAATGTTCGCGCGTTTGTAAATAACCTTCACGAATAAAAACATAAGGGTCTAACGCACCCTCTTTAACAAAATCTAAGGAGCCTTGCGCATTTGCTCGCGTGTTCAGCAATGACACAAGTTGTATTGGCGCACCGATATAACTAGCTGGATTCGCGGCTGTATCGAGTATTGAGCCTGGAATGCCGCGTGCTGTAGTCGAACCTAACAAAGGTAGTACCAAATAAGGTCCTCTAGGCACACCCCATACTGCTAAGGTTTGTTCAAAATCTTCATCATTTTGTTTAAGCCCAAGGTCTTGAGCTGCGTCAACCAAACCACCTAAACCAAGCGTGGTATTTATAAAAAGACGACCTACATCTTCAGCACCTTGTGCAAATTTTGCCTGCAATACATCGTTAATAATTACATCAACATTTTTTAAATTATTAAAAAAATTAAATATGCCCGTTTGTGCAAATTGGGGAGTTGCCCATTTGTAAGCATCTGAAATAGGTTTGGCAACGTAGCTATCAACGGTATCATTAAAAGTAAATACGTTCCTATTGATATTCTCATAAGGATCAGCTTTGCTTGCTATTCCCCGTTGTTCAACAGCGGTTGTCGCACATCCCCCTAGGAATAATGCACCGATTAATAGTGCTAAGGACGTTTTTAGTATTTTACCATTACCGCTGTGTAGTCTATTCATTACCATAAAACCTATAGTTATTCTCTTATTTTTAATTATCGAGTTCACTGTTACTAAAAAAATCCATAAACTACAGTTTTGAATAGTTATCAATTTTCTCATTGATTTTTGCGATGAGTGCATCAAAGCCTTCGCGCTGTAAAATACTGGTATATTCTGATCTTTTTAATGCCAAATCACTCACGCCATTCGCCACTATATTGATAATACGCCAGCTTTTATCCGTCTCTTTTAGATGATACTCAAACTTAACGTCTTTGTCATTAGGAATACTCAAGTGAGCGTAGACGACAACACCACCTCGAGTGGTTTCTTCTTCTGAATCAATGGTAAATGATTCGCCGCTATACTCTTTAAAATTATGCGCGTAAGAAGCAATGCTCAAACGACTAAAGACATCAACTAACTTTTTTTGTTGATCGTCAGATAATTTCTCCCATTCTTTGCCAACTACAATACGCGCAATTTTTGTGAGATCGTGACTATTGGAAACAGAGCTAACCAATTTGTCGTATCTACCAGAAAAGCCCAATTGTTTGCCATTTTTCATAACGGCTATCAGTTCGGATTGAAATTTATCAACGACTTGTTTCGCAGCTTCGTCTTTGGCAAAAACATTGCTCGTTCCTAACAGTAGACAGCACATAAAAACAGCGACAAACTTTATATTTTTTAAAACCATTATTCAAAAACCTCGGAAAAACATAATGTTGAGTAAACTGCTTTTACGGCGACCGTAAAAGCAGGCTGGTGTATGACTATCTCTCTATTTTGATAGGAATTCCAGCAAGCGTAGGCTTTGAACTTTCAGCGGCATAAAGTGGGGTTGGTTCTGTCAGCATATCACCGTCGGTTTTTGGTCCTTTGATAGCGGTAAGTAGTCCTTTCAATGGGTGCTTTAACATATCCTCAACCGCCGTGGCTTCATAGCCGCAATGCGCCATGCAACTAGCACATTTAGGATTATTAACGTTACCGTATTTATCCCAAGGTGTGGTATCCAGCAATTCTTGAAAACTTGCCGCATTGCCTTCATCCGCTAATAAGTAACACGGTTTTTGCCAGCCAAATACGTTGCGCGTTGGATTACCCCACGGCGTACATTCGTAATTTTGATTACCTGCTAGAAAATCAAGATACAGTGTTGAGTGATTTAATCGCCAGTTGCGGTTTTTGCCAATTTTAAAAATACCACGAAATAAGTCTTTGACATCCCTGCCTTTGATAAATACATCTTGTTGTGGTGCGTGTTCGTAGCTAAAACCTGGGGCAATAGTCACACCTTCAACACCTAATTCCATTGCGTAATCAAGAAAATCCGCGACCTCTTGAGCATTTTCACCTTGGAAAAGCGTGCAGTTAATATTGACTCTAAAGCCTTTTGCCAGTGCTAATTTAATCGCTTCAACGGCTCTATCAAAAACGCCTTCCTGACAAACAGAAGTATCGTGTCTTTCCTGCATCCCATCCAAATGAATAGAGAAAGTTAAATAAGGCGATGGCGTATAATCATCAATGCGTTTTTTCAATAACAAGGCGTTAGTACACAAATAGACATATTTTTTACGCGCAATAATGCCTGCAACAATTTGCGGCATTTCTTTGTGAATTAACGGCTCGCCCCCAGGAATGGACACCATTGGTGCGCCGCATTCATCAACCGCCTGCATACATTCTTCAAACGTCAAACGTTTGTCGAGTATGTCATCTGGATAATCAATTTTACCGCAACCTGCACAGGCTAAGTTGCATTTAAACAAAGGCTCTAACATCAGCACTAAAGGGTATTTTTTTACCCCTTTTAACTTTTGTTTAATCAGGTAACTCGCTACTGTTAGCTGTTGACGTAAAGGAACACCCACAAATAAATCCTCAAAAAATTAAACAGTTGGTAGCCCAAGCTATCTTGACTACCTTAAAACCACATTGTCATGTGAAACGATTAAACGTGTAGCAATAAAACAACAGACAAGTTCGACTCATCGAGATTAGAAATCCTTCAGCCATTTTTAGCTGTTAACTCTCGAAAATAAGAACAAGCCAGTTATATAATACAATCGCTTATCTATTGTTGATTAGAATACTATCTTTTACCAAACGACTCCAGTTTTTACGATGATTTTTTCAAAAAATAATGAGTTATGTGCAATTTAACAACATATTTGTAAATAAAACACAAATCTTTAATCTACTGTTTTTATTAACAATAAGTTGATTTTTAAGATGACCAGCCATAAGCGTTGTCAACAAAACAACATTGTTTTGCAAATCACCAACAAACAGTCTATTATTGCCATTAACAAACCGTTAAAACTCACTATAAAAACAACAAAAACGTCATGAGCATCACTCAACTTTCTTTGGAAAATCCTGCATCACTCAGCCTTGGTTCTGATGATGAATTTCAAGCTTTATTGCTTGAAGGCGTATCCAGAACCTTTGCGCTGACTATTCCACAGCTACCTAGCACGCTTTATAGCGTGGTAGCTAATGCTTATTTATTGTGCCGTATTGTTGATACTATTGAAGATGAAGTGTCACTATCGGCTAAGCAAAAAAAGCATTTTTGTGAGGGATTTATTGCTATCGTTAAAACAGGGAATGATACTGACGCATTTGCCGCAGAACTCGCACCTTTACTGTCTGAACAAACCATTCCTGCTGAGCATATTTTAATTCAAGTATTGCCACGCGTTATCGCTATTACTCATAAATTTACGCCTGAACAAATTGAAGCTCTTGCAACCTGTGTAGAAACAATGGCAGAAGGAATGCCTATTTTTCAAGCACAAAACCTACATGATGGGCTAGCGACACTGGCTGATATGGATAGATACTGCTATTACGTTGCGGGTTGTGTTGGCGAAATGTTAGCAAAGTTGTTTTGTTGCTATTCGCCTGAGATTGCCCAACACAAAGATGAATTGCTAAAATTGTCCGTTTCTTTTGGACAAGGTTTGCAAATGACCAATATTTTAAAAGATATATGGGATGATGCAGAGCGTGGCGTTTGCTGGTTGCCACAAGATATTTTTACTGAAACTGGTTTTGAATTAAAAAACTTAAGCACTGAATACTCTGATGAAAAATTCAGACTAGGCTTAAGCCATTTAATCAGCATTGCTCACGGGCATTTACATAACGCACTCAAATATACCCAGCTACTACCCGCTCATGAAACAGGCATACGCAATTTTTGTCTATGGGCATTGGGTATGGCGGTATTAACGCTGAAAAAAATCAAACAGCAGTTAGATTTTAACCAATCCAATCAGGTCAAAATCACTCGCAACAGTGTTAAAGCCACTATTTTTGCCACTCGTTTAATCGGGCGCAATAACACCTTGCTCAGTTTACTTTTTAATTTAACTAGTCGAGAGTTGAAAACTCCTGATTGGATTTACTCAATAACTTCCTCAAAAGCCACCCAAGACCTTTAAGGACGCGCCGCTATGTTTACCGATACTAATACACACAAACAGTTTCACGATGCAGCTAGCTCATCCACTGCAATTCACTCTAAAGCATACAACCTCGATAAAGCCATTAGTAGAGCTCAGGCTCATTTATTGAGTCTACAAGACAAAGATGGCTATTGGGTCTTTGAATTAGAAGCCGACTGTACGATTCCGTCTGAGTACATCATGATGATGCACTATTTGGATGAAATCGACGAACCATTGCAAGCTAAAATTGCCGTGTACTTACGCTCACGTCAGTCAGCAGAGGGTTATTATCCCTTATTTACAGGCGGTCCTGCTGATATTAGCTGTAGCGTTAAAGTATATTACGCGCTAAAAATGGCAGGCGACTCGATAGATGCACCGCACATGGCACGTCTGAGAAATTATATTTTAAGTCAGGGCGGCGCGGCAAAAGCTAACGTATTCACGCGCATTGCTTTAGCCATTTTTGAGCAACTGCCTTGGCGCGGTGTGCCGTATATTCCCGTTGAAATCATGTTATTTCCTAGCTGGTTTCCGTTTCACTTGGACAAAGTATCGTATTGGTCAAGAGCGGTGATGGTGCCGTTGTTTATACTCTGCACCTTAAAAGCCAAGGCGATTAATCCCAATAAAGTTAGCATATTAGAGCTATTCGTCACCCATCCTGACCAAGAAAAACATTATTTTCCTGAAAGAACCATACTCAATAAAATATTTTTAGGATTGGATAAACTAGGTCATGCCACGCGCCCATTAATTCCTAAAAAAATGCACGAACTAGCGATTACCAGAGCTAAAGACTGGATTATCGAGCGATTGAATGGCGAAGATGGTTTAGGAGGTATTTGCCCTGCAATGATGGCAGCTTATCAAGCATTGCTATTGTTAGGAATACCCAAAGACCATCCACAAATAGTCACTGCGCGTAAAGCCATTGATAAACTATTGGTGATTAACGAACATGATGCCTATTGCCAGCCTTGCTTGTCGCCTGTTTGGGATACAGCGTTGGCGGCATTGGCATTGCAAGAATCTGATAAAACTGGTAATGCTATTCCTTTAACACACGCTTACGATTGGTTAAAAAGTGTACAACTGAGCGATGAAGCGGGTGACTGGCGTATCAGCAAACCTGACTTAGCAGGCGGCGGCTGGGCATTTCAATTTGCTAATCCGCATTATCCTGATGTTGATGATACTGCTGTCGTTGCCTTTGCAATGGCAGACTCTAACTTACCTGAGCTGGAAGAGTCCATACACCGCGCCACCCGTTGGATAGTTGGAATGCAGTCTAAAAACGGCGGCTACGGTGCGTTTGATGTTGATAACACCTGCTACTATCTGAATGAAATTCCGTTCGCGGATCACGGTGCGTTATTAGACCCCCCGACTTCCGATGTCAGTGCGCGTTGTGCGATGTTAATGGCGCGGGTTGCTCAAGACCATGATGAATATCTGCCTGCGTTAGAGCGCACAATTGCTTATATTCGTAGCGAACAAGAAGCCGATGGCTCATGGTTTGGACGCTGGGGAACTAATTATATTTATGGTACTTGGTCAGCCTTGTTAGGCTTGGAACAAACCAGCTTACCAAAAACTGATCCTATGTACACCAAAGCAGCCGCATGGTTAAAAAGCGTACAACGTGCCGATGGTGGTTGGGGTGAAGATAACTACAGTTACCATGACACTAGCTTTAGCGGCAAATACAAATTCAGCACTGCGTTTCAAACTGCGTGGGCAGTATTAGGCTTAATGGCAGCAGGTGAAGCGCGTAGCCCTGAAGTGAAGGCGGGTATTGATTTTATTTTGCGTACTCAACAAGCCAATGGTGTTTGGAACGACAAATGCTTTACCGCCCCAGGTTTCCCTAAAGTGTTTTATCTGAAATATCACGGTTATGACAAATTTTTTCCACTGTGGGCGTTAGCGAGATACCGTAATGAGCAGGCTAAACAGTGATTACTGGGATAGTCGTCGCCTTACATCAAGAACTTGGAACGCTAACGACTCAGAAAATCGTTAAGGGTCAGTGCGTGTTTCTGACTAAAACGCTGGTCTTAGTCTATTCAGGTGCAGGTGAAAGCAATGCCGAAGCCTCCGCGAAACTATTAATTGCCCAAGGCGCGACTCGACTCATTAGTTGGGGTTGCGCTGGTGCGTTAAGTGCGGGCTTACAATCGGGTGATTTAGTATTAGCCGATACGTTAATTACCGCCGAAGGCGAGACTATTACTGTAAATGCGGATTGGCATCAGCACGTTAAAGCTGTGCTAGAAAAATTAGCCTGTGAATCAAAATTCGCGCTCCGTTGTGGTGTTTTGCTAGAAAGTAAGACCCTCGTTTCCACTAGCCACGATAAACAACACAAACACCAACAAACTAAAGCCATCGCCTTAGACATGGAAAGCGTTGCTATTGCCAAAGTCGCACAACATCACGCCCTGCCCTTTCTTGCCATTCGCGCCATTGCCGACCCTGTGACGATGGATTTGCCCAAAGCAGTCAGTCATGCACTTAATGAACAAGGCGATGTGCAACTGGGCAAATTATTAAAATACTTGCTGTGGCATCCTTCCGAATCAAAGGGATTGCTGATTCTCGGTCAACAGTTTAATGCCGCAAAACACACCCTAAAATTAGTTGCTAAAGAACTTGAGCAGCTTATCACTCCTAAAACCGCATGACTAAAAAGCAACACCATTCTTCTTTTTTAGATAAGTTAATTCACTGGTGCGAGCGGCAAATTATTCGCTTTCCGTGGACGTTTCTGTGCGTGACCCTGCTGTTATGCAGCGGTACAGGGTATTATGTATATAACCACTTACCTGTGGATACTAATACCGCCAATATGTTGTCGCCTGATTTGCCATTTCAGCAAAATCAACGGCGATTAGATACTGCGTTTCCTGAAGATGCAGTGACCAACGTGTTCGTGGTGGAATCCAACACGCCCGAAGAAACCGCGCAAGCGGCTGTTAAGCTCACAGCGTTATTGAGTAAAGAAAAAGACCGATTCCAGTCAGTCTATATTCCCACCGAAAATGCGTTTTTTCAGCAACACGCCTTGTTGTACTTGGATACCGCTGATCTTGAAACCTTAGCGAAAAAACTCACCGATGCACAGCCGTTCATTGGGCATTTAGCACAAAATTATTCGCTGGATGGTTTGTTTGAAATCATCTCGCTCGCGCTTAATAAGCGTGATGAAAATTTGCCGATGGACTTGAATCCATTATTACTGGCAATCGATAACAACTTAACACAACAGATTACAGGGCAATCACAGGCGTTATCGTGGCAAACGTTATTGGCAGATAACAAGCTCACGGTCGATACCAAACGCATTATTGTGATTGCTAAACCCATATTACATTTTGATGCCATGCTGCCCGCTGAGTTAGCGCAAACTGCCGCTCATGCCGCCGCTAATAGCATCATGAGCGAGAATACAGCGGTTAAAATTCGCATTACAGGCGAACCTGCGTTAGAGCATGAAGAATTAGAAAGCGTCACTTATGGTGCGCAACTTGCGGGTATTGCGTCATTGATTTTAGTATTCGTGGTGCAGTGGGTCGGTTTTCGCTCCTTCAAACTGCTCATCATTACTTATATCGTGCTAATAATGGGTTTAGTGTTCACCGCAGGTTTTGCCGCAATCACTGTCGGGCATTTGAATATTATTTCTATCGCATTTGCCAGTTTATACATTGGTCTGGGCGTGGATTATGCCGTGCATATTTGTTTGTATTATCGAGACCGACGGGTACGCGGTTACAGTAATATCGACTCCATACACCACAGTATGAGCGGCGTTGGCTCATCGTTGTTTTTGTGTGCGATGACCACGGCACTGGGTTTTTTAGCCTTTATTCCGACCGATTATTCAGGGGTTTCTGAGTTAGGTGTTATTTCAGGCGGTGGTATTTTTATTGGTTTACTGATTTCGGTCACAGTATTGCCTGCCTTGTTGTGCGTGATGCCTGTTAATAATCCTAAACCGATAAAATCAGCCTTTGCACCGCATTGGGTAGTCACTTTTCCGTTTCATTATTCGACACCGATACGCATTATTTCGATATTGCTGGGTATCGGCTCGTGTGTGGTGTTAACTAATCTGACTTTTGATTCTAATCCCATTAATTTGCGTAACCCACAAAGTGAATCGGTTTCGACCATTAAAGAGCTGTTGAAATCTAAAAATGATTCACCGTTTGCAGTCAATGCCTTGGCTAACTCACTGGATGAAGCCAATAAGTTAGCGGAAAAAATGGGTAAATTATCGGCTGTGCATGACGCTATTACCCTGTCGAGTTTCGTCGCTGAACAGCAAGAAGAAAAACTGACCATTCTCGATGATTTGAATTTAATGCTAGGTAATCAATTAAAAAACTTTGATACCACGCTGAACAACGATAATCAAAAAGCCGCATTGATTAAATTCAATGATGAACTGAAAAAAGCCATTGCTGAAAAATCGCCCAACGCACCGCTTGCCACGTTACAACAACTGCAACAACACGTTGAAGCATTTTTAGCGCAAGCGGATAAATCGCCCAATCCGGCAGCGAGTTATACGCAATTAGAAAAAAACGTACTGGGTTTACTGCCCTTTACAATGGAACGCTTAAGAACCAGCTTAACTGCTAGCGAATTTGATTTAAATGACATTCCTGCTGATATTAAATCGCATTGGTTAAGTGCGGATGGACTGTATCGAATACTGATTAGTCCTGAAAAAGACCAAAACGACCCTGATAATCAGCGCGAATTTGTCACCCAAGTGCAGAGCGTTGATAACAATGTATCTGGCTTACCCATTGCTAACCAAGCGGGTGGTGATGCGGTAGTGGGTGCGTTCGTGCAAGCCTTTGGCAGTGCATTCACGGTAATTTCATTGTTATTGTGGGCAATTTATCGCAACTTTAAACACATGAGCTTAGTGATTGCCCCGTTGTTACTTGCCGCATTATTAACAGGTGCAACTAACGTATTACTGGATAACCCGTTTAACTTTGCCAACGTTATCGCCCTACCGTTATTGCTAGGCATGGGTATCGACAGCAGTATTTTAATCATGCACCGCCTACATTTTAATGTCCATGAAGATGAGAACTTACTGCACAGCAGCACCACACGCGGCATTATTTTCAGCTCAATAACGACACTGTGTAGTTTTTCCAGTTTGTCGTTTACTTCGCATCAAGGTATGGCAAGCATGGGATTATTACTGTCCATAGGCTTATTTTTTACTGTGATTTGCTCGTTAATTGTATTGCCTGCGTTTAGCGGCAAACGGGTTTAATACCTACGATTTTTTTGATTTTACTTTTGAACCAAACTTATGACTTTTAGCATCGCCAACCTCCTTACTGAACACGCTACCGATAAATTTGAACTGTATGAACAGTAT
Organism: uncultured Methylococcales bacterium; assembly: GCA_903902705.1. GTDB lineage: Bacteria > Pseudomonadota > Gammaproteobacteria > Methylococcales > Methylomonadaceae > UBA4132. The sequence goes on from CAIUVX010000128.1 coordinate 44,960, forward strand.
TTGAATAATCAAATGGTGCGCGTGTTAAAAACCATTGGTTATGACCGCCACTATAAACGTGCGCTTGGGCAGTATTTGTATGACCAAGACGGCACTGAGTATTTAGATTTGCTCAGTGGTTTTGGTGTGTTTGCCATTGGACGTAATCATCCGACTGTGATTGAAGCGTTAAAAGAAACACTGACATTGGAAATGCCTAACTTAGTGCAGTTGGATGTGTCGATATTGAGCGGTTTATTAGGACGGGAAATATTAAAAACCACGCCTGATAATTTGGACAAAATATTTTTCTGTAACTCAGGCACAGAAGCGGTGGAAGCGGCGATTAAATTCGCCAGATACACCACGAAACGCGACAAAATTGTCTATTGTGAACACGGCTATCACGGTTTAACAATGGGTTCATTGTCATTGAATGGTGAAAATATTTTCCGTGAAGGCTTTGGTTCATTATTGCCGAATTGCAGTGCTGTGCCTTTTAATGACATCGAAGCCTTAGAACGTGCATTGAGTGGCAAAGACGTTGCCGCGTTTATCGTTGAGCCTGTGCAGGGCAAAGGCGTAAACGTTCCCGATGATAATTATCTGCCCGAAGTCGAGCGTTTATGTAAAAAATACGGCACGCTGTTCGTTGCCGATGAGGTACAAACAGGCTTAGGTCGCACAGGTAAATTCTGGGCGTGTGAACATTGGGGCGTGCAACCTGACATGATTTGTATGGCAAAAGCTCTATCAGGTGGTTTTGTGCCTGTCGGTGCAGTGGCTATGACGCATAAAATCATGGACACCGTTTATAACCGCATGGACAGAGCGGTAGTGCATGGTTCGACCTTTGCTAAAAACAATATGGCAATGGCGGCAGGTTTAGCGACCCTGCACGTTATGGAACAAGAAAAGCTGGTGGAAAACAGCATGACGGTCGGCACGGATATTATTAACAGCCTAAATGCCTTAGCCCCTAAATATGAATTCTTAAAAGAAGCACGCGGTAAAGGCATGATGATTGCCATTGAATTTCATGCCCCAAAAAGTTTAACCCTACGCGCAGGTTGGACGATGATAGAAGCGGCGAATAAAGGCTTGTTCTGCCAAATGATTACTATCCCGTTATTTAAAGAGCAGCACATTCTGACGCAAGTGGCAGGACACGGTATGAACGTAGTCAAATTATTGCCGCCATTGAATTTAACGCAAAAAGACCGCGATCATATTGTTAGCTCATTTGATAAAACCATTGCCGACACCCATAAAATTTCAGGTGCGATCTGGGATTTAGGTAAAAATTTGGCAGGTCACGCATTAAAAAAATAAGGAATATGACTATGAAAAAATTATTTCTCTTTAGCCTGTTGCTTTGGTCTTTATGCCAAACTTGTATGGTAGACGCGCACGCGGTGGTTACTAATTATTCATTAAAAGTCACGCCGATTCATGCGAACCAAGAAAGCAAAGTAGAGCTGTCTTTTAATTCCAAAGTAGAACTGGGTTTATCGCAACTGTTTTTAGTCAGTAAAGGTGATAAACATCAATTATTGTCAGCAGTTAATGGCGAGAAACAAGGGCAGATTATTATCACTGTGCCTCCCTTAGCTACTGGTGATTATGCGATTCGTCTGAAAGTATTTGCCGCTGATGGGCATTTAACCGAAGACTTGATTCATTTTACCGTTACCCCCTAGGTTATTGTCATGGCAGGTATTGCAGATTTTCTCGACTCTTTAATTGGTGGCTTTGACCTGATTTGCTATGCGTTAGCAATCGGCAGCCTATTCTGGGGCTTGTTTTTATTGCGTCCGTGGTTGGAGCAGGACAAGTTTAATCCAATGTTAATGGAAAAAACCATTACCTTGTTATACAAAGGCGGTTTTTGGTTAGCGGCTGCACAGGCATTTAAGGTGCTGCTTAAAATTTGGTTGATGACAGCTGTGTTGGAACGATGGCCGTTTCCTGAATTCGCCGAGACTACGCAATTTATCGGTGGGCTGATTCGCACTGCGTTGAGTTTAGTATTGGCAGGCTATGTTTATCAGGTATTGCGTCATCACCCCTATTCCAAACAACATTGGATTACAGCTGGCATTGTCGCCTTGCCGATGATTATTTCAGGCGCATGGTTAATTCATGGTGCGGGACGTTTTGAAAATCAATATTTTTTGATGACGTTCACCGTGTTCCACCAATTAGCCGCTGCCGCGTGGATAGGTGGCGTGTTCCAACTGGTTAATCTGTGGTTGTTACGCGAAAAACAACAGGTATCGGCTGACTGCTGGCCTTTATTACTGGAACGTTTTTCCAAGTTTGGCATGGTGTCTGTGGTGGCGATTTTAATTTCAGGTGTACTGACAACCTTACAGTATATCGACACTTGGAATGGTTTCATTGGTACAGGCTACGGTAATTTATTACTGGTAAAAATCTGCTTAATGGCACTCGCGTTAGGCTTTGCCTATCTCAATAAATCCGCTGTTGTTGCGTATAGATTAACAGGTGACAGCTACGCATTAAACAACCGTGTACCGTATTACATTGAAGCAGAAACCTTTGTTTTAATTACCTTATTGTTTACTGCCGCCAGTTTAGCCTCACAACCACCTGCTATTGATATTGCGCATCTAACTGCAAGTTGGCAAGAAGTGTTAAACACCTTCGCACCGCAAATTCCACAAATCAGCTCACCCACGCACACTGCGTTACTGGCGGGTGAAGCGGGACGAGTTGCTATTATTAACCAAACACCCTCAATGGCGGCGACTGAATGGTCAAACTACAATCACAATATTTCAGGTATATTCCTCACCACCATGAGCTTTTTTGCGATGGTGTCGTATATGAAATTGGCGGAAACTAATAAATATGTTGGCTTGAGCAAATATTGGCCTGTCGGTTTTTTCTGCTTAGGTATCTTCTTATTTTTCCGCAGTGATGCTGAAAGCTGGCCCTTAGGTCCAATTGGTTTTTGGGACAGCACCTTTAATAATGGCGAAGTCTTACAACATCGCATTGCCACCTTACTAGTATTTGTCTTGGGCGTAATTGAACTGACAGCACGCGTCAGTAAAAAGCCACACAGCAGATTACCACTCGTATTTCCCGTGTTAGCGGCGTTTGGCGGCTTGATGTTACTGACTCATTCACACGTTGGTTTTCAACCGAAAAGCGCGTTTTTGATTCAAGTGGGTCACACCACGATGGGCGTGTTTTCATTGATTTTAGCCTGCGGTCGCTGGCTAGAATTAAAGCTCGATAACCCCAGAAATCGCATTGCTGGTTTTATTTCTGTTGCTGCTCTGTTTCAGATTGGCATTATCTTAATGTTCTATCGCGAACCCCTCTATTAATATGACCACATTACCTATTTATCCACTGCTTGACCAAATTAATACGCCCGCCGATATTCGTAAACTGGGCAAGGCGCAACTCAAGCCGTTAGCGAAAGAACTGCGGGAGTTTTTAACCCAGTCGGTGAGTGTGTCGGGTGGGCATTTTTCCGCAGGCTTAGGCACAGTGGAATTAACGGTGGCATTGCATTATGTATTCGACACGCCGTCGGATCAGTTGGTGTGGGATGTGGGGCATCAAGCCTATCCACATAAGATTTTGACGGGTCGTAAAGACCGTATGACTACCATTCGTACTCGTGACGGGGTGTCGGCGTTTCCAAGTCGTGCAGAAAGTGAATACGATGCCTTTGGTGTCGGGCATTCCAGTACTTCAATCAGCGCGGCATTAGGGATGGCAATCGCGTCTTCGTTGAAAGGTGAAGATAAGCAGATGGTGGCGATTATCGGTGATGGCAGTATCACAGGTGGTATGGCGTTTGAGGCGATGAATCACGCGGGGTCGATTGATGCCAATTTATTAGTGATTTTGAACGATAACGATATGTCGATTTCACCGCCTGTCGGTGCGATGAGTAATTATTTGACCAAAATTTTGTCGAGTAAATTTTATTCGTCAATGCGCGTTGAAAGTAAAAAAGCCTTGAGTAAAATGCCCAGCGTGTGGGAATTGGCACGGCGTACTGAAGAACATATCAAAGGCATGGTTGTCCCTGGAACATTGTTTGAAGAGCTGGGTTTCAATTATATTGGCCCGATTGATGGGCATGATATGGATATGCTGGTGTCCACCTTAGAGAATCTAAAAGCCATTTCAGGGCCGCGTTTTCTGCATATTGTCACCAAAAAAGGCAAAGGCTACGCGCCTGCCGAACTTGATCCACTCGCCTATCACGGCGTACCTGCGTTTGATCCAAGCAAAGATTGTTTGCCCAAATCCGCGCCGTCGCCACATCCGACTTACACGGAAGTATTTGGGCAATGGTTATGCGATATGGCGGCGGTCGATGAACGCTTATTAGGCATAACGCCTGCCATGCGTGAAGGCTCTGGCTTAGTAAAGTTTTCTGAACAATACCCAAACCGCTATTTTGATGTCGCCATTGCCGAACAACACGCGGTGACACTGGCAGCAGGACAAGCCTGTCAAGGCGCGAAACCTGTAGTGGCGATTTATTCTACTTTTTTACAACGCGCCTATGACCAGTTGATTCACGATGTCGCCTTGCAAAACTTAGACGTATTATTTGCCTTGGACAGAGCGGGCTTAGTAGGACCTGACGGTCCCACTCATGCAGGCAGTTTTGACTACAGCTATTTACGCTGCATCCCCAATATGCTCATCATGGCACCTGCCGATGAAAACGAATGTCGGCAAATGTTGACCACAGGTTTTCATCATCAAGGCCCTGCCTCAGTGCGTTATCCACGCGGCAAAGGCCCTGGAGTTACTGTTGAATCAAGCTTGAGCGAATTAGCCATTGGTAAAGCAGAACTGCGTCATCAAGGCTCGCGTATCGCCATACTTGCGTGGGGTAGCATGGTGACACCCGCACTCACCGTCGGCAAACAACTCAATGCTACGGTAGTCAATATGCGCTTTGTCAAACCGATTGATGAAGCCCTGATTTTAGAACTGGCGAACACTCATGATGTGTTTGTCACCGTGGAAGAAAATGTACTGGCGGGTGGTGCAGGCGAAGCGGTGAATAGCTTTTTACAAAAACAACGGATTTTAATGCTGGTGTTAGCTATCGGCCTACCCGATAGCTTTGTCGAACAAGGCACACGCGAAGAATTACTCGCCTTGTGTGGCTTGGATGTGCAAGGAATTTTGACGCAGATTGAGCAGTTTCACGCGTAAACAAGAGGATAAACAATGGACAGATTAAGAAATAAAATTCGTGATATTCCTGACTTTCCCAAACAGGGTATTATTTTTAAAGACATTACCCCGTTGGTCAAAGACCCCGCTACGTTAAGACTTGCAGTGCATTCATTACTTCAGCCGTTTTTAGGGCGGGACATTACCGCTGTTGCTGGCATGGAAGCACGCGGTTTTATTTTCGGATCGTTAGTCGCTTGGGAATTAGGGCTACCTTTTATACCCCTGCGTAAACCAGGAAAACTACCTTACGATGTCCAAAGTGTCTCTTACGATTTGGAATATGGTTCAGCAATGCTCGAAGCGCATATCGATGCAGTTGATAGCACTGATCGCGTGTTATTAATTGATGATTTATTGGCAACAGGCGGCACCGCAAAAGCCAGTTGTGAATTGATTGAAAAACTAGGTGCTAAAGTTGAGGCACTTGCGTTTGTGGTGGAGCTAGATTTTCTTGAAGGCAGGGAAAAATTGAAGGGTTACGAAGTGCATTCTTTGCTGCATTTTTGATTTTTTTGCTTATAGTGAACTCTGAAATCCAGACAGTAGTTTAAGCTATAGCTGGGGCAGTATTTGTGATTACAAAACCGTTCGCGCTGAGCCTGTCGAAGCGTGAATGTGGTTCGACAAGCTCACCACGAACGGTATCGTTTTATTGTGCTTTAGCTATATACTCTGTTTTAAAATCGAGGGTAGTGGGTTAAACCTGTTACCTTGGATTTAATGACTGCAAGTCCTATAAAGGACTTGCAGTCATTCTTAAAAGCAAAAATTCGGCTTCCGCGCGGATTTGTTTATCTGGTGACAATTTTTCCTTGCGCGTACAAGCAAAGCTTGTACTCCTGCTTGACTGTGGACAGTGACGCGTCGCGTAGTAGACTACCGTCGTATTATCTAATAATTAAGATACACGGATGTGTATCGATGTGGTGGTTATTCCCAGACGATGACGGGTTTCGCTAGCTTTTTACTTTCTATTTGCTGCGGTTGCTCTAAAAAATCCATGATAGCAAAGGTTAAGGCTCGCGTGCCTTCGCCATTGATAGCTGAGATTTTAAACACGGGACCTGTCCAGTTAAGTTCATCAACAATCGTTTGGCAATGAGCTTCTAGTTCTTCTTCTAAAACACGGTCAATTTTATTTAATACTAGCCAGCGCGGTTTGTTGGCGAGATCTTCACTCCATTTGGCGATTTCACGGCTGATTTTTTGTGCCGATTGGACGGGCGATTCTGAACTTTCGTAGGGTTCGATGTCGAGGACGTGTAGTAATAAACCTGTACGCTCTAGGTGTTTTAGAAACTGCAAACCTAAACCCGCGCCTTCTGCCGCGCCTTCGATAACACCAGGAATGTCGGCAATCACAAAACTGCGTAAGTCATCGACACGCACTACGCCTAAATTCGGGTACAGGGTGGTAAAAGGATAATCAGCAACTTTGGGAGTAGCGGAAGAAACGGAGCGAATTAAACTGGATTTACCTGCGTTGGGCATTCCTAATAAGCCAACATCAGCAATCAACGTTAATTCTAAATTGAGTAAGCGATGTTCGCCTTCTGAGCCTTTGCTGGCTTTTTGTGGTGCGCGATTGATACTACTTTTAAAACGGGTATTGCCTAAGCCGTGAAAACCGCCTTGCGCGACTAATAGCGTTTCACCAACTTTGGTTATATCACCGATAATTTCGCCTGTTTCAGCATCGAAAACTTGCGTGCCTAGCGGCACGGAAACGTAGCAATCTTCGCCTTTTTTTCCTGTACATTGGCGACCACTACCGTTTTGTCCGCGTTCACCTCTATGTACGGTGTGATAGCGAAAATCGACTAAGGTGTTGATATTTTCTACGCCGATTAAATACACACAGCCGCCGTCACCACCATCACCACCGTCAGGTCCACCCAGCGGAATGTATTTTTCACGCCGAAAACCAATTGCGCCATTGCCACCATCGCCCGCTTCAACACGCACTTGTACTTCGTCAACAAATTTCATTTTTTATTTCTCTATAAACAAAAAAAGCCCCTGCCACGAGGGAGGAGCTTTTAATAAGTCTTACATTGTCGCTATATTGATGGGTTTCGCTATGCTTTATCCATCCTACACGCGACAGTATTTTTTTATGCAGCAACAATACTGACAAATTTGCGGTTGTTCGGTCCTTGAACCTTAAAAACCACTTTGCCTTCTGCGGTTGCAAACAAGGTATGGTCTTTACCGATACCGACATTAACACCTGCGTGAAAATGCGTGCCACGTTGGCGTACAATGATGTTTCCTGCAAGCACTGATTCACCGCCGAATTTTTTAACGCCTAGGCGTTTGGCATTTGAGTCGCGTCCATTGCGGGTACTACCGCCAGCTTTCTTATGAGCCATTTTAAACTCCTAGTTATGCAGAAATGCCAGTAATCTGGATTTCTGTGTAGTATTGACGATGCCCCATTTGTTTCATGTGGTGCTTACGTCTTCTAAATTTAATGATTCTGATTTTTTTGTGTCTGCCTTGTGATAAAACGGTTGCAGTCACTTTCGCGCCTTCAATGAAAGGCAAACCGACTTTTACATCACCGTCTGATTCAATCATTAGCACTTCGTCAAATTCAATGCTGTCGCCTGTGCCTAGCTCTAGTTTTTCTATTTTTAAATAAGTACCTTCTTCCACACGGTACTGTTTACCACCTGTTTTAATTACCGCATACATCGGCGCAAGCTCCATCAAGCATAATCTGTTATAAAGTGAACAGAGAATTATATTTTTAATTTTAAGTCGAGTCAATGAAAACCAACCGACCACACTTGAATAGGATAACATAAGAAAGACATTGACACCATTTCTAGTTTATTGTGAAGAGTAGTAAGCGGTTTATTTTTATGTTTTAACCAGAAGTAAAATAACACAGGCTGTAATGAAGTAATGTGTTGGCATTATGACCCTTGCCAAGGAAAGGCAATGTATCAATCTACTCAATGCGTTGTATTACAGTAGCCAAGTTTCTATTCCTGTGGCGTTTGAAGTGGTACGCAAGCCGACCTAGTTTTGCGATAAACCCCGTCCATATTGAAATTCATAGTTTTTTAGTGCGTCCTTAGTTGGGTGTTAAGCGGCTCATATTTCGACAAACTCTCAATAAATATCTTTTTTAATTTAAAAATCAATAGGTTATAATTATTGAAAAATGAAGAATTATGTCAAACAGAGGCTATTTCTTGGTAACGCCTTGATCCGCGAAGCGGGGCTTACTTTGCTCAGCACAAGCGACTTAACCTAAAACTATTGGTTTCTGAATAGATGCGGTTTTTTATGAACAAAAAAATCA
>CAIUVX010000129.1 GCA_903902705.1 uncultured Methylococcales bacterium
ACCGTGTTATCCACAGGGTTATCCACAGCATAAAAGCACTATAACTTTTTGATTTTAATAAAAAATAAAAAGTTATCCACAAAAAAACCGCTTACTAATAATAATAGATAAAAAGATACTTTATATGAAATTTATAATTAATCGAGAACAACTTTTAACACCTTTACAGCAAATTGTTAGTGTTATCGAAAAACGTCAAACCATGCCTATTCTTGCCAATGTATTAATAAACATTGCCAATGACGAACTGATTTTGACAGGCACAGATTTAGAAATTCAGATTATTGCTAAAATCAATATCGACTCAGCAACACCTGGATCAATCACTGTTCCTGCGAGAAAATTTTTAGATATATGTCGGTTATTACCTAGCGGAGCTGAAATCAGTTTTGAACAACACGATGATAAAGTCAAAATTGCCTCTAATCGCAGTCGTTTTTCTTTGAGTTGTTTACCCGCAGACAACTATCCAGAATTTGCTGAAAGCGACACGACAAACCAGTTCATCATCAATGCAGGGCAATTAAAAAAAGCTCTTGATAAAACGCTGTTCTGCATGGCGAATCAAGATGTACGTTACTATCTAAACGGCTTATTGCTACATATTTCTAACAGCAAATTAGAGCTGGTCGCTTCTGATGGACACCGTTTATCGATTTACGAAGACCAACTCGAACAAGGTGCTGGTTTTGAAGCACGAATTATTTTGCCAAGAAAAGGCGTGCTAGAACTCAATCGTTTACTTGATGATCCAGAAGCCGAATTAAAAGTTGAATTTTCCAGCAACAACATTCGCATTTTTATCAAAAATCTGATTTTTTCAGCCAAGCTAGTCGATTCAAAATACCCAGATTTTGGCAAAGTATTTCAACAAGATTTTTTCAATAAAATTAACATTGACAAACAAGTCTTTAAAAATGCACTGACACGGGTAGCGATTTTATCCAATGAAAAATTCAAAGGCGTAACTTTTGACATTACCAGTGAAAGCCTACGCATTAGCACTCACAATCCCGAACATGACGAAGCTGAAGAAGAATTAGCCATTGAGTACACAGGCGATCCCTTATCAATCGCCTTCAATGCCCAATATCTGCTTGATGCCGTTTCCAATTTGGACTCAGAATTCGCTGTGCTTACCATCGCCAGCAACGCCAGTAGTTGTTTTATCGATGAACCAGACGGCTGTGCCTATAAGTTCATAGTTATGCCTATGCGCTTATAAATTACCCTAAAGGTAGGCGCAACAGATTCGCGCCTACTTATCCCTTAATAGCCCTAATTATAAATAACTACATCGCTTAATTTGGGTTGTCTAGCTATTTTTAAGGTAAAAAATGATGCTAGAAGAATTGAAAAATGACGCTGAAAAAGCAGAGGCTCTTCAAAATATTGTTATTTCAAGAGCAACAGGTGGTACAGATAATGATGAACAAGCGTACAAGGCTCTTAGAGATTATTTCATTAAGGGTTCAGCATATAACGAATTACTTCCAGCGTTCATTAGAACAAATAGAGATCTATCACAGTTTTGGCAATTTATAAAACATAAATTCGACAACTATGCCGAAAGAAGAGCATATATCTGGGAAGAGTTTTCTCCGTTGCTAAGCCATTTAGAAGGCAAAGGAACGAGACCTATAGATACTAATGCGTCAATATTATTAAAAGCCTTTAATGAAGAAAATGTTCATGCTGTTTGGCAAAAAGCCCTTGAGCGTAGAACAACAGACCCAGAGGGCGCGATAACTATTGCTCGGACACTTTTAGAGACAACTTGCAAACATATACTTGATGCTAATAATGTTAGCTATGATGTAGACAAAATAGAGCTTCATGACTTATACAAACTTACTTCTATCGAATTAAATCTGTCTACAAGCCAGCATACAGAAGTAGCTTTTAAACAAATATTAGGTGGTTGTACATCAATTGTTAATGGACTAGGCACATTAAGAAATCGTCTTGGTGATGCTCATGGTAAAGATAAAAAGCACGTTAAACCTGCTCCACGTCACGCAGAATTGGCTGTAAATATTGCTGGAGCAATGGCTGTATTTTTTGTTTCAACATGGTTAGAGAAAAAATGAACTCGTTCACGATAAGATTATTATGCAAATACACCTAGCCCTACAAACCCTACTAAACCAACAAAACCTCAGTACTGAACAAATGCGAGCAGTGATGCGCCTCATCATGACAGGCGGTGTCACCGATGCTCAACTGGCTGGTTTTCTGATTGCCTTACGTTGCAAAGGTGAAACGGTTGATGAAATTGCCGCTGCCGCTGAAATCATGCGCGAGTTAGCCACTAAAGTGACTGTGTCAGGTACGCATATTATTGACACTTGCGGCACGGGTGGTGATGGTGCAAATACGTTTAATATTTCCACTTGCTGCGCATTTGTGGTGGCGGCGGCAGGTGGACAAGTCGCTAAACACGGCAATCGCTCGGTGCCCAGCAGTTGCGGTAGTGCGGATTTATTAGAAGCTGCGGGGATTAATCTCAATCTCACAGCGGCACAAGTGGCAGATTGCGTGGCTACCTTAGGAATAGGTTTTTTATTCGCACCGAATTATCACGGCGCAATGAAACACACGATTAATGTGCGCAAAGAAATGGGTGTTAGAACCTTGTTTAATTTGTTAGGCCCGTTAGTCAATCCTGCCAGCGCACCCAATCAACTCATCGGGGTATTTGCAGAGCATTGGGTTGAGCCATTGGCACAGGCACTAAAAAAATTGGGCAGTCATCATGTGTTAGTAGTTAACGCCGAAGATGGTCTGGATGAAATCAGCATTGCCGCCCCGACTCATGTTGCCGAATTAAAAAATGGTTTAGTCAGCACTTATACAATTACACCCGAACAATTTGGCTTTAACCGTGCTAGTTTAGCTGAATTAGCCGTTGAAAATGCCGCCGATAGCTTGCAAATGATTAATTGTGTGCTGAACAATCAAGCAGGTGCGGCGCGGGATATTGTGCAACTCAATGCAGGTGCGGCGATTTATGCGGCACAGCTTGCCGACAGCTTAGCTGAGGGTATTACAACCGCTGGACAAGTGATTGCCAGCGGCGCGGCGCGTGATAAACTGCAAGCCTTAATTGCTTATTCCAACTCTTTATAAAAACAAAAAATCATGACTGACACCCCCGATATTTTAAAAACCATCCTCGCCACCAAACAACAAGAAGTCGCCAGACGCAAAGTAAGCACGCCCATAGAAATACTGCAAGACATAGCCAGTGGCGTAGAGCGTCCACGCGGTTTTGTTAGCGCATTACACAGTAAAATTCTGGCAAAAAAACCTGCCATTATTGCGGAAATTAAAAAAGCCTCACCCAGCCAAGGCGTGATTCGCGAAAACTTCCAACCCGTCACTATCGCCCAAGATTACGCCATGAACGGCGCGACCTGTTTATCGGTATTAACCGATAAAGAGTTTTTTCAAGGCTCAGAAGCCTATTTGGACGCGGTTAGAAAACGCGTGCCATTACCTGTATTACGCAAAGATTTTATGATAGATGCCTATCAAGTCTACGAAGCACGCGCCTTAGGTGCAGATTGTATTTTACTCATCGTCGCCGCACTGGAAGACAGCGTAATGCACGAATTAGCCGACCTAACCGCGAAACTAGGTATGGATGTGTTAGTTGAAGTCCATGATGCCGATGAATTACAACGCGCCTTAACGCTGGACACCAAGCTCATCGGTATCAACAACCGCAACCTGCGTACTTTCGCCACCGATTTACAAACCACCTTAACGCTAAAAAACAGCATTCCAGACGATCGCTTGATTATTACCGAAAGCGGCATCCACACCACAGAAGACGTGCAACTGATGTTAGAAAATAATATCTACGGCTTTTTAGTCGGTGAAGCATTTATGCGCGTAGAACAGTCAGGGAAAAAAATGCGGGAGTTATTTGCTTTATAAACAAAAATAGCGACTCCTCGCTTGAATTGCTGAATAAAAAGACCTCCAATATTTTTTAAAACTTCGGAGGTCTTTCAACTTTATCAGGCATATATAACTAACTGAGTACTGGGTTTGTACTCAAGTTAGACAAGGAAAAACCAATGGGCAGTAAAAAGGAACTCTCTGAAAACAGTATTTACACGCATTTTGTTATTCCAGCATTAATCAAAGCAGGGTGGGATTTACAAAAACAAATCCGTGAACAGGTCTATTTCACCGATGGACGCATTCAGGTCAAGGGCAAGAAAAATATACGCGGAGTTAGAAAATTTGCCGATGTTATTCTGTACTACAAACCCAATATTCCTGTTGCCATTATCGAAGTGAAGAAAAATACCTTAGCCTTAGGTACAGGGATGCAGCAGGTTTTAAATTATGGGGCAATCTTAGATATTCCTGTGGTTTTTAGTACCAATGGCGATGGTTTTATTGAGCATGATCGTTCAGGCTATTCGGCAATTATCGAACGTGAGCTAAATCTTGAGAATTTCCCATCACCCGAAGAATTATGGGAAAAATATCGACACTACAAAAACATCAAAACCCCCGAAGCCGCTAAAATTGCTGAATTCAGTTACTTCTTTGATCCGTCTGGACGCAAGCCGCGTTACTATCAAGAAATAGCGATTAATCGTAGCGTTGAAGCGATTGCCAACGGACAAAACCGCGTGTTGTTAGTCATGGCAACAGGGACGGGAAAAACCTATACCGCTTTTCAAATTATTTACCGCTTATGGAAAAGTGGCACAAAGAAGCGAGTGCTATTTTTAGCCGATAGAAACGCCTTGCTAGACCAAGCCAAGAAAGGCGACTTCAAACACTTCAAAGAAAAAATGACGATTATTCGTCATAAAGAAATCGACAAAGCCTACGAAATTTATCTGGCTCTTTATCAAGGTTTAACCAACTACGATGAAGATAAGGATGCTTACCGCGAATTTAGCCCGACGTTTTTTGATTTAATCGTGGTTGATGAATGTCATCGTGGTAGTGCGGCAGATGACAGCGCGTGGCGTGATATTTTGGATTATTTTGGCACGGCTACAAAAATCGGTTTAACCGCCACACCCAAAGAAACCAAGGATGTATCGAACATTGATTATTTTGGTCTACCCACTTACACCTATTCGTTAAAGCAAGGTATTGATGACGGCTTTCTTGCACCTTACAAAGTGATTCGTTTTAACTTGAATGTTGACTCCGAAGGGTGGCGACCTGAACAGGGGAAAAAAGATAAACAAGGGCAGTTAGTTGAAGACCGCATTTATAACAGCAAAGACTATGACCGCAATCTAGTGATTGATGAACGCACCCAGTTGGTAGCTAAAAAAGTCATGGTATTTTTACGCAAAACCGACGTGTATGACAAAACCATTATTTTTTGCGTAGACATTGAACACGCTACCCGAATGCGGCAAGCCATTGTCAATGAAGCCCCAGAGCTGGTGCTAGAAAACGTCAAATATGTGATGAAAATCACGGGTGACGATAACGAAGGCAAGCGCGAACTCGATAATTTTACCAATCCAGAAGAACGCTATCCTGTCATTGCTACCACCTCAAAATTGATGACCACAGGTGTTGATGCTAAAACCTGTAAGTTGATTGTATTGGATGTCAATATCGGTTCAATGACTGAATTCAAGCAAATTATCGGGCGCGGCACGCGAGTTGATGAAGACTACGGAAAAATGGTTTTCACCATTATGGATTTTCGTAACGTCACTGATTTATTTGCCGATAAAGATTTTGATGGTGAACCCGTGATGATAAAAGTCATTGAGGATGGCGACGATTTAACCGATATTGATATTTTTGGCACTGAACCTGAAACAAGCACCGATGGTGAAACACCATCAACCATCGCCACACCAACGGACTATACCCCGCCTATTATCATCGGTGGCGGTGACATCATTAACGAACCCCGCGATAAAGTTTATGTGGCAGGTGTATCCGTTAAGGTACTGAGTGAACGAGTGCAGCACCTAGACGCAGACGGCACACTCATCACCGAAAGCCTAAAAGACTACACCAAGAAAAACCTGCTCAAAGAGTTCCGTAGTCTCGATGATTTTCTAACCCGCTGGAATAGTGCCGATAAGAAAAAAGCCTTGATTGATGAATTAGAACAACACGGCATTATTCTGGAAAACCTACGCGAAGACATAAAAAAAGACCTCGATATTTTCGATTTGATTTGTCATGTTGCGTGGGACAAACCCGCCTTAACACGCAGTGAACGTGCTAATAACGTCCGCAAGCGTGATTATTTTGCACGATACAGTGAACAAGCCCAGCAAGTATTACAAGCCCTGCTAGAAAAATACGCCGATGACGGCATTGAAAATATTGAAAACCCAGATGTATTACGCCTAGCCCCCATTAGCAACCTAGGCAGACCGATTGAGATTTTTAACTTGTTTGGCGGTAAAGAGAAATACCTCACGGCATTAAAAGACTTAGAAACAGAAATTTACAGAATGGCAGCATAAATGAAAAATATCGGCAATATCATCAAAACCCTACAAAACATCATGCGTAAAGACGCGGGTGTCTCAGGTGACGCGCAACGCATTGAGCAATTGGGCTGGATGATTTCCTTAAAAATTCTCGATGATAAAGATCAGGAACTGGAAGCAATGGACGACAACTTTAAATCGCCTATTCCAGAGCGGTTAAAGTGGCGCAACTGGGCAGAAGACTCCGAAGGTTTAACAGGTGATGCCCTGCGAGATTTTATTGATAAGGAGCTGTTCCCCATCCTCAAAGATATGGATATAAGCAACGGCAATAAACGCACGATTATCGTTAAAGAAATCTTTGAAGGCACTAACAACTACATGAAAAACGGCACCATCATTCGACAAGTGCTGAATAAACTCAACGAGATTGATTTTAACAACTCCGAAGACCGTCATGTGTTTGGCGATATTTACGAAAGCATATTGCGGGATTTACAAAGCGCGGGGAATTACGGCGAATTCTATACCCCGCGAGCAATTACCGAAATCATGACCGAAATACTTAACCCGCGACTACATGAAACCGTCTTAGACCCCGCTTGTGGTACGGGCGGCTTTCTAACCTGTGCGATTGAACATATCCGTAAACAGGACGTTAAAACCGCCGAAGACGTGCATACCTTACAAACCAACATACGCGGCTCTGAATTAAAACCACTGCCGTTTATGTTAGCCGTGACCAACTTAATACTGCACGACATCGAAGTGCCTGCTATCGAATACACCGACAGCTTAAACCGTGAATACACCGCCATAAAAGAACCCGACCGCGTCAATGTGATTCTAGCCAATCCCCCGTTTGGTGCATCGGTTTCTGACCGTGTAGAAACCAATTACCCGCAAAATTTCCGCACCACCGAAAGCGCGGATTTATTCCTGTTGTTAATTATTCGCTTACTCAAGCAAGACGGACGCGCAGCGATTGTGTTACCCGATGGTTCTATGACAGGTGACGGCGTAAAAGCCCGTATTCGTCAACATTGGCTAGAAAAATGCAATCTACATACCATTGTGCGCTTGCCTAATTCAGTATTTCAACCCTATGCCAGCGTCGCCACCAACTTATTGTTTTTCACCAAAGGCAAACCCACCCAAGAAATCTGGTATTGGCAACACCAACTTCCTGAAGGCGTGAAAGCCTATTCCAAAACCAAGCCGATACAAAAAACCGAATTTGAACTGTTAAAAGCATGGTGGAATAATCGAGTTGAAAATGAACAAGCGTGGAAAGTGTCTTTAGCTGATCTGGAAAAGACTAACTACAATCTGGACGTTAAAAACCCACACACGCCCGAAGCAGAACACAGCTATTCCAGTGCGGAATTACTGACCCTGCTACATGAATCATTTAGCAAAAGTGACACCCTGCTAAATCAACTCAAACAGGAGCTAGGGCATAGCAAAAACTAAAACGTAGGAGCAAATAAAATGTTTCAAACAATAGAAATTAATATTGATGAAAATGGCGTTATACATCCTGTAGAAGCGAATATTAAATTACCCAGTGGTCGTGCTTTACTAACGCTATTAGAGCCGATTATTTATGAAACTGAATTATTATCAGAGCAGAGTTTAGCCAAAGAATGGTTAACACCAGAAGAGGATGAAGCATGGGCGCATTTACAACCAGTCAAATAGTAATTTTGCCATTTCCTTTTTCTAATTTATTGCAAAATAAATACCGCCCTGCTTTGTTATTGGCTAATGTGGGTCAAGGTGATTGGTTAGTGTGTCAAATAACCAGCAAAGCTTATGATAAACAGGCGATTGAAATTAATCAGACTGATTTTATTAACGGTAGTTTGCAACGGGTGAGTTATGCCAGAGTGGGTAAATTATTTACTGCCCATGAGAGTTTATTTTCTGGTATTGCAGGGAAAATAACAAATGAAAAGTTTAGCGAAATTAAGCAAGCCATTATTTCATTAATTAATGGGAATGGATATGAGTGAATGGAAGAAACTCTCTAGTTCCCACGCAGCGCGTGGGAACGAGTCAATCAATTAAAACAGGAGTTAGGAAAATGCTAACCATTGAGCTTGAACCCGAATTAGAAATGCGTTTAAAAGCCGTTGCCGAAAAAGAACATTGTTCAGTCAATGAAATGGCTAAACGCTTTATTAGCGTTTGTCTTAAAACCGAGTTAAAAGAATCGGCACAAACCGAAGGGCAACGCATCTTACAAGTATTAGATGAATACCAACTGTTAGGCTGTATGGAAGGGGGAGACGGCACATTATCCGTAAATTATAAAAAACACTTATGGGGTAATGAATGATTATCTCTAGTTCCCACGCGCTGCG
>CAIUVX010000130.1 GCA_903902705.1 uncultured Methylococcales bacterium
ACGACACTTTGAAAACACGCTAAAAAAATAATGATGCAAAACAACCGCTTACAATTTTTGTTTTTTGCAAAAATACACGAAAAACACTAAAAACAGGTGTAAAAATGATTGAATCACTGATTAATGGCAAGCTTTTACGCGATACAGAACTACGCACGGGTAACAGCGCAAAATACTGTAATTTTCTACTATCGGTATCCGTGGGTGAACCGTCCCCAATAGTCGTTTCTGGAATCGCGTTTAATGAGGTAGCCGAACGCATAGCCACGTTAAAAAAAGGCGATGTTTTGACGGTAATAGGTACGCTTAAACCGAACCAATGGCAGGATAAAACCAGCGGCGAAACTAAGCACGGGCTTTGTGTCACGGTCTCAGATTGTTTGACTGTTTACGACATTAAAAAACGTAAAGCGGCTTAACTCTTTCTTTCCCTAGTAGGTTTTTTATGAACATTGAACAGTTGAGGCAATTGGATGTAACGGCGGTTTGTTGTTTGCTTGGCTTGGAGCTTGACCCAAACGACACCAAACAATTCAAAACCGATGGTTTCAGAATTGCCGTTGATGGTTTGAAATGGTTTGACCATGAAGCGGAACGCGGCGAATGCGGACTCGGCTGAATACTCGTGGATAGCGATTCCAGAAGTCGGTTATATGAATTTGGGTACATCGGCATTTGAGTTGATGAAGGATTTGAAAGGAATACGCAAACAACGCGGCATGATGATCGATTCAACAGCAGTTCAAGAAACCATTGCCGTTCATGCGAAAGCCAGAAAACAAGCCAAGAAAAACAAGTTGAGTTGGCGGTGTTCTGGCGGTTCTAAAAAAGCACTGGGCTGGATTCCGTTTAAGTCAGGCGCGGCGAAGTGGGTGAATGGGTGTGTCAGATACGCGGGGCTTTATTTCAAAGTCTGGGATAGTTATGGATTATCACAGTTTGCTTTTCGTTCAGGGTGTTTTAGTCAAGATGCGCGTGGACGTTGGTATTTCAATATTGTGGTTAAAGTTGAAACGGTAGCAAGACCAGCGGAAGGCGGACAAATTGGGATTGATTTAGGACTGAAAACCACGGCTACCTGTTCAAATGGCGAGTGTTTGGCACGTCAAGATTGCTACAGAAACTTAGAACAAAAACTGGGCAAAGCGCAACGAGCTAAGGATAAAAAGCCCATTAAAGCCATTCATGCCAAGATAAAAAACACCCGCAAGGACGAAATCCATCAATTCACCCATAAGATAGCCAAAGAAAACAGTTTAATCATTGTTGGCAACGTCAGCAGTCAATCACTTGCAAAAACCAAGATGGCTAAATCCGTTTTGGATGCAGGTTGGTTTATGCTGAAAACACAACTTGACTATAAGTCGATAGCGACGCAAGGCGTGTTTATAGAAATCAACGAAAACTACACTACCCAAACTTGTTCGTGTTGCGGGCTAATATCCGCAAATAGTCCGAAAGGGAGAGCAGGTTTGCGAATAAGAGAATGGACGTGTGCTGAGTGTGGCACGACGCATGATAGAGATATTAATGCTGCTAAGAATATTCTCGCGCTTGGGCATAAGCGTCTAGCAGTAGGAATCCCCCTGCTTTAGCGGGGGGAGGATGTCAATTCATTCAGCGAATACCTAAAGATACTGAACTGGGTAACATGAATACAGTCGATGAACTTCTTACCGTAGTATTCCAATACAGCGTAAAACCGCTCCAACACAAAGTTTTATAAGCGAAACCATAGTTTTCATATTAAAATCCCTAAAACCCAAATGGAGAAACCCAATGAGCATTCAACTAATTCTTAAAAACGACGACTTAAGCCCAGATAGATTACAGACTTTAACCGAAGATTTGTACCAAATCCTAAAACGAGAAACCGATGTAGACGTTCAGCGTGCAAAGGGTGACAGCGAACAAGGTAGCAAAAACAAAGGCGACCCGATTACCATAGGCGTGTTAGCACTGGTTTTTTTAAAAAGCGGTGCAGTACTCGCTTTAATTGAAACACTAAAAAGCTATTTAACGTTCAATTCTTCTTTGCAAATCGAAATTAAAAACGGCGACAAAGTCATTAAACTCAACGCACAAAACCTCAAATCCAACCAAATAGAACACATCCTAACTAGCCTAGAACAATTTATTGATTCGGAATCGCATGACTGAACAGCGTTATGCCCTATTAATTGGCAATAATGAATTTCAGGAAAATTCTGGAATAGCTAAGTTGCGTTGTCCTCCAAAGGATGTGCAGGGGTTAGCTGCCGTATTAGCTGACTCTGAACGTGGGCAATTTCAGGTTATGCCGCAACTGATTAACAAAACTCGACAAGAGATTGAAGTGGGGCTATTCAACATCTTAAAAAAAGCCACCAAAAATGATGTCGTCCTCATTTATTTTTCGGGGCATGGTATACCGACCAATTTGAAGCAGCAGCTTTATTTAAGCGCGAAAGATACCCAAGTCGATGCCCTACAAGTCACCGCTATTGCCGTTAGCCAAATTAAAGAGCTGATTGATGAATCTTATTGCAATCGAATTATTTTGATTTTGGATTGTTGTTTTAGCGGAGCTATTGACAAGGTTTTTTTGAAAGGGGCATTATCGAGTCAAGTTAATCAAACCTTGGCAGAACTGACCAAAGATGAGGGCGGTGGTTTACACATCATGACCGCTTCTACCGCTAACCAAACGGCGGTAGAAAAAGAAGGCGACCTTTACAGTGTGTTCACCAAACATTTAATTAACGGTATTGCTACAGGTGATGCCGATAAACACGCACAAGGGGTTATCAAATTAAGTGAATTGTTTGCCTATGTTAAAGAACAGGTAAAAACTGAAAGCACACAAACGCCGCAGATTTTTACCTTGGGGGGTGGTGATTTATTAATTGCCCACAGTGGTAAAAGTCCGCGTAACGACCGCTTTAGCAAGATAAGAACGTTGTTGCTTGACCTACTGCATCACGGGCAACTAGATGATAAGGTCTATTTGGAGGCAATAAACATATTAAAATCACCTATCGAACAACTCAGTGAATTAGAAAAAAATCGTGATTCATTATTGACTGAGTTGTACGCCCAAAAAATTGGCTCAGTTGAGTTTATAGGCAAATGGGCGGTTGCAGGGATTGTAGCAAAGCCAGATGAACCCATCAAAAAGCCACCGCCAGAGATTAAAAAACCAGAGCCAGTAAAACCTGTTGAAATTATTGAAAAAACGGTCAAAGCCACGCCGAAGTTGGCAAATGTTCAGCCAAAAAAAGACATAGGAATAAAGAAACGTCCTTTTTACGATATTGGTAGCGCAACATTGTCGATGGTAAAAAATATCTTTGCCAGAACGGTTAGATTCTTTGTAATAGCGTTGTTGATTTCAATAATCGTTATTTATGCTATAACTAAAATAATGCAAGCTAATGAAAAACCCATTCTAGTCCAGACAACACCTATACCCGTAGTAGTTACGCCAAAACAACCCGAAAAACCAACGCCAGAGCAACAACTTAAACAAGCTCAAACGTGGTTAGAGGGTGATGATTTCAGCAAACAGTCGCTTGCTGTTGAACTTTTACAGCCGCTAGTCAAT
The DNA here is from genome assembly GCA_903902705.1 of uncultured Methylococcales bacterium. Lineage (GTDB taxonomy): Bacteria > Pseudomonadota > Gammaproteobacteria > Methylococcales > Methylomonadaceae > UBA4132. The sequence goes on from CAIUVX010000130.1 coordinate 3,584, forward strand.
GCGGGCAATACTAAAGCCATTAATTTATTAGCTTCCAGTTATGCGTTTGCCTTGGGGGTAAAAGAAGATATTCCACACGCTTGTCAGTTATATAAACAAGCACTTGATGCTAATAACACAGATAAAAAACAGGTCTATCATGACAAATGCAGTAAACCCTAAACGTTTATTTTTTTTAATTTTCTTATTCGTAATTATCAGTGTTTTGCTACCTAGCCATGTGACTCAAGCTAAAACAATAAAGGAACGGGAAGACGAATTACATCAGGAAAAAGTTTTAATGGCGCAAAAAGCCCAACAACAAGCAGAGGCTAAAGCAGCACGGCAAGCTAGAGCTAAAGCTGAAAAAAAGCGGTTAGAACAATTAGCGGCTGAAACAGAAAAACGCACAGCCAGAGAAACAATTCAACCAAGTTCAACCAAAATAAGTCCACTTTTATCATCTGGTCTAACACCAGAACAAGAGGCAGAGTTAGCAGCTCTTGGATCTGCAAAAAAAACAAGAAGTGGAAAAACGGTTTCCGAATCCAAGACCAAACCCGTGCAAGAAATTAACGTCATTGAACCCGAAATGGTCGCTATCAAAGGTGGTTGTTTTATGATGGGTAGCCCTGATACTGAAAAGGAAAGGGCAAGCAATGAAAAACAATATAAAGTCTGTGTAGAGGATTTTTCAATCGGTAAATACGAAGTGACTCAAGCGCAATGGCAGGCTGTAATGGGTAAAAATCCATCGAACTTTAAAGGGGATAATTTGCCCGTTGACAGCGTCAGTTATAACGATGTGCAGGACTTTATTAACAAACTAAATACTCAAACAGGTAAAAGCTATCGGCTACCGACTGAGGCAGAATGGGAATATGCAGCTCGTGCAGGTACAACAACTGCATTTTATACAGGCGATTGTATTAACACCCAACAAGCCAACTATGACGGTAGTAGTCAGGATTATAATAACTGTGGTGCAAAAACAGGGGTTTATAAAAAAACTACTGTTGCAGTCGGTTCATACCCCGCTAATCCGTGGGGTTTGTATGATATGACGGGTAATGTCTGGGAATGGACGTGTTCAGCTTACGTTGATCTGTATGACGGCAGCGAGACTAATTGCACGAGCAATAATGATGCCAGCACGTCACGGGTGTTGTGCGGCGGTTCTTGGGGCAACAATGCGAGGCACTCACGTTCTGCTTTCCGTATCAATAACACGCCTGATGATCGCAACTACTTCATCGGCTTCCGTTTTGCCCTAGGTCAAACAGCCAGTTAAGCAAGCCCACACCGTCGCCACGGACAGGCAAGCGGTAGCGCAGCCCGTCAGTGGTGACGATGTGGGTGGGTATGGGAAATGCCTGAGCGCAACGTTTTAACCCGTAAGATGGGCAAATGTAGGATGGGTAGAGCGATAGCGAAACCCATCACAACCTGCGGTGTGATGGGTTTCACTGTGTTCTACCCATCCTACCAAACTGTTCAATTAAGCGGTGTCCAACCCAAACAATCAGATACCTTACCAATATTTAATAATACCGTGCCAACAAACCATGCCCTGTTTGTGTGGCGGGTAGCGGTATTTTTACTTCATAACCGCCACCTGAGGCTTCCTGCATTTCCTGCCCGTACATACCTTCCATACGTTCAACGGTAATATTTTGATTGCCTTCGGGTAAAATCAGTTCCAGCGTATCACCGACTGAAAATTTATTTTTCACGTCGATAGTTGCTAACCCTGTTTCGCTATCATAACTGCGGATTTCACCACAAAATTGTTGTTGATGGCTTTTGGAATAGCCGTGTAGATAATTTTGTTGTTCGTGAGTGTGATGACGCTGATAAAAACCATCGGTATAACCTCGATTGGCAAGATTTTCTAATACGCCGATTAATTCAGGTTGAAATGCGCGACCTGCCAAGGCATCATCAATGGCTAGACGATAGGTTTGTGCAGTACGCGCCACATAATAATGTGATTTGGTGCGTCCTTCGATTTTAAGGCAATCGATACCAATTTCAACCAAACGTTGAACGTGTTCAATGGCGCGTAAGTCTTTTGAATTCATGATGTAAGTGCCATTTTCATCTTCCATCACAGGCAGTAATTCGCCTTTACGCCCTTCTTCTTCGAGAAAATAAATGTTATCAGCCAAAGGATGACGTTCCGCGCCGCCACAACTGGCGTTACTAATGTCAGACATAGATAGCACTTCAGTCTTTTCAGTGGGCAACCAATCACCTTCGGCATTTTCCTGTGCAGGAATGGTGTCATATTTCCAGCGGCAAGAATTGGTACAAGTGCCTTGATTAGGATCGCGGTGATTAAAATAACCTGATAATAAACAACGCCCTGAATAAGCAATACATAACGCGCCATGCACAAACACTTCTAATTCGGTATCTGGACAGCGTTGGCGAATTTCGGCAATTTCATCCAGCGATAATTCACGCGATAAAATAACCCGCTCCACGCCCATGCTTTTCCAAAAATTAACGCTGGCATAATTAACTGTATTGGCTTGTACTGATAAATGTATCGGCATATCAGGATAGGTTTCGCGTACCATCATAATTAAACCAGGGTCTGCCATAATTAAGGCATCAGGTTTCATCGCGATAACGGGGGCAATATCCGCCATAAAGGTTTTAACTTTGGCATTGTGTGGAATTACATTGGTGGCTAGGAAAAACTTTTTGCCTAAGCGATGCGCTTCGTTAATTCCAATTGCTAAATTGTCGCTCAAAAAATCATTGTTACGCACTCTCAAACTATAACGTGGTTGCCCTGCATAAACGGCATCCGCGCCGTAAGCGAACGCATAACGCATATTTTTAATAGTTCCCGCAGGAGAGAGTAGCTCGACTTGTTTCATAGTGATAGATGATAATGAGTAATGTAGCCGCTATTTTAGCGTAACTAAGGTGTCAATAAACACTGTAATCCGTGTATGGCAATTGTGTGATGACTCATTACTACTATTTTAAGCAGCAAACGGGCGTACAAACCTAGGTTTGTACTCAGTATAAATTAGCTACTTTCCCAGATTACGTTGATGAGTTTTAGTGTGTTGGCTTGGGCTTCGGTTTTCATTAAACGTTTTACCAAATTAAGCTTATTTCAGAAAGACAGTTGGTGATAATCTTGGCTCTTCCTGATTTCGTGGGGTAAGTGCGTGTGTAGTGTGTGAATATAGGGTATATTTCGTTTAGTCATTGATTTTATGATATTTATCATATCTATTCGTAACTTCTAATGTACTGCATATAGTGGCTACCCCACGAAATCAGGAAGAGCCATTAATGCTCCTCAATTATTCAAACGGATTCTTTTTGACGGGTATCCAAAACTTATCATAATCAGCTTTTAAAAACTCAGTCATTTCCACAGCGGCTAACGGTTTACTAAAATAGTATCCTTGAATAATATCGCAACCGTGTTTTCTTAAAAAATCAAATTGTTCTTTGGTTTCTACCCCTTCAGCAATGACTTTTTGTTTAAGCGAATGTCCAATTTCGATAATAGCACAAGCGATTCTGGCATTTTTAGAATCAACAGTCATACCTTTGACAAAAGATTGATCCATTTTTAATACATCAATGGGGAAATTTTTTAAATAAGATAAAGAGGAATAACCTGTACCAAAATCATCCAATGCTAATTTTATACCCATACGCTGTAATTGTTGTAGCTGCAAATCAATAAATCTAGCATCACCAATTAACATAGATTCAGTAATTTCTAATTCTAAATGTTCCACTGGTAACCCTGATTCACTCAGGGCTTTTTGTACTAAAGGTAAGAAATTGGGATCAGAAAATTGTTGCGCAGAAACATTGACCGAAACTTGCTGTAATGGAAGTCCAGCATCCAACCATTTTTTAAGTTGATGACAGGCAGCGTGTAAAATCCAATAACCTATCTCAATAATTAATCCCGTATCTTCAGCGAGAGCGATAAATTGATCAGGTGGAATCATTTTTTCATTATTTTGAAACCAGCGAATTAATACCTCAGCACCACACAGTTTTCTGCTATGTGCTTCATATTGCGGTTGGTAATAAAGTTTCAATTCATTTTTTGCAATGGCTTTGCGTAAATTTAATTCCATTATCAGCTTGTCTTTTGAAAGACTGTTGTGATCTTTATTATAAAACTGATAATTATTTTTTCCTTGGGTTTTAGCATTATTTCTGGCTATATCAGCATTTCTTAATAATACCTCTGCTTTCAGTGATATTTCTGTAGTACGGCAGTCTTCAGGGAAAATTGAAATACCAATACTTGAGCCAATAAAAGCCTCGTGATTATTAACATACATCACTTCTGATAATCGTTGACCTATTTTCCCAGCAACGATAGAAGCAGCATAAACTGCTTGCTCATAGGTTTGTTCGCTGGGCATTAAAATAGCAAATTCATCACCACTTAATCGTGCAGCAATATCATTAGGACCTATCAGGTCTTGTAATCGACTAGCAACCACTTTTAGTAATTCATTACCTGCATCGTGTCCTAATGATTCATTAATTATTTTAAATCGATCAAGATCTACTACCAGTACTGTACCGTGGATATTACCCGCTTTAACTGAGGAGATAAATTTTCTTAATCGATCATAGAACATGAATCGATTTATTAATCCCGTTAATTCATCATAATAAGACAGCTTTATAATGCGTCTTTCAGCTTGTTTTTGTTGAGTAATATCCAGCAGACTAGCAAAATAAACCACGCTACTATCGTCTCTTAATATAGCCGAAATTTCTAATTTTATGGGGAAATCACGCCCACTTTTAGGTAGACACTTGAACTCACCAGACCATAATTTTCTGGGGCTATTAGTAAAAAAATCAGTTTGGAGGTGGGTTAGCTTGCCTTTGATAATAAAAGATAATTCCTTGCCTTTTAATTCACTACTTGAGTATTCAGTTAATAAAGTACACGAGCTATTAGCTTCAGTAATAGTGAAGTTTTTATCTAAAAACATAAAATTTAAATGACAGGTCTCAAAGGCTTTAGGTAATAATTCTAATTGGTTTTTTCTTCTGTCATCTGTACTAACAAAATTCCCTGTCACTATTAATTTTAGTTCATTTTTTTTATTGTCAAAAATAGGTATTCTGCTTATCTCTAATATTTTTCGTTGTTTATCAAAAATAACACTGCGAGTTTCTTTAATAGCTTGCCTTGCATTCCATGCACTTTTATCTTGAATAAAACTAACTTTTAATATATCAGCATTCATGTTTGAATAATGAAAAAGCTCAGAATCTGTCTTACCGATATAATCAATATCTTGTAAATTAAAAATTTTTAAGTAGATATCACTCGCAGCTAACCAACGTCCTTCATTGTCTTTTATACAAAGAAAATCAGGAAAATACTGAATTAAAATTTGTGCATTAAGTTGAAATGGGTCGGTAGGCATATTATCAGGCAAATTACTACCATAATTATCTTGCTTCAAGACATTATTTATTGTTTTTTTATAATAAATAATTAGCAAAATAATCATAAATACACTGTTTATTATAAGCAGAGTATTTTCATAATGTATTTTCATATAAAATTCATTACTTAGTAAGTACAATAAATTCGCAGTGGCAACCAGTAAAGGTATTGCTATTAATAGCTTAGACTTCATAATCAATGAGTATATATCAGTAAAAATAATGGTAGAAAATTATTCTAAATCCAGTTTAATCAAACACACATTCTAAGCTATCAACGCGTTGAAAACCTCTAGGTAACGGAAGTCCACGCTTGGCACGGTTTGCTGTGTAATGCGCTATATCTATCGATTTTAGAGTAACAAATTGTTTACCCGAAATAACTTTTAATACACTGTTTTCTGTAACGCCAACTATAGCAACAACAGTATCTGTGCCAGCGGCTAAATCAGGAATAGGTATTTGGATTAATTTATTACCTTTGCCTTTACTTAAGGCGGGTAATTCTGTCAGTGGAAAAATCAACAATCGACCTTGTAATGTTGCCACCGCTAATAAGTTTGCTTCGTTATCAAGCAATACAGGGGATAGCACAGTAGAACCATCAGACAGGTTGATGAGTAGTTTACCAGCTTTATTCTTACTCAATAATTCTTTTAACTGAACTTTAAAACCATAGCCATGACTGCTAGCCAATACTACCCAATCATCGGGATTGCCTGCTAACAAATGTTTAAACGCTGCGCCCGCAGGCGGATTAAGTCGTCCTGTTAACGGTTCACCTTGTGTTCTTGCGGAGGGCAAATCGTGCGTTGAAGTGCTGTAAGCGCGTCCTGTGGAATCCAACAAATAAATTTGTTGGGTTGAGCGAGCTTTTACCGCCGCCAAAAAGCTATCGCCTGAGCGGTAACTTAAGCTTTCAACATCAAATTCATGACCTTTTGCTGCGCGTATCCAGCCTTTTTCTGACACAATTACGGTTAGTGGCTCATTATTAATGAGTTCGGTGGTTTTTAACGCTTGCGCAGCAGTTCTTGCAACCAAAGGAGAGCGACGATCATCACCGTATTGTTCACTGTCTTTGGCAATTTCTTTTTTGATTAAGCGATTAAGCAAACGGGGTGAGCCTAGGGTTTTTTCCAGTGTCGCACGTTCTTTTTCCAGTTCATTTTGTTCACCGCGAATTTTTATTTCTTCCAGTTTTGCCAATTGGCGTAATTTTATTTCTAATATAGCTTCAGCCTGAGTATCGCTGAGTCCAAATCGTGACATGAAGACAGCTTTAGGTTTATCTTCGTGTCGAATAATCGCGATGACTTCATCAATATTTAGATAGGCAATCAACAAACCATCGAGAATATGCAGTCGTGCTAATAATTTATCCAAGCGATATTGCAAACGGCGGCGCACCGTTTCGGTACGAAATGCCAGCCATTCAACCAAAATTTCTCTTAAGCCTTTAACGCGTGGTCTACCATCCGTGCCTATCATGTTCATATTGACACGATAACTTTTTTCTAAATCGGTGGTCACAAATAAATGCGACATCACAGCTTCGACATCAAAGCGTTTGCTTTTGGGGATCAACAACAAGCGGGTAGGATTTTCGTGATCGGATTCATCGCGTAAATCGTCCAGCATCGGTAATTTTTTCGCCAACATTTGTGCGCCGATTTGCTCCATGAGTTTAGACCCAGACACTTGATGAGGCAGAGCAGTGATGACAATATTACCGTCTTCTAGCTCATAAATGGCACGCATTTTTATAGAGCCGATACCTGTCGCATACATTTTTTGTATATCGTCGGCGGAGGTGATAATTTCAGCTTCGGTGGGATAATCTGGGGCTAGAATGTGAGCGAACAATGCTTCTAATGAGCTGTCTGGCTCATCCAATAACAACATACAGGCATTGGCGACTTCGCGTAAATTATGCGGTGGTATGTCCGTTGCCATGCCCACAGCAATCCCCATAGTGCCGTTGAGCAAAATATTCGGCAACCGCGCTGGTAATAACACAGGCTCTTGTAGCGTAGCATCAAAATTATCTGCCCATTCCACCGTACCCTGTGCTAACTCGCTGAGTAGCGTATTCGCGTAACCTGTTAAACGGGATTCGGTATAACGCATCGCGGCAAACGATTTGGGATCATCGGGTGAACCCCAATTGCCTTGCCCATCGACCAATGGATAACGATATGAAAACGGCTGCGCCATTAATACCATCGCCTCATAACAGGCAGAATCACCGTGTGGATGGTATTTACCCAACACATCACCCACCGTTCTGGCTGATTTTTTATATTTCGCCGCTGCTGATAAACCTAGTTCAGACATCGCATACACAATACGCCGCTGTACAGGTTTTAAACCATCGGCAATATGCGGCAAAGCACGGTCGAGAATCACATACATGGAATAATCCAAATAGGCTTTTTCGGCAAAATCTTTTAACGGTAATTGTTCAAAATTCTCTTGTAGTCCCACTTTTTTACCTTTTTTAATACTTGTTGTTATGTGGCTGTTTGGCTTAGGTTCGTAACGTGCTGATGTGGTCGGCGAATTATTAGCAGGTTAAGATGTGCTTTATATGTTCTGTCGCATAACGATAGAGTGTTTTAGGCTCTATATCGACCATGCCATTATTAAATTCTAAGCATCCCCAGTCTTTATTCAGTTGAGCAGTATTTAAGCTATTTATATCGACATATTTTTCAAGCAGATTTTTTAAATCAGTTTCTATGCTTTCGCCATTTTCAAAAGTTAATATGAAAACTTGGATTCAAGTCATAAATGCAATTTCAGAATTCATGCGGCTTTGCGTTCAACTTGTTCAAAGAACACCGCATGAAGTGTTTGGTAGTTTAACTCTTTTCGAGGGTGGAGAAGTTACATAGTAGGAAACGGCTTAACACGGGGTAAAACACTACTCTATGTTGGGCTTGTTCATATATTTAGTAAGTAACATATTGATTTAAAAATTATTTTATTAATAGTGTTTTTTATTGGTAAGTAGATGAACAAAAGTTTTCTGGTATTTGGAACAAGGTTAAGCCGTTCGTGGTGAGCCTGTCGAACCATGAACGGCTTAACCGTCCACCCTTCGACAAGCTCAGGGCGAACGG
>CAIUVX010000131.1 GCA_903902705.1 uncultured Methylococcales bacterium
AAAGACAAGTTCTGCATTGGCAATGATTAATTCAGAGGCTCGTTTTTCTTTTTCTTCATTTTGAAAAGCGAGTTCTGTATTGGCAATGACTAATTCGGCGGCTCGTTTTTCTTTTTCTGCGTTTTGAAAAACAAGTTCTGTATTGGCGATGATTAATTCAGCGGCTCGTTTTTCTTTTTCTGCGTTTTGAAAAACAAGTTCTTCATTGGCAATGACCAATTCTTCAAATAGATCACTTACCGCCGCGCTGAGCTTGCCGTATTTTAACTTTTGTTTGTTTATCGATTGATTCATCTTATTGGTACTTGAATCCAAGGTGCAAACAACCAACCTATATACAAGGTTGTCGTCATGATGTTGTTTTGTATTATCCAGTATTTTATGGTAATAACAAAGTTTACTATGCGCTTGTAAGGCACAATTCACTTAAACTGCATAACGCACTTGTGCTAGTCAACAGCCTATACGATACTCACACCACTTTGTTACTTTTCGAGAATAATACTATGCAAGATTTTACCAATATTAAAGCCCTTATCATCGACATGGATGGCGTGTTATGGCACGGCGATAAAGCCATTGCGGGGTTAACCGAGTTTTTTCAATTGTTGCGTGATAGAGAAATACGTTTTATTTTAGCGACTAATAATGCCAGTTTGACCCGTGAACAGTATGTCACTAAGTTGGCAAAAATGGGGGTGACAGTGGCATTGAATGAAATTTTAACGTCGGGTATCGCCACGGCTTTGTATCTTGCCGAGCATTATGAACCTGAGAAAACGCGGGTTTATGTGTTGGGTGAAGACGGCGCAAGTCAGCCGTTAGCGGAATTGGGATTCACACTAACGGGGCTTTATGAAGTCAATGCCGATGTGGTTGTAGTAGGTAAAGATTCCACGCTGACTTGGGATAAGTTAGCGACGGCAACCTTAAATGTGCGTAATGGCGCAGCCTTTATCGGCACTAATGCGGATACTACGTTACCGACTGAACACGGTATCACCCACGGTAATGGCGCGATTTTAGCCGCCATTCAAACGGCATCGGATATTGCGCCTGTGTGTGTCGGTAAACCTGAACCGATTATGTATCAACAAGCGATTGCGTTATTAGGCTCGTCATTGGATGAAACTATCGCTATTGGCGACCGTGTAGAAACAGATATTTTGGGCGCGGTCAATACGGGTATTCGTAGTTTGATGGTGTTGACGGGTATTTCCAGCGAAGCCGATTTAGTGGAATTGGATTATCAACCGACGTGGATTTTGCCTGATTTGGAGGCGGTAACAGCTGCGTTAAAAGCACTTTAACTTTTACCACACGGAGCAACGGTTATGAAAAAGTTTATTAATCAAGTCGATACTTTATTAGATGAAAGTCTGAACGGTTTTGCAAAAGCGCATGGTGATATTATTCAGCTCAATAGTCAGCCGCGTTTTATACAACGCCTAAACGTTAATCCCAGCAAAGTGGCGTTAATTTCGGGGGGTGGTTCTGGGCATGAGCCGTTGCATACGGGATTTGTGGGTGTTGGAATGTTGGATGCCGCCTGTGCGGGGCAAGTTTTTACCTCGCCGACTCCCGATCAAATGCTTGCCGCCGCACAAGCCGTTGGTAGTGAAGCAGGTGTTTTATTCATCGTAAAAAATTATGCAGGCGATGTGATGAATTTTGAAATCGCCGCTGAAATGCTGGAGTGTCCTAATGCGACTGTGTTGGTGGATGATGATGTGTCGCTACCAAAAACGCACAGCACAGGACGGCGTGGCGTAGCGGGTACGTTAATCGTGGAAAAAATCGTTGGCGCGGCAGCAGAACAGGGCGCGGATTTAGCGACGTGCAAAGCCTTGGGCGATAGAGTCAATGCAGCAACCGCGTCAATGGGCGTGGCTCTAAACAGTTGTACCGTGCCTGCGTTGGGGCATCCTACCTTTACTATCAGCGACACAGAAATGGAAATGGGGGTCGGGATTCATGGTGAACGTGGACACGACACCTTACTGTTAGGCACGGCGACTGAAATTGTCGAACACCTAACCTCTGCAATTGATGCCGAATTACAACCCAAAGTGGGACAAGCGGTATTACTGCACGTCAATGGTTTTGGCGCGACTCCGTTAATGGAATTGTATTTGATATATGAATTAGCTGCGCAGTTTTGGCAAGTACGCGGCGTTAATATCACGCGCTCGTTGGTGGGCAATTACACCACGTCGATTGATATGGCGGGGTGTTCAATTACGGTGACGTTGATGGATGAAGAATTGCTGGCGTTGTGGGATGCGCCTGTGCATACAGCGGCGTTACGTTGGGGTTGTTAGCGTCCACGAAAAAGGTGGTGTATCAAATCTGTTGTTTTTGCTTTCAAGAATGACTGCCAGTCCTTTAAAGAACTGGCAGTTATTAAAACCTAGATAACGCTTTATCTCACTACCGATCTGTTTTTTCAATAGCCACAGCTAGTTTTCCTTGCTAATAAAACTTCCAATGTCGCTTGATATTCGATTGAGTAGCTACCATATCCGCAAATTGTTATTTATTTTCTAAGCACTGCTTGCCATTTCGTTGCTGTGCTATTTAGCATTTATAATAGATACCCTGTTATCTGTTTTATAATAACGCCCACTAACAACACAATAGATTATTAACTCATGGCAACAAAAGAAGACTTTTATAAATTGCTGGGCGTTGAGCGTAACGCCAGTGATGCTGAAATTAAGAAAAGTTATCGCAGCAAAGCGATGAAATTTCATCCAGACAGAAACGCCGATAATCCCGCAGAAGCTGAAGCGAAGTTTAAACAAATTAAAGAAGCCTATGAGGTGTTATCCGACCCTAAAAAACGCGCAGCTTACGACCAATTTGGTCACGCAGGTGTTGATCCCTCAATGGGTGGTGGCAGACCAGGTGGTTTTAGTGGCGAAGGCTTCGGTGATATTTTTGGCGATGTGTTTGGCGATATTTTTGGCGGTAGCGGCGGTAGACAGCGTGGTAGTGGTGTGCAGCGAGGTTCAGATTTGCGCCATATTATGGAAATCACCTTAGAGGAAGCCGTTGCTGGGACTGAACAAAAAATTCATATTCCTGTGTTAGTGGGTTGTGGCGAGTGTGGCGGTTCGGGTGCTAAAAAAGGTTCTAGCCCAATTATTTGCTCAACTTGTCATGGTCATGGGCAAGTCAGAATGCAGCAAGGTTTCTTTTCTGTACAGCAAGCGTGTCCAACTTGTCGGGGTACAGGTAAACAAATTAAGGACCCCTGCGGTAAATGTTATGGTCAAGGTCGAGTACAAGAAACCAAAACGCTGTCAGTTAAAATTCCTGCTGGGGTAGATACAGGCGATAGAATTCGTTTAGCGGGTGAAGGTGAAGCGGGTGAACGCGGCGGACCTGCTGGTGATTTATATGTTGAAATTCAAGTAAAACCACATTCTATTTTCAATCGTGATGGAGCGAATTTGTATTGTGAAGTGCCGATTAGTTTCGTTACTGCTTGTTTAGGGGATAGTATTGAAGTGCCTACCTTAGATGGTAAAGTATTGTTAAAAATTCCTGCCGAAACGCAAACAGGCAAACAATTTAGATTACGCGGTAAAGGCGTTAAACAAGTGCGCGGTGGCCCTGTCGGTGATTTATTGTGTAAAGTTCAGATTGAAACACCTGTGAATTTAACCAAAGATCAAAAAGCCTTAGTCGAAAAATTAGGTGAGTCGTTAACCAGTGGTGGTAAGCATCACAGCCCACAAGAGTCATCATGGTTGGATGGCGTGAAAAACTTTTTTGACAAAATAATTTAATGGTTTAACAGGATAAGAAGTTATGAATCGTATTGCAATTGTAGGCGCGTCTGGGCGTATGGGTTTGTGCTTAATAAAAGCAGCCGTGGCAGTTAACCATGCGAGTGTTACTGCCGTTATTTCTCGTCCAGAAAGTTTAGCTATCGGTAAAGATGCAGGCGAATTAGCGGGTATTGGCACACTTGGTATTAAAGTGAAGGGTGATTTAGCCTTGGCTATGAGTGACTTTGATGTGTTGATTGATTTTACTCGTCCTGATGCGTCAATGGCGTTTATCGAACAATGCCGCCGTGCAGGTAAAAAAATAGTCATCGGTACAACAGGTTACAATGAAGCACAAAAAGCCGAAATTGCCAAAGCCGCTGAGGACATTGCCATCGTATTCGCACCCAATTTTAGTGTCGGGGTAAATTTGTCGCTAAAATTACTGGAAATGGCGGCTAAAGTCATGGGTGACAGCACCGATATTGAAATCATTGAAGCCCATCATCGCCATAAAGTTGATGCACCATCTGGCACAGCATTACGCATGGGCGAAGTGATAGCCAGCACTCTAGGTCGTGATTTAAAAGACTGCGCAGTTTACGGCAGAGAAGGTTATACAGGCGAACGTGACCGCAAAACCATCGGTTTTTCTACCATTCGTGCGGGTGATATTGTCGGTGAACACACAGTGATGTTTGCCGACGAAGGTGAGCGTTTAGAAATCACCCACAAAGCCAGTAGTCGCATGACGTTTGCGAATGGCGCGGTACGCGCAGCGATTTGGTTAAAAGATAAAGAACGCGGATTGTATGATATGCAGGATGTGCTGGGCTTGGCTTAAAATAATCGGAGTACAAACCTAGGCTTGTACTCCGATTAAATGCTTTAGTAAGGAATTAAATTAGTTAGACAAGTAAAATTATGTGTTTAAGCTACACTTCGTTAGGCTAAGGAAATATTAGAAAAGTTGTGTCACTAAGCAAGGTAAGCTTTTCAGACGATTAAATACTTTTTACTCGTTTCCTAGATAAAACAGCTTAGCTTTTGGAGTAACTATTATGGACATATCAATAATACCCTATGCCAACGGGTACATAGTAGCTGGCAAATTTTTTAATACGCTCTATAGTGCGGTTTGTTACCGTGATTATTTGATTCAATTAGTCAGGTAGGTTGGTTGGGTTGCGGCTTTTTGCAACCCAACAAACGGGACGAATAAATAACGTTTGTAATCATAACCGTGCGGGGTTGTGTTGGGTTGCCAAAAAGCGGCAACCCAACCTACGCAGCTAGATAAGTAAGTTTTGTAGGTCGGAATAAACCCACCCAAGCGATAGCGCAGGGTGGGTGTTTCCGACAACTCATGGAAATGTCGGAAACGCCTTATTTCGCTCCCGCTCAATAAGGCTTATTCCGACCTACAGGGCTAAGTTTTCAAGAGCGTCACTTTGAGATTTATTTGGGTTAATTTATCACATATTTTGAAATATCTTGCGCTTCAAAACCTTTTCTCCCCTTAACGATAATAAAAGTCACCTTATCATTTTCATCCAAATGACCATTGCATTCAATATCAAACGGAATGTCCTTAGTTCCATGTACCGTCGTTAGGATAATAAACCCAACACCTTCTTCAGGACTGTCGACGAGTTTAACAACTCCCATATGTCTCTTGTTATTCATATTTATAAATGGCTCGTGTATTGTTGTGATAGCCCGAACAGTTGGATCAGGCGCTGATGGAATACTACAGTCAGGTAGGGTGGGCAAGCGTCTTTTTGCTTGCCCACCGATTATGACACGGCGTGGGCAAACGATAGAGCCGTTTGCCCACCCTACAAAGTCTACACAAAAAAGCCCCGATTGCAAAAACAACCGAGGCTTCATATTTCAAAACAGAGGCGTTAAAGCCGCATGATTACATCATGCCGCCCATTCCACCCATGCCGCCCATACCGCCCATATCACCGCCATGACCATGTTTGTCATCGCTTGGTGCATCAGCAATCATCACTTCTGTCGTTAGCATTAAGCCAGCAACAGAGGCTGCGTTTTGTAACGCGGTGCGGGTTACTTTTGCAGGGTCTAAGATTCCCATTTCAATCATGTCGCCGTATTGACCAGTTGCCGCGTTGTAACCGAAGTTCCCGCTGCCCTTTTGGACTTCGTTGAACACAACTGAAGGCTCGTCGCCAGCGTTAGCAACGATTTGACGTAATGGCTCTTCCATTGCACGACGTAAAATGTTGATACCAACAGTTTGGTCGTGGTTGATGCCTTCTAAGCCAACTAATGCAGACAAAGCGCGGACTAATGCAGTACCACCGCCAGCAACAACGCCTTCTTCAACCGCTGCGCGAGTTGAATGTAGCGCGTCTTCTACGCGGGCTTTCTTTTCTTTCATTTCGATTTCAGTTGCCGCGCCGACTTTAATTACTGCAACGCCGCCAGCTAATTTAGCTAAACGTTCTTGCAATTTTTCTTTGTCGTAGTCAGAAGTCGCTTCTTCGGCTTGCGCACGAATTTGCGCAACGCGGTTTTTGATTTGTTCTTCTGAACCGAAACCGTCAATAATAGTGGTGTTTTCTTTAGTGATTTGAACGCGTTTTGCAGTACCTAATTGTGACAGTTCTGCTTTTTCCAAGCTCAAACCGACTTCTTCTGAAATCACTACGCCGCCAGTTAACACAGCAATGTCTTCTAACATAGCTTTACGACGGTCGCCGAAACCAGGTGCTTTAACAGCTGCTACTTTAACGATACCGCGAATAGTGTTCACTACTAAAGTCGCTAAGGCTTCGCCTTCAACGTCTTCTGCAACGATTAATAAGGGACGACCTGATTTTGCTACGCCTTCTAAGATAGGCAGCATATCACGGATATTAGAGATTTTTTTGTCGTAGATTAGAATCATTGGATCATCTAATTCAACGCTCATGTTTTCTTGTTTGTTGATGAAGTAGGGTGACAAGTAGCCACGGTCAAACTGCATCCCTTCCACTACGTCTAATGAATTTTCTAAACCTGTACCTTCTTCAACGGTAATAACGCCTTCTTTGCCGACTTTTTCCATTGCTTCAGCAATGATGCTACCAACCGCTTCGTCAGAGTTAGCCGAAATCGCGCCAACTTGGGCAATCGCTTTGCTGTCTGCACACGGTGCAGCAGAGGCAACAATCGCTTCAACGGCTTTAATAACGGCTAAATCAATACCGCGTTTTAAGTCCATTGGGTTCATGCCAGCGGCAACGGCTTTTAAGCCTTCGTTGACGATAGATTGAGCCAAAACAGTTGCAGTGGTTGTACCATCACCAGCCACGTCAGACGTGTGCGAAGCAACTTCTTTAACCATTTGTGCGCCCATGTTCTCGAATTTGTCTTTTAATTCGATTTCTTTCGCAACAGATACACCGTCTTTAGTGATTGTTGGTGCGCCAAAGCTTTTGTCTAAAATCGCGTTACGACCTTTTGGACCTAAAGTAACTTTTACTGCGTTTGCTAAGATGTTTACACCACGCGCCATACGGACTCGTGCGTCATCACCAAATAATACGTCTTTTGCTGCCATTTTTTAATTCCTAATTCTTTAAGTTTGTTTGAGTGGGGATTTAGACCTGCGAGGTTTTTAAAACCTCGCAGGTCTTGAATTTATTTAACCTAAAACGCCCATGATGTCTTCTTCACGCATAACGATAAGGTCATCACCGTCAACTTTCACTTCGTTACCTGCGTATTTACCGAACAATACTTTGTCGCCGACTTTTACATCAACAGGACGAACAGTACCGTTGTCTAAGGCTTTGCCTGTACCAACTGCTAACACGATGCCTTGGCTTGGTTTTTCTGCCGCAGAACCAGGAAGAACGATACCGCCAGCGGTTTTAGTTTCTTCTTCAAGACGTTTAACAATTACGCGGTCATGTAACGGACGTATATTCATTTATAGCTCCTAAGATTTAGTTAAATTACAGATTGGGTCAATTTTAGCACTCTCTAGCAGAGAGTGCTAGATTAATCAGCTTTTGCACTCTGTTACGTTCTTTGGCATTATCACGGTATCACCTTACTCAAAAAATATGACTTATGAATGACAACCAACTACTGAGATACAGCCGTCAAATCATGTTGCCGCAAATAGATATAGCAGGACAACAACAGCTCCTAGCCGCTAAGGTGTTAATTGTTGGCGCAGGTGGACTTGGTTCACCTGCGGCTATTTATCTGGCGGCAGCGGGAGTGGGCAACATCACAATTTACGATAATGACACTGTGGACTTATCCAATTTACAGAGACAGATTGCTCACTACACCGCCGATGTTGGGACAGGAAAAGCAATTTCAACCCATGAAACGCTGAAAAAATTAAATCCCGATGTCGAAGTTCATGCTATACAGCAACGTTTAGAAGGTGAGTTATTGAATGAAGCGGTGAAGAATGCCGACGTGGTATTGGATTGTAGTGATAATTTTAAGACCCGTTTTGCGATTAATCAGGCGTGTGTAACACGACAAACTCCATTAGTTTCAGGCGCGGCAATTCGCTTTGAAGGACAGGTGTCTGTGTTTACAGCGGGGCGGAACAATAGCCCTTGTTACAACTGTTTATATTCCAGTGATGGCGAAGAATTACAGAATTGTGCGACTAATGGGGTGATTGCGCCGATTACGGGAATTATCGGGAGTATTCAAGCAATGGAAGCGATGAAGCTAATTATGGGGATTGGTGAAACGTTGACGGGGCGGTTGTTGTTGATTGACGGCTTAACGATGGAAATAAATACCATGCGTTTGCGCAAAAATGTGAAGTGTCCAACGTGTGGAGACCTTTCAGGTTTTTAAAACCTGAAAGGTCTTTTTAAAGCGGTTATTTTTTACCTAATTTACTTTTTACAAAATGAATAGCTGTTTCAGCTAAATCATTAACCAATGAGGGACTGTCGCCATGTGGCTCAGTCTCACCAAAGGGTTGACCATTTTTTTGTGTATATTTGTGAATAAAATAGGCTAACGGTGCAAACGCGGCAGTCGCAATAATTAACATGATTACAAGCAGTTCAGTAACTCCACCCATGGTGTCTCCTCGGATTTTATATCAATAGCATTATTATGTTTAGGTGAAGCAGGATAATACACGCTTTCGACAAGAAAAACATCAATGCTGTACCGAAAATGACTCGCTCTTAACTTGAGATTACGACTTTATATTTATTTGTCATGTACAGAGAAAAATGGAAATCTGAGTAATTAATGTACAATACCGAGCGATTCCAAACAACTCAGGAGGTTTTTATGAAAAAAGTAATTACAGTGGCTTTAGGTATTGTTGTTTTAGCTAGTTTGACAGGTGTTGCCTATGCGGAGGACACAGCTCCAGTTGTCCAAGCAGAAAAACCACAGGCAGCCACCCCTAAAAAAAGCAAGCATGTAAAAAAACAACCAGCCGCAGTTTCTCAAACAGAAAAACAAGTAAATGAACAAGCAGTAGACAAACCAAAAACTGACGCACCTAAAATAGGTAGCGAAACAGACGCAGCACAAGGACGTGGTTTACCTAAAGCTTTTTCAAATTCAGAAGGGCAATAAATTAGTTTTTAAAACTAATTTAAGTTAGGAAAAAGGCGGTCTTTATAAGACCGCCTTTTTTATGTCTACTGGTTTTTTACTGCACTACTTTCACAATATTTTTGTACATCTTTTTTATTGATGGCGTTATCCAATTGTAATGCCAATTCAAGATGGGTATTAGCCTCTTCACATCGTCGTAATATCGCAAATACTTCGGCAAGATGCTGTTGGGCTTCGCTATTTTCGGCATTATAATCGACAGCCGTTTGGTAATTGAGTAATGCCTTACTGTAATCTTTTTGCATAAAATACACGCTACCCAATGTGTCATAAATATTATCGTCTTTGGGTTTTATTTTGATTGCCAGCTCACAATTATTAATGGCTTCTTGATATTTACTTTCTTGTCCTAATGAATAACATAAACCATTGTAAGCTTTAAAGTTTCCCTCGTTATACGGTAGTTCAATAATCTTATTAAACTGTATAATTGCTTGCTGATAATCTTTTTTCCCTAAAAAAATTAAACCTAAATTATAATAAGCATTGGCATAATTAGGATTAGCCGCAATTGCCTTTTTATAACTTTCTATTGCTGCATTGGTATCGCCTTTATCGGCTAATACCAAGGCTAAATCGTTATAAGCTAAATAATTTGTGTCATCACGGTCAATAACCTTCTGATAATTACTGATAGCGGCATCATAATTTTTATAACCTCGATAATAGGCATAGCCTAAACCAATATAAGGACTGCTATTATCTGGATTTATTTTGATAGATTCATTATATTTTTCAATCGCATTTTCGTATTGTTTCTTACGCGCAAGAATATTACCCCATAAATCGAATGCAAAACTATCATCACGGGTATCTTTGTTTTTTAGAGTTATTTGTACTAAATCGAATGCCTTATCGTAATCTTTTTTACCGTAATAATGTAAAGCAAGAAAATACGGTTGAGTATTTTCAACAATATGTTCAGCAGCGACCGCTAGACTATCATCTAAAGAGCCAATATTTCCCTTTACAACTTTAGTTTCTCCATTAATCCGAATGGTTAATTCAAAATTGTTTGTATCGCCAACCAGATCACCACTAATGCGTGTTTCTAAGCCGCGCAGTTGACGAATATATTGAATAAGGGTATTAATCGATAATCCTGTTTCAGGAATATCTACATTTAAGGTATTCGTTAAATCAGAATCGGTCACTTCAACGGGAAATAAGTATTTCTGATTATCGGGTAACAGATTATAGGCAGCTTCGCGGTTGGCAGAGACTTGATCCATTAAACGACCCACTAATACCGCTCCAGTGTAACCTTGCTGAACAAAACTATCAGGAACAGCAAATGGTTCAATAATAACGGCTTCCCGTTGCCATTCGTTGCAAAAAATAAAAATAATGCCACCCATGAGGCACACAATAACGAAGTCAATGAGTATTTCTTTGCATAATCGAAATCGCTCTATCCAAAGTATCAACTTATCGCTAACTGTTTCTTTAGGCAATTTTTCAGTAGTGTCTTCCAACTCAATCGTAGTTTCTGGTTTACTAAGCTCTTCCGAATTACTGTTCATAATTTTATATTCAAAGGGTTGTGAAGGGTAGCGGGTAAAATATCACACGGAATATAGCTAACAGTCAATAAGTGAGTACAAAACCGTTCGCGCTGAGTTAGCTCTAGTTCATTGCCCTTAAGTAAGAAATTACCGTTCAGAGTAGCTGCGCGTTCCTCGCCCATGATGCCGTCCAAACAGATTATATACGAGGTAAATATAAGCCCCAACTCCTACACAAGCTAAGTTTATCGATGTATAAAACCCGTCATTCTGGCAGGGATGCCAGAATCTAGTCGCAGGGAGAGCGTAGCGAGGGTTCTGTTCAATATAATGCCATCCTTGGCACTGGATTCCAGCATCCCTGCTGGAATGACGGATTAATATTCGTACTCCAAAACGCTATTTTTTGCCTTTGAGCAAATCGGTCAGCATAAAATCATTACCTTTGGTGTACACCGCTGGATCTTGGCTCGAACCCAGCATTTTTTTAGAAACAGCGGGTAAGGTTTTGGCAATATTGTCCGCGATACTGTGAGCGGTGATGGGTTCATTGGTTTCTTTCTTGTCTATTTCTTCCGCTATTAGATAGGTAAATAAACCATGCCCCAAACTTTTCAGCTCCATCGCTTCTTGGTCTTTTGAAGCGGCGGCAATGACAGTAATCCCTAATGAGCGACTTAATCTACGCGATAAATAACGTTGTCCATTTTCTAACTTACTGAAAGCATTCAACCCCGCACCTGAGTAACAGGCATCAACCATTAACAGGATGTGCTGTATTTTGGAATTTTTGAAAATATCGCTTAATTCGCTAGAGGTAATTCCATGCGCGGCAATTTGTTCAGCCGTTGGCTCTAGTTTGGTTTCGTGAGGCAAGAAATACCATTCTTTACCCAATGCCATACCATGTCCTGCGAAGTAAATGACTAATACATCTTGTTGTACCCCTTGGCTTAATTCTTTTAGCTCAGCCAAAATCTGTGGCTTGGTGGCTTTTTCATTGATTAGAACCTTGCTGGCGATCATGTTGGAATTATTTTTTATCGTTGTTCCAATCAAGTTCGCATCGGCAACGCTGTAATGTAGATTCAAATTGTGGTCGCTGTATTTGTTGATACCAACCGTCATAAGACGCACGGCAGATTGGTATGCTTTGGTTTTACCATCAAAACTGATTTCAGAGCTGCTGTTTTCAATGCCCATGTCATTGCTGGCAACCACTTTCAGGGTGTTTTTACCTGCACTGGGGCTAATATTGAGAGCTAACATACGGTGTTCGGCATCATCCGATGTTGACTTAGTGATAACAGCCTCTTCATTACTAATGAGTTTGCCATTATGATAAAGCTGTATTTTATCGATACCACCACCGCGATCATAAACATCCAATTTTAATGCGACTTTATCGCCTGTAGTTTGCTGCTCTGCCAATTGTAAATCCACTTTAGGCGGCAGACTAAATCCATCATCTACCGTATCAGGATTACTATTCAAGTAAGCTTGATTTTGTAACACATTGGTCAATAAACCTGGTTCGTAATAGTTTTCCGAGAAACTATCCAAAGGAATGTCATTTTTTTCATCGACCATCCAACTGAAATTTTCTATCGAATCATCTGAGCCATCAAAACGACCAAACTCATCCATCACTGTCCAGCCTTGTAGTGAGGAATATAAGCGCAATATCTTTTTGCCCGTTGCAACATCCCACAATGCTGAATCACCATTCGCTAACACGGTGAGCAATTTTTTACCGTCTTCTAATAGCTTGGCAAACTTAATCGGGTTTTCTTTATTTTGTACACTGAGTTGAATATGACCTTGTGCATTACCTACGCGCACCGTGCCATCTTTAGCGACATAGGTGTATGTTTCTTTGATGTTATCAACAGTATCCACGTCTTCTTGAAATCCACCTGCTGGTTTTTTGCTACCCGTTGCGATAGACCAGTCTGACAACATACCATTGGCTGATCCCACAGACAGGGTATCATTGTTCTTAAAGCGCATATAAATAAGGTTTTCACCCGCATTAGCTAAGGATTTAACAATTTTACCCGTGGCGAGGTCAATAATATCTATCGCATCGGTGATGGGTTTTGCTTTATTATCCTTGGTCACAGCATAAACCCCAGCTTGGCGACTCAGCACTGCGCCGTAATGCTGGTCATTGCTCAGTGCCAGATTATTCACCACACCACGTTCATGATCGAACGACCAGCGTTCTTTGCTTAGTTTGGTATCCCATAAACTCAGTTTATGGTCTCCCGTATTCATTAACAACAGATGACCATCGTCAGTAGTCGCAAAATGATTAATATCAGCCCCATCAATAGCCAATTTGTCATCAATCATTGAACTAATAATATCGTGAGGACCAATTCCTGCTGTGCTGGAAATCGATAATAACTCGCCCTTATCATCCACGGCACTGATGTCAGTTAATGCTTGTTCTTTACGTCCTGTCACAATTTTACGTTGTACACCGCGTTGAAAGTCCCAGATTCTAACCGAACCATCTTCCAGCAATAACGACAAAAATTGTTTATTGGCACTCAGTTGTAAACGCTTGACCCGTCCTGCACTGTTTTTCATCTTGAGTTCAGCGAAAGTAGGTTTCCTTTTATCATCAACCGTCAAATCAGAGTCAGGTACGGTGCTGGAATAAGGCGTAGCTGGGGTAGCCGCATTGACGGTAGAGGTTTGTAAAGGAGAAATTTGTGACTCTAAGTTAGGAATGGGATCAGGAGTAGGGGGAACAGGCACAGGAGTAGGGGGAACAGGCACAGGAGTAGGAGTAGGAGTAGGAGTAGGAGTAGGAGCAGGAGAATTAACTGTTAGTTCATTGATAGAAGCGATATTATCAGAAAAAAGATAGCCCAAACTACTGGCTAAACCGCTTAGATAAGCGACATCATAAGAACCTGCCGTGTTTGCTAACTGAGCAATACTACCCTGACTAAAAAAACCACCCACACTAAAAGCCGCTGTGCCAGTGATACCTGCTGTGCTACTGGTATCGCCATCGATAAAACCCGAAAAGCTGGCTGGGGTAAAGTTAGCAAGTGACGTACCCGCGACAATGGTTTGACTACTAGGGGTAACGCTCAGTACAGGCGTGATGCTGTATAAAAACCAATTACCCGTGGTGGCATAAGCGGGTGTTGTTCCTGTGTAGGGTTGAGCATAATGTTTGTTGGGGGCAGTCATGCCATTGAGGGTATTTTGTGCTGGGTCGGTGGAATATACCGTCCATTGATTGGCGATAAGCGGTGTCGTTGAACCTGAGTTATTGACAAAGTTCCCGTCGATAGCGGCTAAGACAGTATTACCCGTTCCCGTGTTGATACTCGCCCCTGCGCCTAAAGTTAGGGTTGCGGTACCTGGATCACGATCCGCTGCAATTGCATTAGGATCACCTGCAATGGCGGTGAAATTACCATTGCCCGTGGTAATGCTGGCGTTAAGAGTAATATTGCGTCCTGCCTGTAAAGTCAGGGAGCCGCCGTTGTGAGCAGGGGTGGTAATGCAGCCAACGATGGCAGCGGAAGGAGTGACAAAGATGCCAGCCCCTGACTGTAAGATAATGTCGTTATTAGCTTGCAGAATGACATCGGTGCCTGACTGCAAGGTGGAGGTTAATCCAGAGATAGAAAACCCTGGTGTCGGAGGGATAGCTGGAGAGGTACAACAACCTGGGATACATCCGAGCGGAAGTGGTGGCGAACCAGGGAAACCAGAAACTGACGTATCAACAAGCGGAACGGTGATATTTGTTCCAAGAGCAACACCAAAAAAAAGACTAGTGACGTTGCCCGTTGCGTTGACTGATGAAATGACGATATTTTTAGGGTCTAGCAACAAACTACCGCCCACACCTGCACTAGCAGCACCCGCATAATTCAACAGACCTTTGCTAGACACTTCAATACTGCCCGCTTTATTGGCACTGATGCTGCCGTAATAATCAGTTTGCTGGTCAGACCACACCACCACTTGACCCTTACCTCCATCAGCTGTTAGCGTACTGGCATTATCAATGCGCGTCGTTTTGGCGTTGGCAAGCGTGATGTTCGCACCATGAAAATCACCGCCTACTCGAATTAAGCCGCCTTTTTTAGTCCCCGATGCGTCCAGTTTAGCGGCGGTCAAAGTCACGCTATTGGAAGCAATGACATCAATAGTACCGCCTTGTTCGCCTGTCGCACTCAGCTTGCCAGAACTGGTCACGCTGTTTGTAGCGGCTAAATGCACCGTGCCACCTGTGGTCGTGCCGTCGGCATGAGTATTTGTAGCGGCAGTTTGAATGATGGCATCACTGGCAGTCAGGGTGATTTTTCCGCCACTGCCTGCTGAGCCATCGGCATTGCTTGTGCCTGAGTCAATGAGTGTATTTGCGTTGATGCTTATTGTACCGCCTGTTTGACCTGAAACATCCAGCGTCCCTGTTTGTGTGACTGTGCCGCCTTCAAGAATAATTTCACCATTGCGACTGACTAATCCTTGAGCGCGAATAATACCGTCCTGATTAATCACGGTGTCGATTAACTGCCCTGCGGCTTTAGCCGTTAAAACCACCCTGCCTCCGTCGGCTTGGATCGCACCTTTGTTGGTGATTTGTGCATTTAACGCGGCTTCAGACACTTTGACTTCGACTAGCCCATCGCCTTTAAAATCTAAATCGACGGTTTTGCCAGCGGCAAATATAGCCGTCCCTTTGGGGGCGGTGATGCTGCCTGTATTACTAACTTGCGAACCAATCAGCGCAACCACACCTCCATCAGGAACGTTGATTGTGCCTTGGTTGTCAACCGTGCCTGTCGCGTTGTCTTGAGTGAAGTGCTGAATGCCATTTAAAAAATCGCTATCTTTAATGTTGTGGGTACTGGCAATTAAACCACCGACATCAACTTGTGCGCTTTTACCAAACACCACGCCATTAGGATTGACCAGATAAACTTGCCCATTAGCTTTAAGCTGCCCTTGGATTTGACTAGCATCTTGTCCAACGACGCGATTCAATAACGCGGCTTGGGCGTTAGGTTGTTGTATGTTGACAGCCTCGTTAAGGGCAATAGAAAAGCCTTGCCAGTTAATAATCGCTTGCTGACTGGTTTGGTCTATTTGCATTTGCCCTGCGCTGGGCGTGTTGACAGTCGCTTGACCTGCGACAAGCTGTTCACCTGTCGGCAACGCCCAACCGTTAGAGGAACAAAGTAGTAAACCTGTGGCTAATAGTTTTCGCTGCGTACTTGAACATTTACCTTTGCTTTTGGTATTTTCGGAAACGGCGATCCAAGCACCTAATGCTTGACTCCAAATGCTGCGGTAAATGTGGTTCATGGCGCGATTCCTTTTGAGTTATGCGATTTTTATTAAGTAAGTTCTTTGGTAATTAGGAAATGATACATTTTGACTTCTTTGGGTTTTTTTGATTTACAGTTATCACGCTACGGTAAAAACATTCAAAAAAGACCTACTAAAAACAGGCTATCCTCGGCAAAAAACCTACAAAAGCCTACTTACATTAACTAATTATAAGCTTGTAACACATTGATTTAAGATAGGGATAGTTTATTTTTTCTTAGAATTATATACTTAAGCTTCGGTAGAATGAATTTATCCATAACTATTTGTCGCAAAACAAAACCCAGAGGTTAATTATGAAACTTAACGCACTCAGATTACTGTCTATTGCCTGTTTGCTATTAATCGGTAGCATTTCTTATGCAGCTGAGGCAACTCACGATCATCACTCAAAAAACAACGCTAAAGTCAATATGGAGGAGACGGACTACGAGGGAGGTGCTTCGTCACGGTCGATAGGCAATGCCTTAGCCAATAAGTCTAAAATCAGCCCTGTTAATCCTGATAAGAAACGCATAGAGGAATTAGAAGACCTAGTTTCACAACAGCAAAAGCTTATCGAAATGTATAAAAACCGTCTACCTCCTGAGTAGATGTATAAAAAACAAGCACATTAACAAGGATTGTCAGTCATATTGGTTTTGTTAGCTCCAATAACGCTTGTCATAACGTTGTCTTCCTGACGATTCTTGTTAATCAAAAACCACTAATTGAAGGCTAAAATAATGAGCAGTGACGGCAAAATAAACTCGGATATGGCTGAGCTTGAAAAATCTATTCAGCAAAAGATGCAAAAGTTGGAGTCTAGTAAAATAGATTCAACCACAGCAACAACCGTACAAAAAACATCTGATGCTCCTGACTGGTGGTCGGTACAGGATGCAATGACCATTAGTGCATCGGTGTTAGTGTTTGGCTGTTTTATTATGACGCTTTGCACTATTTTGTTATACAGAGGAACAACTTCCCACGATATTTTAAAATTATTCGGCACCATGATTATCGTTATTTCTGCGGTATTTTTGGTCGTTGCGGGTTATTCTGACACGCAAATAACGCCTATTGTCGGCTTATTAGGTACGATAGCGGGATATTTGTTAGGAAGTAAAGATACAACGGAACAAGACGACAAAAAAGACAAAGATAAGAGTAAATAACACAATTCTTCACACTACGCAGGGGCTATTCAAACACTAGCCCCTGCTGCGTGAAAGGCTACTTTTTATTATCCCCCAAAGTTGTCAGCATAAAATCACTGCCTCTCGTATAAGCAGCAGGCTCTTGGCTTGAACCCAGTATTTTTTTAGAAAAAGCGGGTAAGGTTTTGGCGATGTTTTCTGCGATGCCGTGTGCGGTAATGGATTTATCTGACTCTTTGTTGGCTATTTCTTGGCCTATCAAATAAGTAAATAAACCATGCCCCAAGCTTTTCAGTTCCATTGCTTCTTGGTTTTTTGAAGCGGCAGCAATGACGGTAATTCCTAATGAGCGACCTAATTTACGCGATAGATAACGCTGTCCATTTTCCAATTTACTGAAAGCATCCAAGCCCGCACCTGAGTAACAGGCATCAACCATTAATAGGATGTGCTGTATTTTGGAGTTTTTGAAAATATCGCTTAATTCAGTGGCAGTAACCCCATAAGTGGCAATTTGTTCATGTGTTGGTTCTAATTT
The DNA here is from genome assembly GCA_903902705.1 of uncultured Methylococcales bacterium. GTDB lineage: Bacteria > Pseudomonadota > Gammaproteobacteria > Methylococcales > Methylomonadaceae > UBA4132. The sequence goes on from CAIUVX010000131.1 coordinate 17,954, forward strand.
GGTTTCGTGAGGTAAGAAATACCATTCCTTACCCAATGCCATTCCGTGTCCTGCGAAGTAAATGACTAATACATCTTGCTGCACGCCTTGGCTTAATTCTTTTAGCTCAGCCAAAATCTGTGGCTTGGTGGCTTTTTCATTAATCAGGGTTTTACTGGCGATCATGTTTGAACTGTTTTTTATCGTTTCGCCAATTAATTCGGCATCGGCAACGCTATAATTGAGATGCAAACGACTCTCTTGGTATTGACTAATGCCAACCGTCATCAGACGCACGGCAGATTCGTAGGCTTTTGTTTTACCATCAAAATTTAATTCAGAGCTGCTACTTTCAATGCCCATGCTGTTGCTGGCAGTGACTTTAAGGCTGTTCTTACCTGCACTGGGTGTTACATTGAGTGTCAAAGCACGGTGTTCCGCCTCATTTTCTTTGGAGGTTTGTTCATCTGTCGTATGCTCTTCATTGCGGATGAGTTTACCATTATGATAAACACTCACTTTGTCTATGCCTCCTCCTCGATCATAAACATCCAGTTTGACGGTCACTTTATCACTTTTGTCTTGATGGTCATCCAGTTGTAACTCGACTTTAGGCGGCAAACTAATTCCATCGGCTACCATGTCTGGATTGCTATTTAAGTAATCCTTATTTTGTAACACATTGGTTAATAGCCCTGGTTCATAATAGTTTTCCGAGAAGCTATCCAACGGAATATCCTCTTCACCCGCTAACCAGCTAAAATTTTCCATCGCTTCATCGGAGCCATCAAAACGCCCGTAAGCATCCATCACCGTCCAGCCTTGTGTGGTGGAAAATAAGCGTAATATTTTTTTGCCCGATTCGACATCCCAGAGGGCTAAATCACCACTTGCCAACACAGTCAGTAATTTTTTGCCGCCTTCTAACAGCTTGGCATCGGTAATCGGGTTGTCTTTATTTTGAATACTTAAGTGAATAACCCCTTGGTCATTGCCAATTCGCACTGTGCCATTTTCAGCAACATAGGCATAAGCCTCCTTGGCATTATCAACAGCAACCACGGTTTCAGTAGATTCGCCTGCCGCTTTTTTGCTACCCGCCGCCATAGACCAGTTTAACAATTTACCACTGGCGAGTCCCACAAGCAGGGTATCGTTATTCTTAAAGCGCATATAAACAATATTTTCACCTGCATTGGGTAAGGCTTTAATCACCTTACCCGTAGCCAGATCAATAATATCGACCGCATCAGTCAGTGGTTTAAATTTATTATTCTTATCCATCGCATAAACATTGGGTTGGCGGCTTAACACCGCGCCGTAGTGTTTGTCATCGCTCAGTGCCAGATTATTCACCACACCGCGTTCATGATCGAACGACCAGCGTTGTTTGCTTTGTTTGCTATCCCATAAACTCAGTTTATTAGCCCCTACGTTCATCAGCAACAAACTACCATCATTAGCCGTTACAAAATGATTAATACCAAGCTCATTAATCGCCAACTTATCATCAGTAACCGAACTAATAATATCGTGAAAACCAATACCCGCCTTACTGGCAATCAATAATGACTCGCCTTTGTCATCAACCGCACTGATGTCAGTTAAGGCTTGTTCGTTATTCTCAGTGACAATTTTACGTTGTGTACCGCGTTCAAAATCCCAAATGCGCACTGAACCATCTTCCATCAATAACGATAAAAATTGTTTGTTGGCACTGAGTTCCAAACGTTTGACTCTGCCCGCACTGTTTTTTATTTGAAGTATCGGCACAATGGTTTTTTTATTATCCTCCTGTCCTGAAAGAAACTGGGAAAATGGGTTACTTGGTGCATTACTTGAAAAATCATTGCTAGCATCACTCACCGACAAGTCAGAGTCAGGCGTACTGGCAGAATTATTTGTAGAGGTATCAATCACAGTGGAAAAGGGTTGAAACGTAGTAGATGTTTGCAAGCTAGTGATCTGTGAAGACAATATCTCTGGGTTAACGGGTGTAGATGTAACGGGGGTTATATCGGGATCAATAACAGGATCAATAACAGGATCAACAACAGGAGTAACAACAGGAGCAACAACAGGAGCAACAACAGGAGCAACAACGGGAGCAACAACAGGCGGTACAACAGGAGGAATAAGAGGAATAACTGTTAATTCATTAATAGACGCAGCATTGTCAGCGAAAATATAACCTAAACTACTGGCTAAACCGCTTAGATAAACGACATCATAAACACCAGTCGGCAAGAGTCCAGTAAGACTAAAACTCGCTGTGCCACTAATGCCTGCCGTGCCTTCGGTATCACTATCAATAAAACCTGTATAACTGGGTGTAAAGGCAGCAGTGGGTGTACCAACGGGAATTATTTGACTGCTAGGGGTAACGCTCAGTGTCGGTGTAACACTGTACAAAAACCAATTGCCTGTTGTGGCATACGCAGGTGTCGTTCCTGTATAGGCTTGTGCATAATGTTTATTGGCAACAGTCATGCTATTGAGGCTATTTTGTGCAGGGTTGGTGGAATAGACCAGCCATTGACTGGCAGTCAGCGGCGTAGTTGAGCCTGAATTATTGACAAAGTTTCCACCGATGGCGGCTAAGACAATCTTACCTGTTCCCGCATTGATGTTCACCCCTGCACCTAAGGTCAGAGTTGCTGTGCCTGGACTACGATCGGCTGGAATCGCACTAGGATCACCTGCAATTGCGGTCAAATTGCCATTGGCAGTGGTAATACTGGAGTTAAGGGTAATATTGCGTCCTGCTTGTAAAGTCAAAGAGCCGCCAGTGCCTCCGCCTACGATAATATCACTGAGTGGCTGTAGGATGATGTCGTTGCTAGCTTGCAGAATGACACTGGTGCCTGCCGCTAAAGTGGATGTTAATCCAGTTGCCCCCCCACCCCCACATGTAGGACCAGGACATACCCCACCACTAGAATTATCGGTAAAAACGGAACTAACTGTTCCAGTATTATCGGCAAATGAAATATTAGCGGTAGAGGTAGCAACAGGAGAAGGAGTCTTTGAAATAGTAATATCCGTAGGATCTAGCAATAACTGACCACCCACACCCGCATTAGCAGAACCCGCATAATTCAACGAGCCTTTACTGGATACTTCGATATTACCCGCTAGATTGGCACTGATACTGCCGTAATAATCGGTTTGCTGGTCAGACCACACCACCACTTTACCTGTACCGCCATCAGCTTTTAAGGTGCTTGCGCTGTCAATAACCACGGTTTTGGCGTTAGGTAGGCTAGCATTCGCACCATGAAAATCACCACCGACGCGAATTAAACCGCCTTGTTGACTACCCGATACATTCACACTAGCAGCGGCTAACACGACGCTATTGGGCGAAACCATATCAATCGTGCCACCTTGTTGACCTGTCGCATTCAGATTGCCCGAACTGTACAAACTGTTAGTTGCTTCTAAATGTAACGTGCCACCTACACTCGCACCATTGGCATGAGTAGTTGCCGCTATGGTTTGAATTAGGCTATCACTGGCAACCATGTTGATATTGCCACCATTACCAACCGCCCCATCGGCGTTAGTGATACCAACATCGTGTATCGTATTAGCGTTAATATTTATCGTACCGCCCGTTGCACCCGAAGCATCTAGTGTGCCTGTTTGTGTGACCGTACCCGCTTCGAGAATAATTTCACCATTACGCTCAACCAGCCCTTGAGCGCGAATAATACCTTCCTGATTAATCACGGTGTCGATTAATTGTCCTGCGGCTTTTGCGGTTAACACCACTCTGCCCCCATCGGCTTGTATCGCGCCTTTGTTGGTGATTTGTGCATTCAACGCGGCTTCGGACACTTTGACTTCTATCAATCCATTGCCTGTAAAATCTAAATCCACGGTTTTACCCGCTGCCAGTGCAGTCGTGCCTTTGGGGGTGTTTATCGTGCCGTCATTACTGACTTGATTACCAATGAAGGCAACTACACCACCGTCGGGCGTTGTGATCGTGCCTTGATTGCTAACCGTGCCTGTGGCGTTGTCTTGAGTAAAATGCTGAACGCGATTTAAAAAATCCGCGTCTTTAATATTGTGAGTGCTGGCAATCAAACCACCGACATCCACTTGGGCGGTTTTGCCAAATACTACGCCGTTTGGATTGACTAAATACACTTGTCCGTTGGCGTGCAGTTGTCCTTGAATTTGACTGGCATCTGCACCAACAACGCGATTCAATAATGCGGCTTGGGCATTGGGTTGTTGAATATTGACGGCTTCATTGGGAGCGATGGAAAAGCCTTGCCAGTTAATAATGGCTTGCTGGCTAGTTTGGTCTATTTGCATTTGCCCTGCGCTGGGCGTGTTGACGGTCGCTTGTCCTGCAACAATCTGTTCACCTGTCGGCAATGCCCACGCCGCAGAAGAGCAGAGCAATAAACTTGTCGCTAATAGCGGTGAGCATGACTGCCAGTCCTTTAAAGGACTGGCAGTCATTAGTTTTTTACGGCGATTTGAGGAACGTTTGCCTTGTCCTGTAGCTATTTCGGAGACCGCAACCCACGCGCCCAGTGCGGCGTTCCAGATACTGTGATAAATGTGATTCATAGGGTGCGACCTTTCTGTAATGTTGCGTGGATAAACTCCGCCATTACATATCAGTCGTAGAGGTATGAAGAATGTTGAGCTTAAGATATTGATTTTTATAAGCCACTAAGCACCCAAACAGGCTGCTATATTCTTCCACTTTTGATCTGCTTTTATTAAAACCGCTCACATTCTAATACCAGTGGTCATTTTTTTATGCAGGAATTTTCTAATAGTTACGTTTTGTTCTAGTGTGGAATTTGTAATAAATTGATTTCATTAGACATAATTTTATTAAATTTAAATATTGGATATTTTTGCTAAAAATGCAACTCCAGAAAAATGAAATATTGCTATAGTTAACCGTCAATAAAATGATTACAAAAAATACTTTGGCTATATTAATGACTACCAGTCATGCTCAAAAGTAAAAACAACAGATCATCTCTTTTTTAAAAACCGCCCAAACTATTTAAGGACACTATCTTATGAAAATCGCACAATTTATCTTTGGCTGTATTCTTTTATTATCAGCTAGTATTACTAACGCTGACGGACTTAGACGAGGCGGATCTCTTTTTGGTGCTGTTGAATCAAACGGGGATATTCGCATTGATGGAAGTATAAAAGGACGGTTTGAGTCAAATGGTGATATTCGCGTCAATGGTAGCCTAGAGGGACGCATTGAGTCTGACGGCAGTATCAGAAAAAATGGTAGTTTGGTTGGAAAAGTAGAATCCAATGGCGATGTTAGGATTGATGGCAGTATCAGAGGAAAAATTGAAGACAATGGAGACGTAAGAGAAAAAGGAAGTATTATTGGTTCAGCCAGTGGCATCAACAAAGAACAAGCGGCTGTTATATTTTTCTTTGGCTTTTTTTGATAACGCTAAAGCACAATAAAATGATTAAAAAACCGTTCGTACTGAGCCTGTCGAAGTGTGGGTAGTGGGTTAAATCTGTTGTTTTTACTTTTGGACATGACTGCCAGTCCTTTAAAGGACTGGCAGTCATTAATATCGGTATAACAGGTTTAACCCACTACCGAAGTGTGAATGTGGTTCGACAAGCTCACCACGAACGTTATCATTTTATTGTGCGTTAGCTCTAACTCAAGCTTAATTACTATGTGGTGGAGGTCAGGCTTTGCCTGACTTTGCAAGCAGAGCTTGCACTCCCGAATACACGACAAGAGCTTATAAGCTCATAAATACCGTTAAAGCTATTGAGGGTCAGTTTTTTGATTACTCACACCATGCGGCACATGAGCGGCTGCCACTTGTTGTTCAACAGCCGATTGACAATGCCCTTTTTGATCATCAAAAAATATATCTGCACCAAAGGCTTTTAAAAACGCGCCTTTGGGTAAGCCGCCTAAAAACAAGGCTTCGTCTATGCGAATTCCCCATGCTCTTAGAGTTCTCACTACTCTTTCATGGGCGGGTGCGCCACGCGCAGTGACTAAAGCGGTTCTTATCGGTGAGGCGTGAGGTTCAAACAGGTTTTGAATATGATGTAATGCACCGAGGAAATCTTTAAATGGTCCACCCGATAACGGGGTTTTGGCTTCATGGCGTTCATTTTCAGAAAATACCGCTAAGCCTCGTTGCTGATAAATGCGCTCTGAGTCATCAGAAAATAAAACCGCATCGCCATCAAAGGCGATGCGCAGTTGTTCGGAAGTTTGGGTAAGTGACGAGCCACTTAGAATGGTTGCCGCCGCAAAACCTGCGGCTAACGTTTTGCTGACATCATCAGCATTAGTGGATAAAAATAAATGCGCTCCAAAAGCAGAAATATAGCTATACGGTGACGCGCCACTGGTAAATGCAGCGCGGGTAATCGCTAGATTATGATGGTCAATAGAATTAAAAATTCGCAAACCTGTATCCGCGCTGTTTTGTGAGACCAATACAATTTCTACCAGTGGCTCTTCTTCTGGACAATTCGCATTAATTGCCAAAAATTTTTTCACTAAAGCAAAGCCGTAACCCGCCTCTAACACTTCGTCTTCATGGTCTATTTGATAACGACAAAAAGCGTCTTTGCCTTGGGTTTCAAAAATAGCATGAGATTCATCCAGATTAAACAAGGCTCTGGATGAAATCGCGACAACCAGCTTGGGTTTAGTCATCGATTAGGGATTAATCCAAACTGAATCTAGTTTAAGCGTATCTTTGGCTTTCTTGGCGTAGGTAGTTGCCTCATCCTTATTTTTAAAGCCTTTCACCTGTAGGCGATAGCGAGTTTGATTTTTAACAGTGAAAGGGGTGATCGTTACAGGAATACCTTTTTGCGCATAACTAGCGGCGGACTTTTTAGCATCTGCCAGTTGATTAGATGATGCTAAATTGACTGTCCAACCAGAGCTAGCCTGTGATTTGGTGTTATTGCTCGCTGGTGGATTGCTATTAGCGGCGGCTGGCTGTGGATTGGCATTGCTGCTTGCTTGTGGATTAGTCGCATTCATAACATTGTTAATGTCATTGGCTGGAACGGCAATCGCTTTGTCTATTTCACTTTCTTTTTTGGCAGTAGCGGTAGTATTTTTATTAGCAGCTTTGCTATTAGTTTGCGGCTTAGCAGTTGCCACAGCAACAGGCTCACTTTGCTCTGCGCTGGTGTTTTTAACTGCTTTGGTTGCTGGTGGTGTTTTAACAGCGACTTCATGTGCTGGTTTTTTCTCTATCGCAATCGCCGCCGCCACTATCGGCTGTGGATTATGAACAGTATCTGGCAATTTATTAGCAGTGGCAGCTACTTTTGTGCCTGCTGCTTTCTCTAAATGAGAAATTTTGTTTTGCAATATGGCTATTTCATTGTGCAAATCATCACTTGATGCTTCAGATTGTTGTTTCAACTGCTCTATGACACCATTTAATTGATCTATAGAAGGATCGGTACCTTCCAAATCATCAGATGGAACTTTAGCAATGTGTTTCATGTTATCTTCAAGCGTAGTGGTTGTGCCTGCTAAATCGGATACTTCTGATTTAGTTTTTAATAGCATGACCCCCAAAGTTGTGGCAGCAACTAACGCAGCGACTCCAAAAAATACCGATGTATAAGTCGCCTTTTTTATTTTTTCGGAAAAGTCTTGTATCAGTTGCTCTTGTTGTTTGTTGATACTTTCTTGTTTGGATTTAAACTGACTTAATGCCGCGACTGCCATGCCCGCACCGTTGACAATGGGGGCTTGATTATCCACAGGCTGTTCTGCATCGATAGTGTCGCTATGGCTTTGCTCGTTGGGCGTTGTAAATGTTTTTTCGAGTGTCATGGTATCTTGACTCCTATCAACAGTACTGAGTTTTTCAGTTTCAGCCGCTAACACAGGTTCAGGCTTAGTCGTCTTCCGCTGTTTGCGTTTATCAAAATAGTCCACATAAAAACTTGTTTTTATGTCTGAAATAGTCTGTGTTGGCTGCAAAATCGATTCATTGGCAACAAAACCATTGGCTGCAATAGTATTTTCAGCACTTGGTTTTTTGGTTTTATCACCGCTAATAGAGGGGTGTTCCGTTACCTCATCATCGGAAAAATGCGCTATCGGACTAGGAGCTAGATTGATGTTATCAGGAAGTACCTGAATTTCTGCTAACTCAAAATCAAAGTTCTCTGATTGAGGACTGAGTCGGTTTTGTCTGGACGTTGGTTTTTCGTCTGTGGAATCTGTCATGGTTGAACTCATGGATTGATGGGTAAATTTAGGTCTAAACGTCATTTTCATGGATGATAACCTGAAAAATGCTTTATCCTATATTCTATTACTAATAAAACTTAATGTTGGTAAAGTTTCGCTCATTTATCAATAATCTCCAAAAGAAATTAAAAATACTATGCAACTCGCTATCACTATTTTAGGTTCTCATCAAAGTCGTTTCATGGCAGAAATACTACCTGCCATACGCGACTGTAAATGTCATATTGTCGAAATAAGATCGTCCACTATTGGTCAATCTACCGCTGCTTATCTGTTGATTCAAGGTAATTGGAATCAAATTGCCAAATTTGAAAGCACCTTGGATGTGATACAAAAGCGGCTGGAAATAAAAGTTCAGAGCCTTAGAACCGAGGCAAAAGACAAAACCAAGGATTGCTTACCCTATTCATTGGAAACGATTTCTTTAGATCATGAGAACATTATAGAATCCGTTGCCACCTTTTTGCTGGATCGTGACATAGATATTGAGGAAATCACAGGCAGCTGTTATCAAGCACCCTATTTACAATCATCGGTATTTTCCAGCAAGTTTGTTATTTTAGTCCCTGCATCTGTGTCTTTGCTAATGCTACGCGAAGAATTTATGGATCTTTGTGACCAACTTAATATAGATGCTATTCTCGAACCCATAAAACGTTAGGACAGCTCATGACTCAAGTGACTATTAATCAGCCTGTTACTGATTTTGAAGCCCCCGCAACAGGCGATAAAACCATTAAATTGTCGGATTATGCAGGGCAGTTTGTGCTTATTTATTTTTACCCCAGAGACAACACCGCAGGCTGTACACAGCAAGCCCAGAATTTCCGTGATGCTCACGCGCAATTTACCGCGTTAAATACCGTTATTCTTGGGGTATCGCGTGATAGCGTACGCAGCCATGACCGATTTAAAGCCAAGCAGGAGTTGCCGTTTGATTTGCTTGCCGATCAAAATGAGGCACTATGTCAAACTTTTGAAGTAATAAAAATAAAACCCATGTATGGCAAAGAAGTACGCGGCATTGACCGCAGTAGCTTTTTAATTAATCCAGACGGCGTACTTGTTAAACAGTGGCGTAAAGTGAAAGTTGCCAATCATTGTGATGAGCTATTACAAGCGATTAAGCACTTTGCCGCTGATAAACTTGCCTAACACTGAAAAATAGTTGAGAATGCACGCCTTTTCTACTGACCATCCAGAATCGATTTAATGAACCAGAGCATCCGATCAATACTTTCTGCATTGTGCTATCGCCAGCGGTTAACGCTTGCGTTGGGCTTTGTGCTGGTATTAGCCGTGATGCTGTTCAATAGCTTAGTATCCGTTGATGTCAACGGCTGGAGTAGTGGTTTCACCCATCCATTACACGGTGGCGATCATTTTCTAACCATGTTGGCGGTCGGTATTTGGGCAGCACAACTGCGTGGTAAAGCGATTTGGTTATTGCCGCTCACTTTCGTCGGCGTGATGAGTTTAGGCGGTTTAGCGGGTGCGGCGGGTTTATTTATTCCCAGCGCGGAACTGATTATTCTCTTGTCGGGCTTGGTGTTCAGTGTCTTCATCGTCCGCAAAATCCGTTTTAGTAGTCAAACCAATGTCATCATCGTGGCGTTTTTCGCATTTTTTCATGGTTTTGCGCACGGACAAGAAATATCAACGTCTGCCAGTTTAATTTCTTATACCTTAGGTTTCATGGTAGCAACCTTGCTATTACACGGCGCAGGTATTTTAATCGTGCGCTTGCTGGTGATTATTTTCGCGTTATTCATTAGTCATTTAGCGACTGCACAGTCATCGGTTAATAATCTGGTAGTTAAAGCACCTGTACAAATCACACAAGCTAACAACACACACGAATTTTTCATTGCGGTGCATCCAGCACCACCCGATGACAGTCATGATAGACAACTGTTATGCAGTGCTGAAGATAGCGATAGTAGTGGTGTAGGTTGGGTAGAGCGTAGCGAAACCCATCATAAACAATCCTCTCGATGGGTTTCGGCTATCGCCTCTACCCATCCTACGAAACTCCCATTGTTGCGTGTTATTCATCATGCCTGTCGCTCTATAGCGGCTAAATGGCTGAGTGCCGATTGGTTAGATAATCAGCTTTTAGGTATTCATTTTTTAACCAGTGGTGCAGGCAAGACTTCGCCCCCCGTTGCGTCGATTAGCCATAACACGCCTCGCTTTTGCTCTACCGCTGTTTTTTGTCATTCTGCCACTCACGGCAAACAGGTTTTCAAAACCACCCCAGATTTCGATTTACCACCTGCGTTTCATACGCTAGCGACCAGTTTTTTAACCAATGGCGTAGGCGCGACTTCGCCGCCTGTATTGACAATATCCGCTGTTGTTATTCCATTCGATGTAACCGAGCTTGCTGTTCGCAACTCGACCCCCTTTAAAAGTTCTACCGCGCTGTCCATCAGCCACCCTTTATTTCCCAGCATTTCGGCAATCTCCAAAACGCGATTCAAATCACGCTCGCCGCCGTTTGCTTTTTTTCTACCGACCAACAGTCTTGGTCACTCTGTTTTACCAAACATTTAAACAGTCATAATAAAAATAATAGTGAGAAAGAAGATGCACAGTCAACAGATTATCCGATTAAACCTATCCTGCAAATCACAAACCCTACGCTTACAAAAAGCAGGGTTAGTTATGTTCGCTTGCGTACTCATGTTCAGTCTGACAGATAACGCACGGGCTGCCGATAAGAGCGAAGTAGAAGTGACTACAAATAATACTGAAACGCCAGTAAAAACCAAACAGAAAACTAAACCAAAAACTGCGCCAAAAACCAGTAAAGAGGATACGTTAGAACTCAAAGAAATGGTTGTTAGTGCAGAAACAGAAGATGGACGAGCAAAAGATTTAATCGGAATCAAAGGCTCAGCGTCTCAAGGTGAAGTTACCCAAGCACAATTGGAATACCGTCCGATGTCGCGTAACGGTGAATTAGTGGAGGTTGTTCCAGGTGCAGTCGCCACGCAACACAGCGGTTCTGGCAAGGCGAATCAATATTTTTTGCGCGGTTACAATCTCGATCACGGTACCGACTTTACCACTTACGTCGATGGTATTCCAATGAATATGCCTAGCCATGCGCATGGTCAAGGTTATATGGATTTAAACAGTGTCATTCCTGAACTGGTGAAAAATATTGAATACGGCAAAGGACCTTATTACGCAGAAGTTGGTGATTTTTCATCAGCGGGTTATGCCAAAATGTTTTCTATGGATAAATTACCCACAGGCATTGCAAAGTTCACAGGTGGCGAATATGGCTATTACCGTGGCTTACTTGCCAATTCGAATAAAGTCGGCAAGGGCAATTTGCTTTATGCGGGTGAGTTCAATTTCTACAACGGAGTTTGGCAACAACCCGAAGGTTCTAAGAAATTTAACGGTATGTTACGTTACACCCTGAATGAAGATAAATGGGGAATGTCGGTCAATGCTAAAGCCTACACCAATAGTTGGACGGCAACCAATCAAATTCCGCAAACATCCATTGATAACGGCACATTAAATAAATACGGCACAATGGATCCAACAGATGGCGGCACCAGTAATCGCTACAGTTTTTCAACCAATCTGTGGAACAAAGGCGATAATTGGAAAAATGATGCCAATATCTACGCCTTATACTATGACGTAAATTTGTTCTCCAATTTTACAGGCTATCTAAATAACCCTGTGTTAGGAGATCAGATACACCAGTTTGAACATCGCGTACAGACTGGCGGTAATATCGAACATACCCGCAACAACAAGCTGTTTGGTTTTGAGATGGATAACACCATTGGCTTGCAATTTCGCCACGATGAAGTCATGGGGCTGGGACTGGATAATACTGTCAACAGACAATACCTCAACACAGTCAGTCATAGTACAGTCAGTGAAAATACAGCAGGACTTTATATCAAAAACCAAACCTATTGGCATGAAAAAGTTCGCACGATTGCGGGTTTAAGAGGTGACTTTATTAATAATGATGTTACACAAACCGACAATACCGCACATAATCCGCTGATTAATGCCGCTAATTCTGGTCATAGTTCCAAAACCATGCTCAGCCCAAAACTCAGTATCATCGTAGGGCCTTGGTACGATACTGAATATTTTGCCAATGCAGGTTACGGCTACCACTCCAACGATGCACGCGGTACGACATTACAACTCAATCCTGCTGATGGCACACGCATTTCTGGCGATGGTACAACTATCAATCCTGTCAATCCAATGGCGTGGTCACGCGGTGGTGAATTTGGTATTCGTAGCAACTTTATTCACAAACTGAACACGACGCTTGCATTGTGGTATCTACAAAGCAGTCAGGAATTGGTGTTCACAGGTGATGATGGTACGACCAGTATCAACGGTATGTCGCAACGTTACGGTCTTGAATGGACAAATTACTACAAGCCAACTGACTGGTTGACACTGGATGCAGACTTAGCATTAACCTCTGCACGCTACATGGCAACGCCGTCTGGAGAAACGAATAATTATATCCCTAACTCAGTTGGCAGAGTAATCAGTTTAGGTGCGACAGCAGTAGCACCTAACGGACTATTCGGTACAGTGCGTTTACGTCATTTTGGTGACCTGCCATTAGACCCATCAGGAACATTCTGGGCGGGTAGTACCAGTATCGTTAATTTAGGGGCGGGTTATAAGTACAAAAAATACAAGTTAGAAGTTGATCTGTTCAATGTTTTTGACTCCAGTGCCAACGATATAGCCTACGCCTATCAATATGCCTATCCCGCTGGTTCGTCACCACAGACAGGTATCATGAAACACCCCGTTGAACCTAGAATGATACGCGCCACCATTACCTATAATTTTTGGTAGTCATAAACAGTGAGTGATTTGATATTATTATAAATTTAGCCGAAACGAGCAGTGAAAAATGCAGTGTCCGTATTGTGAACATAGCGATATAGTAAAGAACGGTAGTAATAGAGTTGGGACAGCGAACTATCGA
>CAIUVX010000132.1 GCA_903902705.1 uncultured Methylococcales bacterium
CGAGTAAGAATGCGAATCTCGAAGAAGAGCGGAGGCTCATGTATGTAGGTATCACAAGGGCTAGAAAGCGTTTAATTATTACGCACGCGAAACAGCGGCAACTTTATGGAACAACCTTGCACCAGAAACCATCGGTGTTTTTAGGTGAGATTCCAACGCAGCTTGTGGATTCACAAAAGGATAAACCAGTGGTGAGTTTGAAGTTACCTGATGGTGTTCAAATGCCGAGTGTAGCGGTTCACTAAAAAGATTCCCAAGTATCGAAAGGTGCTTGGGAGTTTTATTTTTTTGTTTTAATTTGTTCTAATGAAAAAAGGCACAGTGCCTTTTTTTTAATAATTGGGAATGTAACATGGCAAATTATGACGATAGCAAATTAGAAGTCTTTGAAAAAGAAGTAAAAAACGCATTAAAAACCTATCAAAAGAATCATAAAGAACTCGATGAAACTGATACTAAAGTTCAAACGTCATTTCTTGAATTGGGTAAATCCTTAGCTAAAGCCAGTACAGGATTGAGTAGAAAAACCTTTAGCAATTTAAAAAAAAGCACTGCTGAAGAGTTAGGTAAAAATGATATTCGTAACATTGACAAAGTGGTTAAAGTCGCTAAGTCCAAAGATTTAGACGATTACGCAGACAGATTACCGTCAAGTTGGGCAACGTTATACCTTGCCGCTTCACTGAAAAAAGAAGAATTAGAGATTTTAATGCTTGATAAAGAAATTACATCAGACATTAGCAGAGCCGAGTTATCTAATAAAATCAAAGTATTGAAAGCCAAACCTCATGTGACAAAAAGTGTAACTGTTAAGAAACTGGACAGTTCTGAAATCTTACCCGAAGATAAACAACGGTTAGAAAAGTTGTTACAAGAGAATGGTTGGAAGATTCACGTTCCCGCATCAAAATAATTAAACGTTAGAAAGCCAAGTCTTAAACTCCGTCAATCGCATAATTGGCGGGGTATGAAATATCGCTTGTATTGTCAAAATATCTTCATCACCACTTACCAGTACATCTGCTTTTGCTACTACAGCAAGATTCAAAAACATTTGGTCTTTGCTATCTCTAATGATTGGTAATCCTTCAGGTACTTTACCCATCTTCACTGTTTCAACATAGGGTAAAAAATCAGCCAGTAATAATTCTTGTTCATCTCTTGTCAATTTGAACTTTGGATAAGCCAACACGCGAATCAGCTCACTAACTGTTTCTTTACTCGCCAATGGAATGATGTCACCGTTTTGCCAACTATGTCTAAGCCATGCCAACGGTTGTTTAGAAAATAACAAAGCTGAAACTAGACAATTCGTATCTAAAACCACTCTTGGTTTCATTTTCTAGCCCACTCAATCGCCTCTTTAATATCTTTGTCTGTAATTTTTAAATCTTTCAATTTTTCTCTTACCGCATCAGCGTGTTGGATTCTAACTGGGGTTAAAATAATCTTCCCTGCTTTAACTTCAATGTCGTAATACTCCGAATTTCCTACTGAATTCACAACTGCTTTGGGTAACGATAATTGATTTTTACTGGTTAATTTCGCAAGCATGGATATTCTCTTAAAAGTAAGGATGTAAGATTATATTACTAAATATCGTACTAATTGTGAAACTTTTGCTCC
>CAIUVX010000133.1 GCA_903902705.1 uncultured Methylococcales bacterium
CGGTTTTTAATAAAGCATAAAAAATACAAAATAATATTTAAAATTCAAAGTATTACGGCTTTTAACTTCGATTTAAAAAACAGAAAACTCAACCGCACGAAGTATAGCTTAGTCCTATTTTTGTTCGCGGCTGTACAGGCAAAACGCAAACACTGTGATCTGAGTTTATCTGCCATCATTATTATGCCTGCGACTGATTAAACGTACTCCCCCAAAATCATCTCGCGGTATTTTTGCAAAAATGACTTGCCATATTAACGATATTCACCCATAATGCCGCCTCTTTAGCCCACGCGGCTAAATTGTAATGGTGATTATATCGGTCCTCTCGCAACGATACGCTGTAAACCCCGCCAGGCCTGGAAGGGAGCAACGGTAGCAGCAGATTCGTGTGCCGAGATGTGGCTGGTATGATCGCCGCCCACAACGCAATCACCTCCATCATAACCTGCAATGAATTATCAGGTTCTTGCTAGAAAATGGCGACCCCATAATTTCAGAGAAGTCGTCGGACAAGAACATGTTGTCAAATCGTTAATCAACGCTTTACAGCATAATCGCTTGCATCACGCTTATTTATTTACTGGCACTCGCGGCGTAGGTAAAACTACCATAGCCCGCATTCTAGCCAAATCCATGAATTGCGAAAATCTACACGATGCCAATCCTTGTGGCGTTTGTAAAGCTTGTAGTGATTTGGATGAAGGTCGATTTTTAGATTTAATTGAAGTCGATGCGGCATCACGCACCAAAGTCGAAGATACTCGCGATTTACTCGACAATGCTCAATACGCGCCTAATCAAGGTCGTTACAAAGTTTATTTAATCGACGAAGTTCACATGCTTTCAGGGCATAGTTTTAATGCTTTGTTGAAAACACTGGAAGAGCCGCCTCCGCACGTTAAATTCCTGTTAGCCACTACTGACCCGCATAAAATTCCCGTTACGGTATTGTCACGTTGTCTGCAATTTAGTTTAAAACGTTTATTGCCTAGCCAAATAATGGCGCAGATGGAATTTATTCTCGGTGAAGAAAAAATAATCTTTGAAACACCTGCATTAAAATTATTAGCCCGTTCTGCCGATGGCAGTATGCGTGATGGCTTAAGTTTGCTGGATCAAGCGATTGTGTTTGGTAACGGCACAGTAGCGAGTGACGATGTTAACGCTATGTTAGGCATGGTTGCTGAGCAACCTGTGGAAGATTTATTAACGGCTTTGGCAAATGCCAACGCGGTGGCGATACTCGATAAAATAAATGACATTGCTAATACCCAATCTGATTTTGGCGAAGTCCTACAACAGCTCATACAAGTCCTGCATCGTATCGCCTTAGTGCAGCATTTACCCACTGCGATTGACCCTGATTTTGACACTGAAATGCTGGCTAGCCTAGCTGCGTTATTGAGTCCAGAAGATGTACAGTTGTATTATCAAATCGCTTTAATGGGGCAACGAGATTTAGATCTAGCCCCTGATAGTCGTAGCGGTTTTGAAATGCTGATGTTGCGAATGCTGACTTTTAAACCTGCCAAGATAGAAGTGGTTGCCAACAAAATTGCACCCGTAGCCGTTACCAAACCATTCGCTCCCATTACACAGCCTGTTATTGCCAACCCACCTATTCAAGCAACGCAAACTAGCGGTGAACAAAATTGGACAGCCATTATTGACCAACTAAACCTTGTCGGCCCTGGTAAAGCGTTAGCCAATAACTGTGTATTGGACACTATGGATGACAAAGTATGCAGCTTACACATAGACTCTAGTATTATCAGAGGTTCTTTAGCCGAAGATATGCTACAAAAAGCTTTGCAAACCTATTACGGCAAACCTATCAAGTTAGTGTTTAATAGTCAAAAAACGGCTCTCGATACCCCTGCTGTGCAAATACTCAAAGCGCGTGAAGATAAACAACAAGCGGCAGTCGATAGCATTAATGCTGATGAAACGGTTCAGGCGTTAAAAGATAATTTTGATGCTCATATCGTGCCTAATAGTATCGAACCAATATAATTTAAAAAGGAAATAACAAGATGAAAAATGCACTGGGTAATCTCATGCAGCAAGCGCAAAAAATGCAGGAAGATGTCAAAAAAGCCCAAGAAGAATTAGCGGCTTTACAAGTGACAGGCGAATCAGGCGGTGGCTTAGTGACTATCGTCATGACAGGCAAACGCGAAGCCCGAAAAGTCACCATTGATCCTTCTTTGCTAGGTGAAGATAAAGATATGCTGGAAGACTTAGTCGCAGCCGCCATTAACGATGCGGTGAATAAAGTCGCCAAAGTGAAAAAAGAAAAAATGTCCTCTATTACCGCTGGTATTCCTATGCCTCCTGGTTTTTCTATGCCGTTCTAATTAGGTGACAATATGACAGATTGTTTATTTTGCAAAATGGTCAATGGGGATATTAAACCCGATGTTGTATTTGAGAGTGATGATGTTCTGGCATTTCATGACATAGACCCCAAAGCCCCCGTACATATTCTGATTATTCCTAAACGGCACATCAGCACGCTGAACGATTTGGATGATGCTGAATTGGGCGGGCAGTTATTACAAACCGCCGCGCTGTTAGCCAAACAACTAGGTTTTGCCGATGACGGTTATCGCACGGTATTCAATTGTAATAAGCACGGAGGACAAGCCGTTTATCACCTGCATCTACATTTGATGGCTGGTCGGCAAATGACGTGGCCTGCTGGTTAGCTACCCATAGATCTGCGAGGTTTTTAAAGCTTCGCAGGTCTTACGCCAACATCTGAAACGTCAAACCAAACTTCTGCAAATACTGCTTCAAACGGTGCGAATCATTTACACTGGTTTTTTGCTGACGACTTTTATCAAATAACACCCTTCCTGCCTCCGCCAAACTCCGACTTGCTCGACACACCCGCAGCACCTCCACCAATTGCAATCGGTCAAACAAATCCAACTCTGCCAACGCATCAATAGATAGTAGGCTATTCAGCCCATCATCAACCGCTACAGACGGCAAAAATCCAGACCACGCACACTGCAACCGCCCGATTTCCTCAGTCACCAACTCCTCAGTAATCCGCCCACCCACTGCCAAGGTTGCCATGCGTGTCATACTGGCATTTAAGTCCCGAAAATTCGCCCGCCATAACGCTTGAGGAGAACGCGCAAACTGTAAATACTGCTCCCGCGCCGCTTTGTTAAAACTGACTTTATGCCCTGCTTTAACGGTAAATTGCTGTAATTCATGCTCAATATTCGGCTCTAAATCTTCCATGCGTTGCGTTAACGGTGGCACAAAATACGTCCACAAATTAATCCGCGCCAATAAATCTTCACGAAACGCGCCACAGCGCACTTGCTCAAATAAATCGCGATTCGTGCCAGCGATTAACTGAAAATCACTGCTCACTTCTGAATCGCCACCCAATGGCATAAATACCTTATCTTCAATAGCGCGTAATAACATCGCTTGTTCATCCAGCCCCAATTCGCCAATTTCATCTAAAAACAACAGCCCCTTATTCGCTTCGCGCAACAGCCCCAACCGCTGACTCATTGCCCCCGTGAACGCACCTTTCACATGACCAAACAACGCCGACATCGCATTATCACCGCGCAAAGTCGCGCAATTCACTTCCACTAATTTGCCCGTGACTTGCCCGCGCTGTTTTTTCAATTCATAAATACGTTTTGCCAGCCGTGATTTACCCGCACCCGTAGGTCCAGTTAATAACATCGGCGCGGTGGATTTAATCGATACCTGTTCGAGTTGAGAAATGAGCTGATTAAACGCCAGATTGTGGGTTTCGATGCCGCCTTTTAAATAGGCAATGCCATCTTGCGCCTCCTTAGCAAACCGTGAAGCAATTTGATCGTAACGCGATAAATCCAAATCAATGACTTGATACGTTCCTTGTACGCCGTCTTTGCTAGGTGAAGTTTGCAGTAATTTAGCGGGGATATAATTCGCTTCGGTCAATAAATACAAACAGATTTGCGCAACGTGTGTGCCTGTGGTGATGTGAACATAATAATTATTTTGTTCAGGATCAAAGCGATAACTGCGAGTAAATTCATGTAACTGGCTATACACCTGTTCAAAATCCCACGGATTCGCATAATCGACTTGATACGCGGTGAGCCGTGTTTGTGGAGACACAGCCGCCATATCACGCAGAGTTAAACCAGCTAATTCTTTTTCTTCTTGGTGATGAATCAATACAAATTCATCAACCGCTAAATTAGCGTGCATTAATAACGAAATACTAGGTCGCCAACGTTCTAGCCGTCGTTTACCTAAACCCGCGTGGTCTAATCTCGCGCCTAAAATGCCAATAATTATATTTTTCATGCTTAAAAGAGGAATTGTTTTAACAAAAACAGTCTAGCACAGTGTTATTAGCTCAACACCACTATTATGTACGGCATCCTGTACATTTTTATTGAATGAGCATAAAATACTGAATGCTTGCTGCTTGCGAACTAAGTAGCTATTTACAGAGGACAAAGCCTAAGTAGGTGTAAAGTCCAGTAGGATTAGATTATGAACATATTAACCTTCACAGAAACACGAGCCAGCTTAAAAACAGTGATGGACGACGTTTGTAGAGACCATACACCTACCGTAGTGACCCGCGTCAATGGTGAACACGTTGTGATGCTGTCTCTTGCCGATTTTAATAGCATGAAAGAAACCACGTATTTACTAGGTTCTGCTAATAATGCGAATCGTCTAATGGAATCCATTGCCCAACTCAAAGCTGGTAAGTCTCAACCAAGAGAACTCATCCGCAATGTCGAACAAGAAGAGTAAAAACAAGCAACAAGCTAAATCCGCCAAAGTTTCATTCACTGATATTGGATGGGAAGACTATATTTTTTGGCAGAAAGAAGATGCGAAAATCCTAGATAAAATTAATAACCTTATCGATGAATGCCAGCGTGACCCGTTCAAAGGAACAGGCAAACCAGAACCATTGACAGAAAATATGACTGGGTTTTGGTCAAGACGTATTACCCACGAACACCGCCTAGTCTATTTACCTGAAGACGGAACTATTTATATAGTTTCGTGCCGTTACCATTACTAGCAATATGCTCTATAGATACCGTTTTCAAAGCGGTATCTACTCTATTTCGTTCCAGCGTTCTCCACAACACCAAAAATTACGATAACTTACTATCTATTTCGATAGTAATAACATATTCCATTATCCACACCCACTAACATTACTGCCAGTCCTTCAAGGGCTGGCAGTTATTATCCACACTTGGCACATCCGTTGCTAAATACCAATCGTCAACAAAAACAACCAAGGAGAAAGCCATGACAACCACCGCTTATGAAGTTTTATACGAACAAGGTCAACACCCCGTAAAAGCGTGGACACGCGGTGTGAGTTTCGATGAAAACTCTAAAAAACAACTGCTGAATATCGCCAAACTGCCGTTTATTCATAAATGGATAGCGGCAATGCCTGATGTACATTTAGGAAAAGGCGCGACTATTGGGAGTGTGATTCCAACTATCGGCGCGGTGATTCCTGCGGCGGTGGGTGTGGATTTAGGTTGTGGCATGATGGCAATGAAAACCAGCTTAACCGCTGAACAATTACCCGATTCATTAACCGCATTACGCGCCGTGATTGAAAGACGTGTACCGCATGGTTTGGTATTTGGTGGACGTGATACAGGAAGTTGGGGCGAGTTGCCAGAGCCTATCGCGCAAGCATGGCAACCTTTAAGCCAAGGTTTTGAACGCCTATGTGAAAAATACCCGCGTTTTAAAAACACCAACAACATTAAGCACTTAGGAACGCTAGGCACAGGCAACCATTTTATCGAAGTGTGCTTAGACGAAGCCAATGCCGTGTGGGTGATGTTGCATAGCGGTTCACGCGGTGTCGGAAATCGTATCGGCACACATTTTATCGAACTGGCTAAAAAAGACATGGAACGCTGGTTTATCCATCTGCCCGATAAAGATTTAGCCTATATTCCAGAAGGCACAGAGCATTTTAAAGACTATTTAGAAGCCGTGAGTTGGGCGCAAGATTTCGCCATGACCAACCGCGTGGTGATGATGAACAACACCCTACAAGCCCTGCGTGACGTGTTGAAAATACCATTTGAAGCCCAACTGGAAGCGGTGAACTGTCACCACAACTACATCAGCCGCGAACATCATTACGATAAAAATGTGATAGTGACGCGCAAAGGTGCAGTAAGTGCCAAGCTAGGTGAAATGGGGATTATCCCTGGAAGTATGGGTGCAAAATCGTTCATCGTGCGCGGTTTAGGAAATGAAGAAAGTTTTTGTAGCTGTAGTCACGGCGCGGGTCGGGTTATGTCGCGTACCGAAGCGAAAAAACGGGTATCGTTAGCCGAACACATCACCGCCACCGCAGGCGTAGAATGCCGAAAAGATGAATCGGTGATTGATGAAACGCCGTCAGCTTATAAACCGATTGAAGCGGTGATGGCGGCACAAGCGGATTTAGTGGAGATTGTACATACTTTGAAGCAGGTGTTGTGTGTGAAGGGATAAACACCGTATTGTAGGATGGGTAGAGCGTAGCGAAACCCATCCTACGCGCAATTTTTAAATATTAAGTTGGATCAAAAAATGGCACAAGATTTACAAATAGAAGCATATAGCAAATTTTGGAACTTTTACACAAAAGAAAAACATGATTCATGTTCTTTAGTTTCATATGAAAAATACAAAACAGACCCAGCTTATACAATGGGTTGGGTTTATGATTGTATGGAATCAGATTACACGAGGGAAATCATTAACTCTCTAAATAAATTCGCGCATGAAATAGACGTTATTAACATATGGAGTAACTACATATTTTCAGATTATTCGGATGATGAACAATTTGAGTTGTCATGGTATTTTCTCCAACTCCCATTATATTATTGCCTTAATCAGCCTTACTCTATACGAGACCGTTTAATATTCTGTGCTACACACTTATGTCATCAAGCAAATCTTTTTAACAAAACTCCAGAATATAAAGATGACCTTCCTGAAGATTGGAAAATTAAAAATAAAGAGCTTATAAAAAGAGCAAAATTCTGGAATTCTACTGATTTACTGAACGCCTTAGATAATATAGCTTCCGATAATTTTAAGGAAAAAACATTTAATTATAGAAATATGGCACACCATCAAATACCACCTTCACTTGAATATGGCACAGCAAATTTTGTTAAAAGAATCGGTTATAAAGAAGATTCTTTTGAATACACCACATTTGAAAATGGGATTGAAGAAAAAAAAACGAAAATAACGAAAGGCGTTGTTTATGGATTTGGTGGAACTCCGCCATTAAAGTCAAAAGATTTAATCGATGACTTAAAGCAACAACTTGAACTATTAAAAATAGCATTTGAAGCATATTGGACAATGGTTTTAGAACATAACAATCATAGTCATATACGGAAAGCTATGTAGGGTTATGGCAAGCCTAACTCTACATAGACATCACACACTTTTTATTTAATCGGAAAATTTAGAAATGGCACAACAAAGTTTAACTATCATTATTAAAAAAATTAAACAAATTATTAAAAATTCTTCTGTAAACGAAAGCGCATTAAGCTCTACAATTATTGAGGCTTGTAGATTACTGGATAAAAAATTTCCAACAATACCAAAGGCAAAAGAATATAGTATTTTGCTTAACTCTAATGCCAAAGCACCAAATTATCAAAACATAGAGCTGCTTTTAAAAGACCAAATATTTAAACAGCTTTTAAAAAGAAAAGTTGATACAACATATTATTTAAATAATAAAGATAAAGAAATATACTCACGATATTTAGGAGATTTCTTAGATTGTGTAAGATTACCAAATCGTTTGTTAATTGAAAATCCACATAAAGCTCTTGAAGATAATTTTTCTGGGTTTTCAATTCAATCATGGTCGAAACCAAAATCAAAATCACTTGATTACAATAGACATTTAAAAACATCAAGACGTAATAAAAATAAATCCTATTTTACTGTATCAAATGATATTGTTAGGAAAATAGAATTACTGATATTTAATCATGGGTATGGAAGAATGAAAAATGAAAATAAAATATGTTTTTATGGAAAAATATCAAAAGATATAGGTTATTCAAAAAATAAAAATTTTGTTTCATATATTTGTGTTCAATGTCACAGAACAAAACGTGAAAAAGGAACGGGGACTCGTGTAGAAATTCATAGTTATCCTGTAAGCTTTGATGAAATAAAAGAGGATTTTTTAGGCTGTCCCATAAATATCCGCGAGCTAATTGATAAACGTGAATTTGACGTACCAATTTAAATGTAAATACATTAAAAAATATCAAAACCTTTCAGAGGCGTAGGTTGGGTTGCCGCTTTTTGGCAACCCAACGAAATACACGGGTTTTGTTGGGTTGCGAAAAGATGCAACCCAACCTACAAAAACCTCGCGGGTGTTTTTATCAATACGCAGTCAAAAAGTTGCGCAATAGTTCATGCCCGTGTTCGGTCAAAATGGATTCAGGGTGAAATTGTACGCCTTCAATGGCGAGGGTTTTATGACGCACGCCCATGATTTCATCCAATTCGCCTGATTCCGATTGTGTCCACGCGGTGATTTCTAAGCAGTCGGGTAGGCTGGCTTGTTCGATGACTAGGGAGTGATAACGGGTGGCGGTGAAGGGGTTGTTTAAGCCTTTGAATACGCCGATGTTGTGGTGGTAAACCTGAGAGGTTTTGCCGTGCATGATGCTTTTGGCGTGGATGATGTTGCCGCCGAATGCGTAGCCGATGCTTTGATGTCCTAAGCACACGCCTAAAATGGGGATTTGTCCTGCGAATTTTAGAATGGTGGCGACTGAGATGCCTGCTTCTTTGGGTGTGCAAGGGCCAGGGGATATGACGATTTTGTCAGGTGCGAGGGCGGCAATGTCTTCGACGGTGACTTGGTCATTGCGTACTACGGTGACATCCGCGCCTAGTTCACCAAAATACTGCACGAGGTTGTAGGTGAATGAATCATAGTTATCGACCATGACGACTTTTACCGCGCTCATAATTGTTCTCCTTCTAAGCCTGCTTCTGCCATTGTCACGGCACGGAATACGGCGCGTGCTTTGTTCATGGTTTCGTCCCATTCGCTGGTGGGGATGGAGTCGTAAACGATACCCGCACCCGCTTGTATGTGTAGTTGTCCGTCTTTGATGACGGCGGTTCTGATGGCAATGGCAGTGTCTAAATTACCTGTCCA
Source organism: uncultured Methylococcales bacterium (assembly GCA_903902705.1). Lineage (GTDB taxonomy): Bacteria > Pseudomonadota > Gammaproteobacteria > Methylococcales > Methylomonadaceae > UBA4132. The sequence goes on from CAIUVX010000133.1 coordinate 9,239, forward strand.
CGAGATATAGCCAACCGCGCCTGAATATACGCCGCGTTTGACAGGTTCAAGTTCATCAATAATTTCCATTGCGCGAATTTTGGGTGCGCCACTGACTGTGCCAGCAGGAAAGGTTGCCGCTAGGACATCAAAGGCATCTTTGCCTTTTTGTAAGGTGGCGGTGACATTAGAAACGATGTGCATGACGTGTGAATAACGCTCGACTATCATTTTATCGGTTAATTTGACTGTGCCGATTTCCGCTACCCGTCCTGCGTCATTGCGTCCTAAATCAATTAACATGAGGTGTTCGGCGCATTCTTTGGGGTCGGCAAGTAGTTCTTGCTCTAAAGCTAAGTCTTGTTCAGGGGTTACGCCGCGTCTGCGTGTGCCTGCAATCGGACGCACGGTGACGGTGTTATCTTCTAAACGCACCAAAATTTCAGGCGATGAACCGACGATATGAAAATCTTCTAAATTCAGATAGTACATATAGGGCGAGGGATTCAAACAACGCAAGGCACGGTAACAGTTCAGCGGCGAGGCGGTGTAAGGAATCGACAAGCGTTGTGATAACACCACCTGCATGATGTCGCCATCGGTGATGTAGTCTTTGGCTTTTAAGACGGCAGACTCAAAACCTTGTTGTGTAAAGCCTGAAACAAAATCTTCTTCAACCACTTTTTTAGGATTGGGGTGTTTTTCGGCTTTGGCTTGGACTTCGTGTAGTTTAATAACTAACTCATTCAAGCGTGTTTGCGCTTGCGGATATGCGTCCGCTTCGGCAGGATTGGCATGAGTCAGCAACAACATTTTGCCCGACAAATTATCAAATACCAGTATGTCTTCGGACACCATCAATAGAATATCAGGTGTGCCGATAGGATCGGGCTTAACGGTTTTACAGGCTTTGGGTTCAATATAAGCTATGGTTTCATAGCCAAAATAACCGACTAAGCCGCCACTAAAACGCGGCAAACCTTCAATATCAGGGACTTTATAACTTTGCCTAAAGCCATCTATCCACACCAGCGGATTGTCATGGCTGAGCGTTTCCACGCACACGCCGTCTTTTTCCACTTGAATATGCTTGCCGTTAATCTTGATGATGGTTTTACACGGCAAGCCGATAATGGAATAACGCCCCCATTGTTCGCCACCGTGTACGGATTCCAATAAATAAGAATACGCACCATCGGCTAATTTTAAATACGCACTGAGCGGCGTATTCAAATCCGCCAATACTTCGCGGCTGACAGGAATGCGGTTATAGCCTTGTGCGGCTAACTGGTTGAATTGATCGAGTGTCATGGGCTGTAGGCAGGGCATTTTAGTCTTCGTCTTCTTCGTCTGAGTGTCGGAAATGAATGGTCAAACCTTGTAAAAAATTTCTTAGCACTTGGTCGCCGCATTTACGGTGATGTTTATGCCCTTGTTGTCTAAAAAACGCGCTGAGTTCGCCTTTTGATAATTCAAAATCAGCCAGTTTTAGCGTGTGTAGCATATCTTCTTCTTTAAATTCTAAGGCGATACGGAGTTTTTTCAGTATGGCATTATTGTCCAATTCGGCTTCGGCTTTTTTGGCAGGTGGATTGTCTTGCTTACCGCGTCTATAAGTAATTAAGCCGTCTAAAAAGCGGCTCATGTACTGATCATTAAGACCAATAAAGCCGTCTTCATTGTCTTTTTTGAGAAAGTGTAACAACTCATCGCGGGTTATTATGCAGTCGCTTAAAGCGAATATTTCCAGCATCGTTGCGTCATTTAAATTCAACGCGTAACGGACGCGGCGTAATACATCGTTATTAATCATAATTTTTCTAGGTAGTTAGCGGTTGAGTACAGGGCAAGGAGTTCAAACCTAGGTTTGAATTCCCTCTATTTGATTCGATAATGCCCTGTAATTTTAAATTCAAATAAACGGTCTTCTTCTTGTGTGCCGTTACCAATATTATGAATAATTAACGGCGTATTGCTGGTCGGTGCAGTTTTATCACTGACTATCATAATGTGTGGCAGATTCGCTGGCAAAAGCACGGTGACTATATCACCCGCTTGATAATCCTCTGCCTTGCTGGAAATCGGTAATTCATAGCCCTTGCGCTTAAAATAAGTTTGCAAATTCAACACGCGGCGATGGTCGATATTCTTATCCGTGCTTTTCAAACCCCAGTTTTTAGGATACTGAGAAAAAGCGTGCTGCATATCCTCATGCACCAGTTTTTGTAAATCCATGTTATGACTAGCCCGTAAAGCGCGTATCACCACATCCGTACAAACCCCACCCTCCACAGGAATATCACCATTGGGATAACTCAGCGTGTAATAAGTTGGATCATAACGCACCGTTGTGCCGACTTGCGAACGTGCCGCCTTGACAAAATCCGCTACAGGTTCAGCCGCCAACGGTAACGCCAGCGTTATAAGAATAAAACCGAGTGTGTTTTTTAAAGTCGCCATAACGCTTACAATCCGAATAGAGCGGGCAATTATAACGTAAAAAAACACCAACAGTACGAGTGCTTTATGCGCTTAGAGTCACTGACTAATTACCTTCCCCAGTATCCTGTCAGACTTCATGTGGGTTGTTTGCTGGATATTAAGACGATGGAATTGTAGAGCGATGCCACGTCTTTTTGCTTACCTACCAATTATGTTGGTTACTACCTAACTATTTTTATTCGATTGATTGAGTAGTGCAATGTCGGCAACGCCCGTCCTGCGCTATCGCTTGGGCGGTCTTATGCCGACCTACTTTTGGATTATCATTATGATTTTGAGACACACATCATGAGCAACTATCGGCGTTTGACTATTCGTGGCGGAACGTATTTTTTCACCGTTGTGGCTTATCGCCGCCAACCGCTCTTTATCGATGATGCGCGGGTGGAACGCCTTCCGTGAGGTGAAAGTAAAACGTCCTTTTGATGTGGTGACCGCGATCATTTTGCCGAATCATTTACATTGCTTCTACAAATTCCACTCTTCTGTCAATAGGGCGGCACGTCTGATAGCTCGCCCGACCACCAAGACTACAAGGCATTTGCGGATACTATAGTCAATGTTATTCCATCACTTTAACAATACTTGCAGTTCTTTAGCGGCTTTTTCACAGTCTACTGCCGTTTGCTCAACGCGGCGTTGTAATAATAGTCCAACACTTAAACCATCACTGTCCCGTTCAGCATATTCATTCAATGCTTCACAGGTTTTCTGCATACGTTGTTCTGCTTGCACTAAAGCATCGAGATTGGCTGGTTTTTCATCATTCTCAGTGAATGCCATCATTTTGCTGGTCATGCTGTTTTGTAATTTGAACACGGTTTCTACATAGCGAGTGAATTCTTCGCGAGTTTGACCGTTTGCACCGTAACCGCTAAAAAAGGGCAGTGAACAACCTGATAAGAGTATTGTTATTAATAAGCCTATTAACGCTTGACGACTTACTGAATTTCGATTCCATTTTGTCATTTGAAATTTCATATTACTCGCTGGACTCATTAAATAAAGTGCCAATATACTATAAATCTAGCCGACTTAAATACAAAAACAACAATAAAAAGTAAATTGGTAAAATTTACTTATGTCTTAAACTGCTTGGATATTTGCCCTGTTTTTTGTATTATCCACTTCCTGCTAGGTGTATACTCCACCGACCTTGTACCTATCAATAACCAGCAAGCACAGGCGCAAAAACATGACTGAAAAAACAGTAAGTAAATATCTGCTCACCCTTGAGAAGCATTTTACCAATGACAACCCCGTATTATTGAAAGCGGCAAAAATATTTCAAGACCTAGATCAACTTGAATACGATTTAGGGTTACTTGAAGAGGATGACACGACTGCTTCAAAAAGCTCGTGGTGGCCAATTGTTAGTTTGATAGGCGGTAATTCAACGGCAAAATCCAGATTTATTAATAATTATCTTGGCACTGAGCAACTCACATCGGGCATTCAAACCGCAGCGCATAAATTTACGGTTTTGCTGCATAATAATCAACCCAGTTCGGTGACATTGCCAGGTACGGCGTTGGATGTGGATCATCGTTATCCGTTTTATCAAATCAGCCAAAAAATCGAACAAGCGCAAAAGGGCGAAGGCAACCGCATTAACGCTTATCTTGAATTAAAAACGATTCATAGTGAGCGATTAAAAGGTAAGCTGTTTGTTGAAACCCCTAATATGAGTGTTTCGCAACTCAATCCGATAGATTTGTTACTCACTAAACACACCATTGAAAGTTCTGATTTAGTGCTGGTGTTTACCGATGTGTTTGATAGTATCACGCCACTGGTTAATGAGCTGATTCAACAAATCATCCTGTATCAAGACTCTAATAGATTTGTGTTTGTTGTCGAACAATCCGCCGCATTCGCAACGCCAGCTAACAGTCATGACATCATTGCCGCTGCACAAAGAAAATTATCAGATTTGGGAATTAATGCAGGGCAGTTTATCGCGCTATCGAGTCAACAAGCGTCTGTTGATTTCACTGAAATAGATCATCGTATGGAAAATGTCGTACATGACAGAACCTACCGTGTACTCAGCTACCTAGAAAAAAGCATCCATGATCTTCAAGATATTGTTATTGCAGAAGTAAGAAAAGACATCATTGTATGGAAAGAACGCTCCAATATGTCCAGTCTCATTATTCTTGGTTTTATTGCCTTTGTCAGCGTTTTGATTGAAGTAGAAATAGGGCTGTTGGAGTTTTTAATTGATCCCGTTATAGGACCTATCATACTGGTTACGCTGATAGCCGTTATGTTGCCTCTGCACTTAATAATAAGTCGCTTACAAGCAAAATTTATTATCACGCGCTTGGATAAACGCCAAAAACAACTGCAAATTACTGAAAACCTAGCCAATCTGTTTGAAAGAAATCTAACGATCGGACGGATGTTATTGCCAGTCACTGAACCCGTTGGCTGGAATAAAAAAACCAGAAATCGTTTAGCGCACTTATTAGATAATATCAAAGATTTAGTACAGTCGCTCAATGATGACTTTGGTAGCTATGATGAACAATCGCTAAAAGACTATTTGGATTCAATCAAATAGTGTTAACAATTATTTTGACTTGATGCCAACCCTTGAAACTAAGGGTTGGTGCGCCCGAGCGGATTCGAACCTCTGACCTCAGCCTCCGGAGGGCTGCGCTCTATCCAGCTGAGCTACGGGCGCGTAAGCCGCGTATTCTAACCGATAGCAGTCATAATTACGACAACATTGTTTTCAAATTAGCGAGATTCGCCAGACCACGCTCTTTAACCACGTCAGGGCTGAGTTGTTTTTTATTCAACCATTCCAAATCTTCTTCGGGTAATTCATTCAAAAACCGACTCGGTTCACATTCGCTGATTTCCCCATAACGTTTGCGGTGTGTACAGTAACTAAAGGTACAACTACGCTGAGCGCGAGTAATACCGACATAAGCCAAACGCCGTTCTTCTGCAATATTATCGGTTTCGATACTGTTTTGATGTGGCAAGATATTTTCTTCCACACCAATTAAAAATACATGAGGAAATTCCAGCCCTTTCGCCGCGTGTAGCGTCATTAAGCTCACTTTATCATGCGCTTCTTCCTCTTCATTACGTTCCATAATATCCATCAGCATGATTTTTGCGACAACTTCGGATAACGATTTTTCACTGCTGTCTTTTTCAGCAATACGTTTTAACCAAGCGACCAAATCATTGACATTACGCAGCCGACGATCGGCGGTTTCTTTGCTTTTGCTGTCTTCTTTGAGATGCTGTTCATAACCGATTTCTTGTATCACCTGTTCAACTACGGCAAAGGTATCGCCAGTTTCTACCCGTTGAGCGGTATTTACTAACCAGTTTTGGAATTTTTCCAAACGATGCCGCGCTTTATCGGGTAAATGTTGCGCTAATCCCAACTCACTACTAGCAGAAAATAAACTAATATGGCGTTCATTGGCATACGCGCCTAATTTTTCTAAGGTGGTATGTCCAATTTCACGGCGTGGCGTATTGATAACGCGCAAATAAGCGGCATCATCTTGTGGATTGACCAATAAACGCAAATAACTCAGCACATCTTTTACCTCCGCGTAGGCAAAAAATGAGGTACCGCCGCTGATAAAATACGGCACATTGTTTTCGCGTAAACAGGTTTCAAATAGCCGTGATTGATGATTACCGCGATATAAAATTGCATAATCGCTGTACTTGCCGCCGTGTTTAAATTTGTGGTGAATAATCTCTGATACTACTTGCTGCGCTTCCACGACATCATTTTTATGACTCAATACCCGCAATGGTTCACCATAACCCAATTCACTCCACAGGCGTTTTTCAAAGGCATGAGGATTGTTAGCAATCAATTGATTAGCGACTTTTAAAATCCGCCCCGCAGAACGGTAATTTTGTTCCAGCTTAATCACTTGCAGACGTGGGTAATCTTTTTGTAATTGCGTTAAATTTTCAGGATGTGCGCCGCGCCACGCATAAATAGATTGATCGTCATCACCAACAACGGTAAATCGTCCCGTGTTACCTGCCAATAATTTAATTAATTGATATTGGCTGATATTGGTATCTTGATATTCATCGACTAATAAATAACGGATTTTATTTTGCCATTTAGTTAATACTTCATGATGCTGTTGAAATAATAATACGGGCAATAAAATCAAATCATCAAAATCTACCGCGTTATAGGATTTTAAACAGCGATTATAATCAGCGTACAAACTCGCCACGTTGGCTGAGGCAGTCTGTGCTGCTTGTTCAGGGGTAACAAAGGCATTTTTCCATTGCCCGATTTGCCCCGCATACTGGTCGATTAAATCCGTGTCATAAGTATTCAGTGAATGGCTGATTATATTCTTCAATAAGGCGTGTTTATCCTGCTCATCAAATAAAGTAATCCCTGTTTTATAACCCAAATTTTTATGCTCGGCGCGTAATATATCCAGCCCTAAAGAATGAAAGGTAGAAACGCGCAAACCGCGACTTTGCTTAGGACGCAATAATTTAAATACACGGCTCTGCATTTCCCTCGCCGCTTTATTGGTAAACGTCACCGCCGCGATATGGCGAGCAGGCAAACCTTGTTTAACGAGGTAAGCGATTTTTTCAGTAATGACCCGTGTTTTGCCACTACCCGCCCCTGCTAATACTAACAAGGGATGATCGATGGCTTTAACAGCGGTTTGTTGTTGGGGATTAAGTTGAGTCATGCAACGAGCTTAGTTTAGCGTACGGGTAATGTTAACGTTGGACCACTTGATTTTGCCGATCCTGCTTGTAGACGGAACAACTGAGTCAGTAGCATAAAGGTTGATTTTGACTCTAAATCGTTGTCTGCCAAATAAAACCATTGACCACGATACGGTATTGCAATAAAAGCCATATCGGGTTTCGTTTCACTTTGGCGAATATGGAAGTAACTGCCTCCCGCTGTTTTTCCCCAATCAAATTCAGATCCATCTTGGTTTCGCGTCACTGTCACTAAACCCGCTGCTTGGTGATCTTTGGGGGTATCCACATGATGAGATAGATAAAAAAAGATACTCATGAGCGAACGATTGGTTATCGAAATGGTATCTGCTTTGTGTTGCAGAAAATCGTTGTTGACATGATAAACTTCAAGTTTCTGATCGAGCCCAAGTAGTTGTTTTATTTCCCAAATCGCGTCACGATGTGCAATGGAGGATTTAATTTCCAGTTGCGTCTCCTTGGTGTCTGGATTGATTCTGGGAACTATCAGGTTTTCGTTCATTACCTCATCAAAAAGTTGTAATAACCGATTAAATGGCTCGATATACTTCGGAGGAAGTTTTGGCGTAGGACCAGAAGCAGAAGGTGCATTCTCAAGTCCGTTGATACGCTCCACGCACAGACTCAATACCCGCCGACTACTCCATCCTGATCCAGACAACGCAAACACATCTTCAATAGCGATAGGTCTGAGTACACTTTTGACAAAGCTCTCGCCCTGAAGTGGCGCGTAAGAAATCGTTGGCGTAGTCGTATAAGATCCACCCGCACTAAACTGTAGAATATCCGCTCCACCGCTATTCAAATCGAAGGCTGATTGATCTAAACCTGCGGACAAGTCCATTTTTAAAGAAGCAGTTACACTGACCACATCAAGAAAAAAAGCAGGATCTCGGTAATGTAATCGAACAATATTTTGGATGAACTGATCATTCTGACTGTCAACAATAGCCGCGTTGTAAAGCGGATGTGTACCTTTGAGTTCATCAGGACCAAATGAATGACAACCGCTCATTAAGCTAACAATGGTTAGAAATAAAAAAGGTTTTCTAAACGAAAGGTGTTTGTTAATAAAAGTAATCATTAAAATCCTCGCTGGAATTAAGATAATCTAAGTTAGATATGACAGTGTTATTATAATAACACCGCATTCCGCAAAGCCCGAAGACCACACACTACTCCTTGTGTAATTAGATAACCTACAACTTACCCAGAGTTAATATGATACCTAAATTTTTCACGTCTAAGTCGCGCTTCATCACAGCTATCATTACGCTGTGCGTGTTACAAATGTGGGTTATGCCCGCCAATGCGGGTGTAGACAATAACCCGCTCAAACCGATTGACACCTCCAGTCCCAGAGCAACGCTGCAAGGGTTTATCGAGTTTACCAACAAAGCTTATGGCGAAGGATTTGGACTCCTTAACGCCTATATGGATTCCTCGGAACTTTACTTAACAGCAGCAGAAATAGTTTCTCTTAAAGAGGTTCGCCATTATCAGAAATCGGCTGAACGCGCTTTGGATTTGAGTGAATTACCGCCTGCCACCGTTGACGAGACCTCACGGCGGATAATGGTACAACTGAAGGAAGTACTGGATCGTATTGATATTCCTGCCATGGAATCTATTCCAGATGCCCAGATGATGGCTAAATCCGAATTCAAGTATTGGGTGATTCCCAATACTGAAATTCGGATTCAGCGCGTTGAAAAAGGAGCGCGTATAGGTGAATACTTGTTTACTGCGGACACATTGAATCGTTTACCAGAGTTTTATGCCAAAGTTAAAAAACTTCCCTATAACATGAATGCGGCTGTCGGCTGGTACGACTTTGTTACCTATAGCCCTACGGGCGTAGCTTTGGTACTACATAACATCGTACCGCCTCGCTGGTTACTGACTGCACCCAATAAGCAACCCGCTAGGGCAACATTTCTTGACCAACCCGCATGGCGTTGGTTGGGCATAGTCATCGTTTTGGGTGCTGGCTTCATTTTTGTTCGTCTGTGTTTTCGTCTGAGTCACTACTGGCGTAGCAGGGCAGACTCGTCTGAACAATGGGCGGATTTACTGCGTCCCATCAGTTTGGTCATTGTAACTCCCATAACCGCCTTAATTTTTGGTGAGGTTCTACGAATTTCGAGCGGTGTTTATGTCGTGTTCACGCTATCCTTCTGGACGCTATTCTATCTTGCTCTTACTTGGACAGTTTGGGTGGCTGGCGGTGCGCTCGCTACCAGTGTGATTACTCAGGAACGTTTGCTGGCTAGTAGCATTGATAGTCAGCTTATCCGTTTGGTGTTGCGGCTTATCACCTTTATCATCGCGATTGCTATCCTCGTCGCTGGAGCTGACCGAATAGGTCTGCCTGCTTACTCCGTATTAGCGGGACTCGGTGTCGGTGGTCTGGCAGTCGCGCTGGCGGCGCAACAAACCATCGCTAATTTGATTGGCTCACTTATTATCATGATTGAAAGACCTTTCTCCGTGGGCGATTCAATTAAATTGACAGGTACCGAAGGGGTGGTTGAGAGCGTGGGCTTTCGTAGCACACGGATTCGCACTGCCTATAATTCTCTGGTCACTATTCCCAGTAGTCAGGTCGTGAACAGCACTGTTGATAACATGGCATTGCGTGATTATCGGCAGATTAAAATTGACCTCGGTCTTACATATAACACACCGATTGAGAAAATAAAAGACTTTGTTGAAGGCGTTAAACAAATTCTGGAATCTCATCCAGACACGCGTAAAGATAATTTTCAGGTGTTTTTCTACCAGTTCGGCTCACATAGCCTAGATATTTTAGTGGATTTTTTTCTCAAAGTGCCTGCTAGGATGGATGAACTCACCGAGCGGCAGCGGATTTTTCTGGATATTTTGCGTTTAGCCGAAAGTATTGAGGTAGAATTTGCATTTCCTACCCAGACTTTACATATCGCAGACTTGCATAGCTTGCCTGCATCTTTACAACAAACACCTGACATTCTTTAAACTTAAAAAATATTAAACCAAAACAAACGCCAACATAGAGACAAACAGTATGTTAGAAATTCAAAGACAAAAAGATTATGGGCAGATTGCAGAGCTTTCGGTGCAGCAGAGATGTTTTATGCCTATTATGGTGTTTGCCAGCATTGCACTTATGCTTTCAGGCTGTGCGACACCTATCAGTGTAGATCATGTGGACATTCAGACCGCTTATGGCATTCAGACCGCAAGTGCAATTTCGTCGGGTGAACTATCAAACGCATCCAGCATCGTTCTCAGACAGCACGGTTTACTGGATCTATTTGAAACAGAGCCAGCCATAGTGTTGGCTGAACTCCATAAAGGTCTTAAACCAGTCGGCGATGATGATCAGTTGTTTGCGTTGGCAGAACTATCCTTATTTCATGCCCAGCGTACCAATGACCGCGCCTATTATCTAGCATCAGCCGTGTATGCTTGGTCGCTGTTGTATCCAGAAAATGGTACAAGTATGCAGATACCGCCAACGGATCCACGGTTTCGATTGACCTACGACATATACAACCAAGCCGTCGCCCAAGGTCTGGCAGCAACTGATAACGCAGAGGAAGATGAAGTACGTTTAAAGGCGGGAACTTATAAACTTCCTTTTGGTACACTACATCTGAGTCTGGATCAATCTGGGATGTCATGGGGAGGCTACCCGCTTGAGCATTTTATTGCCACGACTGCCCTAGAAGTCGATGGTCTCAGAAACCGCTACCATAAATCTGGTATCGGTGCTCCCTTGGCAGCGAGTCTTGCCAAAGGCGCGACCGCTCAAAAGAAAGTAGTCGGCTCAGATCGTCTTGGCGAGCATACCAAAGTACCTGTTACCGCGCTGTTACGTTTTGCCAATGCCCGTGCTAGTCTGAGCAAGGGCAAAATACAAGGGCGGATTGAAGTGTATGCAGCCGATGCAACATCAACAGTGACCATTGATGGACAAAAACAACCCATCGAATCCGACCCAACAGCCGCACTGGCTTATCAACTCAATGACAGCCAGCTCTACGCGATGGAACTCGTTGGATTTCTCAAAGGATCAATCTTCACCAGTGGTGCGTTTTCAAAAGATCGGGCGCAAGACGGTATTTTCACCATGCGACCTTACCAAGCAGGGAAAATTCCTCTGGTGTTAGTACATGGCACAGCATCCAGTCCTGCGCGTTGGGCTGAGTTAGTTAATGAACTCAACAGCGATTCAAAAATCAGTGACCACTATCAAATATGGTTATTTATTTACGACAGCGGCAGAGGTATTGGCTATTCAGCAGGGCGGCTACGCAAGGCACTGACGAACACCGTACATGAGTTTGACCCCGAAGGTAAAGACCCTGCATTACAGAACATGATCGTCATGGGGCATAGTCAAGGTGGGTTATTGACCAAGCTCACTGCCATTGACAGTGGGACAAAATTTTGGGATATGATCAGTGATAAACCATTCGATCAAATGAAGCTAAGCCCAGAAGCGCGTGAATTAATACAGCAAACTGCATTCTACAAGCCTTTGCCTTTCGTGAAGCGCGTAGTCTTTATTTCCACACCGCAACACGGAGCGATGTTAGCCGCTTCTCAACTTGTCACAGGACTTGCTTCCGCGCTCGTCAGTCTTCCTGCAACGGTATTAAATACCACCGCACTATTGGCTCAAGTTGCCACCTCATCAGGCGATGAGAAAATTGCCGCTATGCTAAAAAGACCCATGACATCTATTGATCTCATGAACCCCAATAATCCTATTGTGCAAACACTGGCATCTATACCCGTACCAAAGAGTATTCCAGCTCACTCGATTATCGCTGTTGACGGTGATGGGCCGAAAGAAGAAGGTGATGATGGTGTGGTCGCTTATAAAAGTGCGCACATTGACGAAGCAGTTTCAGAGTTTATCGTAAATTGGACTCACTCCTGCCAAGGTCAGCCCGAAGTTATCGAAGAGGTCAAACGTATCCTGTTTGAGCACTTGGCGGCATCAGAAACAAAAAAACCTTGAGGCATCAAACTCATAAGGTGATTTCGGGGTTGATGTTTATTTTGGCGTAAAATAATTGCTAAAACAATCGTTGCCATAACACTGTGAGGACTCCATGATTTTAGGTATTGACTTAGGCACAACCCATAGTCTGATTAGTTATTTAAAGGACGGTGTCCCCGTGGTGATCACGAATGCGCACGGAGAGTTTCTCACTCCGTCGGTAGTGAGCATTGATGAAAGCGGCACATTAGTAGTAGGCGCGACTGCAAAGGAACGGCTGCTTAAATACCCTGACAGTACCGTTGCCTCATTCAAGCGGTTAATGGGTTCAACAACGGTGGTTAAATTAGGGAAACATGAGTTTAAACCCGAAGATTTATCTGCGTTAATTCTGCGCTCATTAAAAGCCGATGCCGAAGCTGAGCTTAAACACGAAGTGCGTGAAGTCATTATTTCTGTGCCTGCTTATTTCAACGATCAGCAACGCAAAGCCACCCGTTTAGCAGGCGAGTTAGCAGGTTTAACCGTTATTCAATTATTAAATGAACCCACTGCCGCAGCATTATTTCATGGCATTCAAGACCGCGATACCGAAGCTAAATTTTTGATTTTTGATTTAGGTGGCGGTACGTTTGATGTGTCTATTTTAGAAAAATTCGACGGTATTATGGAAGTTCACGCCACGGGCGGTGATAGCTTTTTAGGCGGTGATGATTTTACCCAAGTGTTAGTCGATTTCTTTATTCAGAAAATGAACTTAGGCGGTAGGCAGCAGAAAAACGCCGCATTGCTAGCGGCGATTCGCTTTGCTGCGGAATCAGTTAAATGTAAGTTAAGCACACAGCAACAAGCAGAAATGAGTATGTTGGTTAATGGTGTGCCTAAAACTCTGACTATCAGTCAAGAGACTTTTGAGGCGCAATGCAAGCCGCTGTTAGACCGATTACGCGCCCCCATAGAACGTGCTTTGCGTGATGCACGTTTGCGGTCTGGCGATTTGGATGAAGTTGTCCTAGTCGGTGGCGCGACTCGAATGCCCATTGTGCGAAAATTAGTCGCGCAATTATTCGCCCGTTTGCCATCGCGCTATATTGATCCCGATCAAACCATTGCCTTAGGCGTTGCCGTGTGCGCTGGTTTACGCCTACGCAATGAAGCGTTTTCTGAAATCGTGTTAACTGATGTTTGCCCGCACAGTTTAGGAGTGCGAGTGTCAGAAGAAGACGGTCGAGGCGGTTGGTTTAGAGATGTTTTTCTGCCCATTATTGAACGCAATACCGTGATTCCTGCTAGTCGCGTGCGTACCATTTGCACAGTTGCTGATAATCAAGCCCAGCTCACTGTTGACATTTATCAAGGCGAATCACGTTCTTGCAGTAATAATGTCAAATTAGGCTCGGTAACAATGACGATTCCGCCCAAACCAGCGGGGCAAGTGTCATTAAGCGTGCGCTATACCTACGATATTAATGGCATACTTGATGTTGATGTGGTGGTTGACCAAACAGGTACAACCAGCAATTTACTGATTAAAGAACTGGCAGGGAATGTTAGCGATGCAGATATTGAACGCCGCCGTCTCGAATTAGCGGCACTAAAAATTCACCCCAGAGATCAACAAGAAAATCGTCTCGCTTTGGAACGTGCTAATCGCTTGTATGAACAATTTTTAGGCTATGAACGCCAACAAGTGGGCGACTTGCTTAGTCGTTTTACCTCAATACTGGAAACGCAAGATGTCACTGTCATCGGCAAAGCACGGCAAGAATTGACTCAGGCACTCGATTATTTAGAACAGAGCTGGTAGTAATGAACAATTATGAGCTATTGGGTGTGGGCTATGATGCTGACCAGCGTACTATTAAGCGAGCCTACGCAGCACTCATTAAACAATACCGCCCTGATTCTCACCCTCAAGAATTTGCGCGTATTCGTTCTGCTTATGAGGCATTGCTGGAACAATGTCGCTATCAAAGCTGGGAATCAAGCTCCGAGGTTTTGGAAACCTCAGAGGTTTGCAATTCGGAATCACTGGAACAGGAGGTACAAACCGAAGCGGGAGAGGGTGATTTTAATCGTCTAGTCGATAAACCAATTATTCAACTACTCGAAATTACGCCTAGTCTCGATGATTCACAAACTGAACAGTTGGCGACTGCCAGTCCTTTGGAGGACTGGCAGTCGTATTCCAATCTTATTGATGTTAGTAACGATGAATCTAACCGCCTAGTTGATAAACCCATTATTGAGCCGCAAGACCAACACGCGCCCAACGAAGATGATTTAGCTTGGATTCAAAAGCCACCGATTCATATCACCAGCTTAATCGAACAATTAAACAGTTATAAGCAACCTGCGAATGAGCAAGCGGCGTTGGCTTGTTTTCAGTCTCACACAACTGACTTCAATACCATGAATATTGACCAACGCATGGACTATGAAGAAAAACTCTACGACAGCCTGATTTATGCTGACCGTCCTGCCCTGCTAGTGTTTGCTGCTGCCTGTGAGTATTTTGGTTGGACAAATAATGTATCGTGGATAAAAACAGCGCAAAGCAAATGGAGTAAACAGCATTTTGACGCGCTGCTGCAATTATCGGCATTGTATAGGCAAGTGTGTTCACGTTATAACCCCTATTTTCAAGCTCAGCATGATGCTAAACCTGCGAGGTCTTCACGCGGGTTTCCGTGTTGGCTAACGAATCACTATCATCATAAATTGGCACAAACTCAACGCGAGGATTGGTTCATTACTTGCCAAACCGCTAATTTAACCGACTTACAGGCTTATTTTTCTGAAAAACCTCAGCGTTACCCCGTATATATTATCGATATTTTAGTGGGCGTGGCAGTCAGTTATCCCATTTTTCTTGAAAATACTGAAGCTTCCGTATGGGCAGTATCGACACTGGCTATGCTCAGTGGCTTATTATTGGCTTTACTGCTGTTTGCTTTGCGGGCGATGAATATTGACCTCCGCGCTCACTCAATATGGATAGTCGCTGCGTTCTCTGTCCTTTTGACAGTGACGCTTCCCACGGTTGGCATTGCTGTTTTTGGTGTGGTTATTTATGTTTGGCTACTGACAGTTTTTTATTCGTGGCTAATCAACTTAGAGACTATGATAGTTAAAATCATTGATCGAATCCAAAATAGGTTTTGTACGCCGCTACCTACCCAATCATCCATTAACCCTAAAAACCTACCCACTATGAACAAACAAATCTATCCACTGTTAATTGCCCAGTTTTTATCCGCCTTTGCCGATAATGCCATTTTGTTCACCGTGATTGCTATCGTCATGCAAGCAGGGACACAGCCTAGTTGGTATATTCCTGCCTTGCAAGCTATGTTCTTAATTGCTTACGTTGTATTAGGACCTTGGGTTGGTGGTTTTGCCGATCATCATGCTAAATCTCATGTGTTAATTATTGCCAACATCATAAAAGCTGTGGGTGCAGGCTTATTATTACTTAACGTAGAACCGTTGATTGCGTACTGTATTGTTGGTATCGGTGCAGCAATTTATAGCCCTGCAAAATACGGCATACTGCCAGAATTAGCAGGTCATGAAGCCTTATTAAGAGCCAATAGCTGGATTGAAGGATCAACTATTTTGGCGATTTTATTGGGCATGAAAATAGGCGCGATGGTTGCTGATTACTCCACTCATATTGCGTTGCTGATGACAATAGGCTTGTTCGTAGTCTCAGCACTGGCAACCCTGTCACTCCCCGTGAAAGTCACTAAAAAAACCAGCACGGAAAACGCATTGGTTGAATTTGGTAAACAAATGGCATTATTTTTCACCACGCCGCGTTCACGTTTTTCGGTATTAGGCGGCTCATTATTCTGGGCAGCCGCAGCAAGTTTGCGCGTCATTTTGATTGTCTGGGCTCCGCTGGTTTTACTATCAAAAAATGCCAGTGAGATTGCCGATTTAACGCTGTATTTAACCGTCGGTATTATTGCGGGTTCAATTGTTGTGCCGTATTTAATCCCGTTGGAACACCTACGCCGCGCTAGAATTCCTGCTTATCTCATGGCGATACTCATTGTCGGACTTAGTTTTACCACCAGTGTCATGCCTGCCCAAGCGGTGTTATTCGCCATCGGCATGATGGGTGGACTATTTATCGTACCAATTAATGCGGTGTTACAAGAACAAGGACAACAAACCATCGGTAGCGGTAGCGCGGTAGCATTGCAAAACTTTTTTCAAAATTTAGCGATGTTGTTAGCGGTTGGTACATATACTGTGTCAGCCGCACAACATATTGATCCCACGACAGCAATGATTTCCTTAGGCGGCTTGATGTTAGTCGCGACTTTTCTGGTGTCCTTATGTCTACCAAGCCAAGCAGAAAAATAGATTATTTAATCGCGTACCAATCGAATGTAGTAGTAACTGGTTTTTCCGTACCAATACGCGCTGCCGCCATAAAAATAAACTGCCCACGCTGACTCAACTGGTGAGTAAGATTGAGTACTGCGTCTAAAATAGGCTGATGAACCCGCTGACTGATTGGCATTGACAACCGATGAGCAAGACCAAAATAACGATAGTGGCGTAGCAGGAAACATAGCGTGATTGATAGCGGGTTTTTTGTTACGCTCAACGATGGATTTTAGTTCGTCAATAGTAGGTACGCGCCAGTCTTGATAACCTGCAAATCCACCTGATTGATTGAATTTATCGGTGGCATCGATGGCTTCTTGCCAAGTGTAGCGTTTGGCTTCGCTGATGTTATTTTTACCATTCCATGTTTGCCCCAGTGCAAAACGCATCCAATGCAAACTTGTTTGAGTATCTACCACAGTACCATCACCTTGATCTGAATAGCGATTGGCAATCAGTTTATTGATGACAATAGTTTTTGTGTGCTGATGCGTTGTTTGGGTGTTTATCAGCGGTGCGGGACTGACAGGAGTTGGCAACGGTTGCGGATTAATAACTGGCGGCTTCGGACGTGGAAATTTATCGGTTAGTCCTAATACCACCACCCAACTGCCCACTGCCCATTTTGCCGCGTGTAAATCGAGTCCGTAATCTTGGTGTAATTGTTTGGTTAAGCGGGCAGCGACTACTTCATAAGGTAGATGCTTATTGTTTTGCAGAGCATCAATCACACCTTCTCTCGCTGCTTGGATACACAAAAAAACTTCCCGTTTGTATTGTCCTTGCGTGTAGTCTTTGAGTAGTGCTTCTAAACGTCGTATATCTTTAGTCACATCAATACCGTAATCACAGATTAATTGGAATAGGTGTTGTCGTGCTTGATTGTTCATGATAAATAATTACTTAGGTTGCAAGCGATGTTTAAGAGATTATAGCGAAGTTCACCCCATATAAAATCAACTGAACACTGCTTATTTGTTATTTCACACATTAGCGAACAAGGCGGGTGTATTTCTCGTCACTGATGAGCGAGGTACTAGAGGCGTAGTAGGCATTAAAACGATTAAAATTGACGGTACAAAAGCGTTTTTCTGTCGAGCCTGTGAAGTCAAGACTCGTGCTTTCTGTCGTAGTCCAAAACCTACCATCGGGGTTATTTGGAAATACCTTTGTATCGATGACTTGAGAACTAGAGCCTCGAATACTACTTAACTCTTCCCACGTTGGAATACGCCAGTTTGAATATCCGCAGTTAAGCGTTCGATTATTGTTCAATTGCTTAACAGCATCCAAAGCGTCTTTTAGGCTGCATTCAATGGCTCTGCCTTCACAGGTTTTGCCATTCCAATACTGTCCTAGTGCAAAGCGCGTCCATTGTAAGCCTGTTCGACTATCAGTCACTGTGCCATCACCATTATTGGTGTAGTGTTGATGCCAGCCAACTAATTTTTTAAACCAACTGACACTGTCTTCAATAATCAAACTAAGTTCATCATCGTCCGAAGAGTTCGGATGTGGTCTCATAAAACGGCTTATTTGCGAGGGATCATCTATGGGGGTAGTAGGTGGTGTTTGTGGCGGTAGTTTTTCCGCCACAGGTTGGGGTCTGATGATTCTTCTTCTAGGAAATCTATTACTTAATCCCAGTGCGGCAAGCCACGTTTCTACCGTCCAATAGGCGGCTTGTTGATCAAATCCACAATCCTCTTGTAGTTTGTTAGCAAGGCGAGCCGATAGGGCATCTAAGGGTAAATGTTGGTTATTTTGTAAATCAGCAACGATGCCTTCGCGGGCGGCGTGTACGCATAAAAATATTTCGCGCTTAAATTGCCCTTGTGCGTAGTCTTTAAACAGTGCGTTAAGTCTTTGCGGATTGTTAGCGATATCCACGCCATAATCACGAATTATTAGGAGCAAGAGTTGTCTGGCTTGGTCGTTCATATCCGTGAATGAATGTTTAAATATAGTTTAAACAAGGATTATAGTTAAAATGACAGGCATAAAAAAGGGCTATCGTCGATAGCCCTTCATTTATTGGCGTCCCCAAGGGGGTTCGAACCCCTGTTACCGCCGTGAAAGGGCAGTGTCCTAGGCCGCTAGACGATGGGGACTAAAACTGGTTTAGTCAGGCCGAGTAGTCAATAATAACTACTGCTGAAAAAATACTGCTGTGCCACTTGTAAAATAGTTGGCGTCCCCAAGGGGGTTCGAACCCCTGTTACCGCCGTGAAAGGGCAGTGTCCTAGGCCGCTAGACGATGGGGACCTAAAACTATTTAATCGATTTTTACTTTTTGGTGGAGCCAAGCGGAATCGAACCGCTGACCTCAACACTGCCAGTGTTGCGCTCTACCAATTGAGCTATGGCCCCGCTGTAAAGAACGGGCATTCTACAGGTTTTACTGATTATGTCCACTGTTAATTTATGCTTTTGATGTATTCAATCGCTTTTTGTAGGCGATTTAGGGTTTTTTCTTTACCGAGTAGCGATAAGGTAATATCAATAGCGGGAGAGACTGCTGAGCCACACACTGCGACTCTTAAGGGCTGCGCTACTTTTCCTAAACCCAATTCCAAGGTTTCAGCAACATTTTGTACAATGTGATGCAAAATTTCACCATTCCAATAAGTAACCGCTGAAAACTCTTCATGCAAGCGTGTTAAAACCGCAACTGAATCCTGAGTAAAATTCTTTTTCGCCGCTTTTTCATCATAAGTATCAAAATCTTTATAGAAATAAACACTCGCTGCCGCCATATCAACTAAAGTTTTACAACGTTCACGTTGTGCTTTAACCACATCGACCAAATCAGCACCTTCGGTCGGATCAATACCTAACTGTCCAATATGCCAGCTTAAATGCCGTGCGACGTGCGCAGGATCGCTGTGCATAATGTAATGATGATTCAGCCATAACAGCTTTTCCATATTAAACGTGGACGCTGAACCGTTCACATTTTCCAGATCAAAAAATTCAATCATTTCATCAATAGAAAAAATCTCTTGATCGCCATGAGACCAACCCAAGCGCACCAGATAATTTAATAAAGCTTCAGGTAAATAACCATCATCCCGAAACTGCATCACACTGACCGCGCCATGACGTTTAGATAATCTAGCCCCATCCGACCCTAAAATCATCGGTAAATGCGCGTATTTAGGTAGTTTTGCACTCAATGCGTTGAGAATATTCATTTGCCGAGGCGTGTTATTAATATGATCGTCGCCACGAATAACGTGTGTGACCTGCATATCCATATCATCAACCACCACCGTGAGGTTATAAGTCGGCGTACCGTCACCTCTGGCAATAATCAAATCATCCAATTCTTTGTTAGCGACCACAATTTCGCCTTTGACCAAATCAGGAATGCTAACCACACCATCGACTGGATTTTTAAAACGAATCACCCGTTCCCGCGAATCCTCCGCATCGACAGGCAAGTCCCGACATTTACCGTTATAACGTGGCTTTTCCTTGTTCGCCATTTGCTCAGTACGCAAGGTTTCCAGTTCCTCTTTGCTGCAATAGCAATAATAAGCGTCACCTTGATCTAGCAACTGCTGAATAATTTCCTTGTAACGGTCAAAGCGGTGAGTTTGATAAAAAGGACCTTGGTCATATTCCAATCCCAACCACGTCATGCCTTGTAAAATAGCATCAACAGATTCTTGTGTGGAGCGTTCTAAATCGGTATCTTCAATGCGTAAAATAAATTGACCGCCATGTTTACGCGCATAAAGCCAAGAAAAAAGGGCAGTACGCGCACCACCGACGTGGAGATAACCTGTAGGACTGGGAGCAAAACGTGTTGTTATAGTCATGAGTGGAGTCGTTAAAAAGTGAATTACGATGAACAAGTGCAGATTTTACCATTATTTAGCATTGTCTAGTTATTCACTGCAATAATCTTCATGCTACCATTCGCCACACTTAGCTCCCGCCTGATAAACCACCATGCCACTATTCAATAAAAAAGTCATTCAGCAAAATCTCACTATTCAAGACATTCCAGCCGCGCATTTAACTATTCTGCAAAACTGGCAAACACGCATTGCTAACCGTGATTTAGAAACCCAAAGCGAAGTCGCACTACAAGGCGTGTTTATGCAGTCCATCATGGTGGATGTTTTAGGCTATAAACAATACGGTGAACAAACTTACAACATTGCCAAAGAATACCCCATTGCACGCGGCGCGGTGGATTTAGCTCTAGGACAATTCACAGCCGATAAACACGACGACCAATTACACGCCGTGCTAGAACTCAAAGGCGCGAAAACTAAAAATCTCGATGCCATCATGAGTGGGCGATTTAAAACCCCCGTGCAGCAAGCGTGGGATTATGCGCGGGATGCAAAAGGTTGCCAGTGGATTTTAGTGTCCAATTATGTCGAACTGCGCTTGTATGCCATCGGTGAAACCTCGTTAATTTACGAACAATTTGAGTTAGCCAAACTCACCAATCCTGAGGAGTACACAAGATTTATCTTGTGTCTACACGCCGACAACCTCCTAACAGGCAATACCAAAAACCTACTAGAACAAAGTCATCAAGCCGACAAAGACATTACCGCGCGTTTTTATGCCGATTACAAAGCCGTGCGTGAAACCGTCATCACCCGCTTAATTGAAGACAATCCAGACATCCAACCGCTGGAACTTATCGCCCCCGCGCAAAAATTACTCGACCGCATTTTGTTTATCGCCTTTTCTGAAGATAGAGGCTTGATTCCCCATCACAGCATTGAACAAGCCTATAAACACGTTGATATTTACAATCCAAAGCCTGTGTATCACAACTTCAAAGGCTTGTTTAACGCCATCAACAAAGGCAGTATTTTATTAAAAGTCCCTGCCTATAACGGCGGCTTATTCGCGCCTGATAAATTATTCGACAAACTCAATGTCGCCGATGAACTGTGCAACGGCTTTTTAGAACTGGCGAAATACGATTTTAACTCTGAAATTTCCGTCACCGTATTAGGGCATATTTTTGAACAATCCATTGCCGATTTAGAAGACATCACCGCACAAATCCAACGCGGCGACAACTTACAAAAAACCGTTAAAGCCACCTCGGTGACAGGTAAACGCAAACAACACGGCGTGGTTTATACCCCCGACCACATCACCGCGTTCATCGTCGAACACACCTTAGGCGAACATTTACAGCAACGGCTCAGCGAGTGTTTAAGCGAATTCGGCACAGTCAAAGACGACGGCAGTATTTCATGGAACAAAGGCAAACAAACCGAATTAAAATTTTGGGATGCGTGGCAAGCGACGTTAAAAACCATCAAAGTCGTTGATCCTGCCTGTGGTTCTGGCGCGTTTTTGGTTGCCGCGTTTGATGTGTTACACGCCGAATATCAACGCATTAATGACAAAATCGCCGACATCACAGGACAAGCGGGCATATTCGATTTAAACAAAGAAATTTTAAATCGCAATCTCAGCGGCGTGGATGTGAATCCTGAATCGATTGAAATCACTAAATTATCGTTGTGGTTAAAAACCGCCGAACGTGGCAAAAAACTCGCCACCATCGACCAACATTTACAAGTCGGCAACAGCCTTGGTTTTGCCACGCCTGTCTCTGAGGGCGGATTTTGTTGGCAAAACCAGTTTGCTAAAATCATGCAGTCGGGTGGTTTTGATGTCGTGCTGGGGAATCCGCCTTATGTGCGCATGGAATTATTGAAAGAGATTAAGCCGTGGCTACAAGAACATTATAAGGTGGTTTCAGACCGCGCCGACCTGTACGCTTATTTTTTCGAGCTGGGTTTAAAACTGCTCAAACCCAATGGAATGCTGGGCTTTATCAGTTCTGCAACGTTTTTTAAAACAGGCTCAGGCGAACCGCTACGCCGTTATTTACAAACCCACGCAACGCTGAAAAAAGTCGTGGATTTTGGTGATTTGCAGGTTTTTGAAGGTGTGACCACTTATCCCGCGATTTTGATTTTTCAAAATGCTTTGCCGAAAGATGACAGCGAAATTCATACACTGGTGTTAAAAAATGAATTGCCAAAAAAGTTAAGCGAAACCTTTGCCGCTCAACATGGCGTGATGGCTCACGCGCAATTGCGGGCTGACAGTTGGCAATTGGAAGATGCGCGGCTTGCTCAACTGCGCGACAAACTCACGCAGGGTTATCCAACGCTGAAAGACGTTTCTGGTTCGCCTTATCGGGGGATAGTAACAGGGTTTAATGAAGCCTTTGTTATTGATCGCGCCACCAAAGACAAACTGATACAACAAGACCCGAAGTCTGCTGAATTGTTAAAACCGTTTTTGGAAGGCAAAGATTTAAAAAAATGGCACGTTGCGCCGCGTGATTTGTGGTTGATTTTTATTCCTTGGCATTTTCCATTACATAAAGATTTATCAATTAAAAGTGCCTCTGAAAAAGCAGAGCTAAAATTTGAAAAACAATATCCCGCTATTTATCAACATTTAACGCAATTCAAAAATGAGTTATCAGCAAGAAATAAAACTGAAACAGGAATTCGTTATGAGTGGTATGCACTGCAAAGATACGCATCGACTTATTATGAAGAATTTGAAAAGTCCAAAATTATTTACCCTGTCATTTCTCAAGGTGCGAAATTTTCAGTTGAAAACACGAAGGCGTTTTCTAATGACAAAACATTTATTCTTAATTCAGTGGATAAATTTTGTTTAGGTGTGCTTAATTCAAAAGTGATTTGGTTTATCGTCAGTGCAACGTTTTCATCTTTGCGCGGGGGCGTTTGGCGTTTTGAATTACGCGGTCAAGACATGGAAAAATTACCCATTCCACCCGCAAATAATCAACACCCGATTACAATTGAAAATCACGCAAGGATGGAAAAAATCGGCAATCTCGCCGAACAATGCCAAACCTTAGCCGAACAACGCTACACGCTAGAAACCAACATCCGCCGCCGTTTTCCTGATTTGGGTGTGGTGAAATTAACCCAAAAATTAGAACGCTGGTGGCTGTTGGATTTTAAAGCCGTGCAGGATGAATTAAAAAAATCCTATAAAATCGACATTCCCTTAAAAGAACGCGGCGCGTGGCAAGAATTTCTCGAAGAAGCAAAAACTGAACGTGAACAAGTGGCGGCACAGATTACGTTATTAGAAAAGGAGTTAAACACAGCGGTGTACGCTTTATTTAATTTGAGCGATGAAGAAATTAGTTTGATTGAAAGTGCATAGCACATCGCATTAGGAGTCCAAAACAAGTTTTGGACGTTTTTATTCGTCCAAGTCATGCCTTGGACTCCGCGCCACGTCACTGCCCAGAATTCTTTAAAAGAACGTGGCGCGTGGCAAGAATTTCTCGAAGAAGCAAAAACTGAACGTGAACAATTGACGGCACAGATTACGTTATTAGAAAAGGAGTTAAACACGGCGGTGTACGCCTTGTTCGACTTAACCGCTGAAGAAATTAGTTTGATTGAAAGTGCATAGCACATCGTATTAGGAGTCCAAAACAAGTTTTGGACGTTTTTATTCGTCCAAGTCATGCCTTGGACTCCGCGCCACGTCACTGCCCAGAATTAAGCAGCGCGTGGGAACGAGTCGAAAGTTTAGCTATCGGAGTCCAAACTCATGAGTTTGGACTCCATCGTGAATGGTTTATTCGTCTTTTGGCTTAGCGCGTCTGGAGGTTGAACTCATGCGTTTTTTGCTTTTGTCTGGGGTTTTCTCACCAGACTCTATTTTGCTACCGTCCATTTTGGAGATGTTCAGCAACTGACCTGCAACGCGAATTTTTTTCAGTTCTTGTAACAGTTCTTTAGGCATACCAGCGGGTAATTCAACGGTGCTGTAGTCGTCAGAAATTTTGATTCTAGCGATATGGTCGCCATCAATGCCTGTTTCATTGGCAATTGCACCGACGATATTACCTGGTTTAACGCCGTGTGCGTGTCCGACTTCGATACGGAAAGTTTCCATTTCTATGTCGCTACCAAAACTACGTTTGGGTTTACGTTCTCTATCACCGCCTCTGCTATCACCTCTGTCGCCTCTATCAGTTCTTTCACCTCTGTCGCGTGAGGGTCGGTCATCACGGTCGCGACGTGGACTTTCTTCACGACTTTCTTTGACTTTTTTCGGCGGCTGCATCAGTAAAGGCACTTCACCTTGGACTAATTTGGCTAAGGCAGCGGCTATTTCTAAGGCACTGACATTATGTTCTTGTTGATACTGTTCGATTAGTTGACTAAAAAAGCTCAGTTCTTCTGCGGCTAAGGTGTCAGTAATATTTTGTTTGAAACGGGAAATACGTTTGTTGTTAATGACTTCGGTAGAAGGCAAGCCCATTTCTTCGATTTTTTGTTTGGTGGCTTTTTCGATATTACCTAGCAGTTTTCTTTCTCTAGGCGCAATAAACAAAATCGCATCACCTGTACGACCTGCGCGACCTGTACGACCAATACGATGAACGTAAGATTCGGTATCGTAGGGAATGTCGTAGTTGACAACGTGGGTAACGCGATCTACGTCTAAACCACGCGCCGCCACGTCAGTGGCAATCAGAATATCCAGCTTGCCACTTTTTAGATGGGCAATGCTGCGTTCGCGTAAGGCTTGCGACATATCGCCATTAATCGCAGACGCTGAATAACCACGTGCTTCTAATTTTTCAGCCAATTCCACGGTGGCGGTTTTGGTTCTGACGAAAATAATCATACCGTCAAAGGTTTCCGCTTCGAGTATGCGGGTCAGTGCATCTAGTTTGTGTACACCACTGACTACCCAAAAACGCTGGCGAATATTTTCCGCAGACGCTGTGGTCACTTTGATAGTGATTTGTTCGGGTTCGTGCAGATATTGTTGGGCAATTTTGCGAATCACTGACGGCATAGTTGCCGAAAATAAGGCGATTTGGCGTTGTTCTGGAAGTTGATCTAATATCCATTCTACGTCATCAATAAAACCCATGCGTAGCATTTCATCGGCTTCATCTAATACTAAAACACTGAGTGATTTAAGATTAAGTGTGCCTTTGCGCATGTGATCCATGACGCGGCCTGGTGTACCAACGACAACGTGTGCGCCACGTTTTAGTTGGCGTAATTGGGTGCTGTAATCTTGTCCGCCGTAAATTGGCAGGACGTGAAAGCCTTTTAAATGGGCAGCATAACGTTGAAAGGCTTCGGCAACTTGAATGGCAAGTTCACGAGTCGGGGCTAATACCAACACTTGTGGGTCTTTTTGCTTTAAATCAATGCGCGATAAAATCGGCAGTGCAAAAGCAGCAGTTTTTCCTGTACCTGTTTGTGCTTGTCCCAAAACGTCTTTGCCTTGGAGCATGAAAGGAATAACTTGGGCTTGAATGGGTGAAGGTGTTTCGTAACCGACATCATCGAGTGCTTTTAGCAGAGGTTCAATCAGTGCTAAATCACGGAAAGAGGGTAATGTTGAAACATCGTTGGACATGTATGTACCTGTATGGAGTCTTGGAGAGGCGCGAAAGCGCGGGGAAACGTCTTTATGATGGGATTATAGCGCATTACACGGCTATTTTACTAATTTAGCGGTGATGTAGTCTGAGTAAGTTTGATACCGCTTGTACCTTTTTTAAGCATTTGCTTGTTATAATGCCCATCGTTTTGTAAATGTATTAATTTTGATCGAGAGATTTCATGATTCAAGGTAGTATCGTAGCGTTAGTAACACCGATGGAGGCAAGCGGGGCAATCGATTTTAAACGACTTAAAACCTTAGTTGCTTTTCATATTGAACAAGGCACGGATGCACTGGTTGCTGTGGGAACAACGGGCGAGTCTGCCACCTTGGACGAGGGTGAGCATTGCACAGTTATTAAAGCAGTGGTTGACTACGTTGACGGAAAAATACCCGTTATTGCTGGCACGGGCGCAAATTCTACCACCGAAGCGATTAATCTTACCCAAAAAGCCAAACAAGCAGGTGCGGATGCCTGTTTAATCGTTACGCCTTATTACAATAAACCAACTCAAGAAGGTTTATATTTACATCATAAAGCTATTGCGGAAGCGGTGGATATTCCGCAAATTTTATACAATGTTCCAGGTCGTACTGTTTGTGATATGTTGCCTGAAACCGTTGGACGCTTATCGCACATTCCTAATATTGTTGGTATCAAAGAAGCTACGGGCGATTTATCGCGAGTTAAAAAAATCCGTGATTTAGTCGATAGCGATTTTGCGATTTACACAGGGGATGATGCCTCTAGCCGTGAATTTTGTTTATTAGGCGGTCATGGTTCTATTACGGTGACGGGTAATGTCGCGCCACGCTTAGTTCATGATATGTTGATGGCTGCAATCGCAGGTGATAGCGAAACCGCTTTGGCGATTGATAGCAAATTAACAGGTTTACATGAAGCTCTATTTATTCAATCCAACCCTATTCCTGTGAAATGGGCAATGGTTGAAATGGGTTTGATGGACAAAGGTATTCGTTTGCCCTTAACGTGGTTGACCGAAGAGTGTTTTGATGTAGTGCGTGCTGCAATGCACCAAGCAGAAGTTATTCAATGAAAAATAAACTATTAACTCGCTTTATTTATGCCACCGCTGTGTTGAGTGCTTTATCAGCTTGTAGCTCTATTAAAGAAGCATTCCCTGATAAGGAAAAAGACTATCAGTTCACCACAGAAATCCCTAAGTTGACCGTACCTGCTGATCTAGCAAAAGGAACTAATTTAAGCTCTGTCGCCAGCTCAGCAAAACCTCAAAGTGCTGAGGCTACGGCTAATACAACTGCGACTGCAACTAAGCCTTCCGAAACTGAGACTAAACCCGCTGACAATGCCGCTCCCACTGAATCGGCAAGCGATGAGCTACCCGCTACTATAGATCCAAAATCGATTACTGCTGAATTGCAAGAATCGAGTAATCATATCAACTACTTACGCATTAACACGCCATTTCTTACTGCGTGGCGAGTTGTTAGCAAAGCCTTAAGCAGAAAATCCATTGAAGTGAACGAACGTAATCAAGCTGACAAAGTTTTCACTGTTCAATATGATCCCGATGAAAAAGCCGCAGAAGATGGTACTTATATGGATGAGGTAAACTTCATGCTGCATGGCTTTCAAGGCAATGAAAAAGAATATTTTCTTAAATTAGTTGAAAACAATCAACAGACCGATGTAGTAGTTTTAAATGAAGAACAAAAACCAACCACTGATGAAGGTGGTTTAAAATTACTAAAAACTCTACAACAAAGTATTAAAGCGAATTTAGCGGGTAAATAATCCTTAGCGTGGGCTGACGCAAGAAAGCCCAATACAATAACCGTTTCTTGTTGGTTTTTGCTTTACACATAGCCCAATCTACATACATTGCCTTATTCATCATGCTAAAAATCTCTGGTAGCTCTGCCCTTTCTGACTTTCGTGTCAACAATCTATTAGTTTCTCTGCAAGCGATAGAACCCTCTATCACCTCTGTGACTGCACGCTTTATGCACTTTGTCGGGACTGAACGCGATTTAGACGACAATTCATTGGTCATACTTAAGCAGTTACTCGCCTACGGTGGCGACAGTATCGACACTGAATCACAAGGTGAATCGCTGTTAGTTGTTCCGCGTTCAGGCACTATTTCACCGTGGTCAAGTAAAGCTACTGAAATTGCGCAACGCTGTGGTTTGTCTAGTGTTAAACGACTGGAACGCGGTATTGAATACACGTTAACCGCCAGTAATTGCTTGTCAGAAGACAGTAAACACCAACTAGCTACGTTATTGCATGACCGTATGACGCAAACTGTTATTTACGATGCTAGCCAGTTAGATTTATTTGCTGAACATCACCCCGCGCCGTTGCAAACCATTAATATTATGGAGCAAGGACAAGACGCGCTCATTCAAGCCAATGCTGAACTAGGTATGGCATTATCCGATGATGAAATCGCTTATTTAGTCGAAAGTTTTCAAGCCTTAGGCAGAAACCCGTCCGATGTGGAATTGATGATGTTTGCGCAAGCTAACTCCGAACATTGTCGCCATAAAATATTTAATGCGAATTGGACGATTGATGGCATAGAGCAAGCGCACACACTGTTTGGCATGATACGCAACACCGCAAAACAAAGCCCTGCTGATATTTTATCTGCCTACAGCGATAACTCCTCAGTGATTGAAGGATCACGCGCAAAAGTCTTTATTCGCAACGCCATGACAGGCGAATACCGCTATACGGAAGAACACGCGCATTTATTGATGAAAGTCGAAACCCACAATCACCCGACTGCTATTTCACCATTTTCTGGTGCGGCAACAGGTTCAGGCGGCGAAATTCGTGATGAAGGCGCGACAGGACGTGGTTCTGCGACTAAAGCAGGTTTAACGGGTTTTTCGGTGTCGCATTTAAAAATCCCCAACTTCGCGCAACCGTGGGAACAAGATAACGGCAAACCTGAGCGTATCGCTTCTGCCTTAGACATTATGTTGGCAGGTCCTTTAGGTGGTGCGGCGTTTAATAATGAATTTGGTCGTCCTAATCTTGCGGGTTATTTTCGCAGTTTTGAACAACCCGTATTAGGCACTGATAACGCCTTTCGCGGCTACCATAAACCGATTATGTTAGCAGGCGGCATGGGCAATATTCGCCCGATGCTGGTGGAAAAACAAAAAATCCCTGCGGGTTCGCTGATTATTATCTTAGGCGGCCCTGCTATGTTAATTGGTTTAGGTGGTGGTGCGGCTTCATCGCAAGCCTCAGGTGCAAGCTCAGAATCCTTGGATTTTGCTTCCGTACAACGTGAAAATCCTGAAATGCAACGTCGTTGCCAAGAAGTGATTAATCACTGTAATTCGCTAGGTAGTGACACACCGATTATTTCCATACATGACATCGGTGCGGGTGGTTTATCGAATGCCGTGCCTGAAATTATTCATGATTGCAATAAAGGCGGACGGTTTGAATTACGCAAAGTCAACAATGACGACATCGGAATGTCACCGATGCAAATCTGGTGTAATGAAGCGCAAGAGCGTTATGTGGTCGCTATTAAACCCACGTCATTACTTCTATTTACTGAATTTTGTGAGCGTGAACACTGCTTGTTTGCGGTGATTGGTGAAGCCGCCGATGAAGAACATTTAACGCTCAACGACTCGTTATTAGGTGACAAACCTGTCGATATTCCGATGTCAGTGTTATTTGGCAAACCACCCAAAATGCACCGCAATGTCACGCATAGCCAACCTGCAACCGCTGCGTTAGATTTTAGCGGCGTTACCCTCGCTGATGCTGTGCAACGAGTGTTAGCGTTTCCTGCGGTAGCGGATAAAAGTTTCTTGATTCATATCGGCGACCGTTCGGTCACAGGTTTAGTGGCACGAGATCAACTCGTAGGCCCGTGGCAAGTGCCTGTTGCCGATGTTGCTGTCACTGCCTCAGGTTTTCACGCACTGACAGGTGAAGCAATGGCATTGGGTGAACGCACACCGATTGCGGTAATCAATGCCCCCGCATCTGGACGCATGGCAATCGCCGAAGCCATTACTAATATTGCCGCAGCTCGTATTGATTCATTGAAAAAAATCAAACTGTCTGCCAACTGGATGGCAGCAGCAGGTGCAGAAGGTGAAGATGCCGCATTATTTGATACCGTCAAAACCGTGGGTATGGAACTCTGCCCTGCTTTAGGTATCGCTATTCCCGTCGGCAAAGATTCTTTATCCATGCAAACCCGCTGGCAAGATGACACAGGTAATAAAACCATGACTTCGCCGTTATCGTTAATTATTACCGCTTTCGCGCCTGTGTTGGATGTCAGTAAAACTCTCACCCCACAAATGCGGGCGGTGAATAACAGCGCGTTGATTTTAATTGACTTAGGCGCGGGTAAAAATCGTTTAGGCGGTTCAGTATTAGCGCAAGTGTATTCCCAATTGGGTGACAACTGCCCTGATCTCGACCACGCCGAATTATTAAAAGCCTTCTTTGAAGCCATTCAAACCCTGAACAACCAAGGTAAACTGCTTAGCTACCACGACCGTTCGGATGGTGGTTTATTAGTCACCGTTGCGGAGATGCTATTTGCAGGTAGAGTAGGTGCGAATTTAACTATCGACAACTTAGGTGCAGATGCCTTAGCCGCCTTGTTTAATGAAGAACTGGGGGCGGTCATCCAAGTCCGTGACAGTGATGCCGATGATGTGGTTAAACTGTTAAAACACTGGGGCTTAGTCGATTGTATTTATGTTATTGGGCGCGTTATTCCTGAACAACGAATTAATATTCACCACACGGGTGAACTGATTTATTCAGCTAGCCGCGCACAACTGCAAACTATCTGGTCAGAAGTTAGCTACAGAATGCAGGCATTACGCGATAATCCTGACTGCGCCAAACAACAGTTTGACCGACTCACCGATGATAACGACATCGGCTTACACACCAAACTCAGTTTTGATGTGCATAACAATGTTGCTGCGCCGTTTATTGCTTTAACGCGACCAAAAATTGCCATTTTGCGTGAACAAGGTGTGAACGGTCATGTCGAAATGGCAGCCGCATTTGACCGCGCAGGTTTTACCAGTGTTGACGTGCATATCAGTGATATTATTCACGGACGCGTCAGCTTAGCAGACTTCACAGGCTTGGCTGCGTGCGGCGGTTTTTCTTACGGTGACGTACTCGGTGCAGGCGGCGGCTGGGCAAAATCCATTTTATTTAATGCTCGCGCTCGCGATGAATTTTCCGCCTTTTTTCAACGCACTGATACCTTTGGTTTAGGCGTGTGTAATGGTTGTCAAATGATGTCAGGTTTAAAAGACATCATCACAGGTGCTGAGCATTGGCCGCGTTTTATGCGCAATACGTCTGAACAGTTTGAAGCTAGAGTTGCAATGGTTGAAGTACAAAAATCGCCGTCTATTTTATTTGCAGGTATGGAAGGTTCAAGAATGCCTGTGAGTATTGCGCATGGTGAAGGACGTGCGGTGTTTGCAGGTAATCCACAGGCAGCGTTTGATGCAGGGGCAGTGGCATTGTGTTATGTTGACAATTACGGTGCATTGACCACTGACTTTCCCGCTAACCCGAATGGATCGCCGCTAGGTATTACAGGTTTAACCAGCAACGACGGGCGTTTTACTATTATGATGCCACACCCTGAACGTTGTTTTAGAACGGTACAAAATTCATGGTATCCTGATGATTGGCGTGAATATGGTGTATGGATGCGTCTATTTAGAAATGCACGAGTATGGACACAATAGATGTTGGTAAAAGGCAGTGCCTTTTAAGTTTTTAGCTTTGTTTGGAGTGTCGTTTGAATTTCCCTAATAAACAGCAGATACTGCGGGTATCATTTTGGACGGTTATTACCATCTTTTTTGCCGCGCCTATAGAGATATTTCATTTACTACTGGAGTGCTTTCATGTCTTGTTTGAATGGACAGAAACCTCACTAGATTTCATGATTGAACTTTTATTTGATACCTCGCTACACACGACACAAGTCGTTGTGTTTTACATTATAATAGCGGGTATTTTTTATGGGTTTTATCGATTATGGAGGGGATTACCCGAGTTTTGTAGTCGCCAGAAAGCAAATCTTTCTATGTTTTTTGCTAACGAAATAGAGTCTATCTTGATTTATTGGCAAGAATCTATTGCGAATAAAGCTAAATTATTAAGTGCCGCGGCTGGACTGATTTTTTTATTATTTATTTAAAAGACTACTTGAATCCAAGCCTCTTAATACGGGATAACGGTATTTCCTATGTATTCTGACATCAATTATGACGATATGTTATCGTCTTCTAATGCAGCAAAAACAACAAACTCACCATGCTCCATGATACCGCTGCGGCGGCTGGAATGGTAAAAACCCATGCCCAGACAATTCGCTCGATGACGGTCAGTTTTAGCGCGTGCGGATTTTTGGCAAAACCAACGCCCATAATCGCGGTTGAAATGCTGTGGGTGGTAGACACTGGCATACCAAAATGGGCGGCGATTAATAAGATGGTCGCTGAACTGGTTTCTGCGGCAAAACCGTTTATCGGGTGTAATTTGACCATTTTGTGACCGAGGGTTCTGATAATACGCCATCCGCCTACGGATGTGCCAAGTGCCATGACAAAGGCGCAACTGAAGATAATCCACGCATCGATGTCTTTTTCGCCGCCATCGGGGCGTAAAAATTCAGCCCATTGCGGCAACTGATCGAGTGTACCCGCGCTGTTAGCGGTAAAAATGGCTAAGGCAATGATGCCCATGGTTTTTTGCGCATCGTTGCTACCATGTGCAAAGCCCATATAAGCCGCTGATAAAAGTTGGGCTTTTCCAAACACGGTATTAACCCATTTTGGACGCGCTAGTCGCGCCATGACACCGCCAGCGGAATTCATGCTGCTTATGATAGCCATTAAAGCCCCCATGATAATGACACCTAAGATAAAACCCGCAATCGGCGAGCTAATCATGGGAATAACCACTTTCCACAATAGACCTTTGTTTTCCGTCCAGACGACTGCTGTTTTTGACCAGATTAAAACATCAAAATTGTTGTTGCCTGCGGCGAGTGCTGCACCGCATAAACCACCGATTAACGCATGACTGGAAGAGGAGGGTAGACCCAATGCCCAAGTGATGAGATTCCAAATAATTGCACCAGCTAATGCACAGATTAATACTTCGGAAGAGATAGTCACTAAGCCCGTATCAACTAAGCCAGAGGAAATGGTTTTGGCAACGGCTGTACCCGAAAATGCACCCACTAAATTGGTGACGGCGGCGAGCATGATGGCTTGTGTTGGCGTTAATACTTTGGTGGCAACCACGGTGGCAATAGAGTTAGCGGTGTCGTGGAATCCGTTGATAAACTCGAATACCAGTGCTACCAGAATGACAAGCAAGAGTAAGATCAGCATAAAAATCCTTTTATGAGTTTTTTAAGGCGATGTGGTAAACGACATTACCCGCATTACGGCAGCGTTCAATAGCTTTTTCGAGGATTTCAAACAAGTCCATTTTTACCAGATAACGAATCGGATCAGTTTCATTGGTATAGGCATCTCGATAAAGCTCAAGTATATGAAGATCCGCTTTCGCTTCAATAGCTTTCAACTGATCGTTTAATTTTTTGATTTTATCCAAATCCATGCCTTTGCGTAATAGTCCGACCATTTGTTCCAAAACTATACAGGCTTGTTCTAGCATTTCAGCGCGGCTGACAAAATTCACATCACCAATACGCTCCAAGGCGAGTGTATAGCGTTCGGCAAATTTTTCGATGATTTTTGGGATTTTGTACAGCGCACCGTTAAGAGCTTCAATATCTTCACGGTCGAGTACGGTAACAAAAGTGTTGACTAATTCTTCGCTGATTTGTGCGAATAACTCCTTTTCTTGGCGACGCGCCTGTTTCAATTTTTCTAAGAATTGTTGTGTCGCTGGCGTACTAAGAATCTCGATTAATACGCTAGCCGACAAACGAGCTGATTCGGCACTGGCTTCCAGTAAGCCGTAGAATTTATCGCCTTTGCCGAAGATGGTTTGCA
Source organism: uncultured Methylococcales bacterium (assembly GCA_903902705.1). Lineage (GTDB taxonomy): Bacteria > Pseudomonadota > Gammaproteobacteria > Methylococcales > Methylomonadaceae > UBA4132. The sequence continues at coordinate 43,377 of CAIUVX010000133.1, forward strand.
ATGAGAACATGGTGTTTCCTTTTTATGAGCTATAAGGCGTTTGTTACGCAGTGAAAAAAACTTTTATTTAAGGAGTTAAAGGCATGGTATAGCTAACGCAGTATTTGTGATTAAAAAACCGTTCGACAAGCTCACAGTTTACCACGAGCGGTATCATTTTATTTTGCGTGTTACTCTAGTCGGCATAGAATGCTGCACAATACCTCCCACGCTAGCCTATTAAGTAACCCATCATGCAAACACATAACGATAAACCCACCGATGACGACGGGTTAATGCAGCAAGCCTTTATTAATAGTATTGCCGAGATTATCAAAGACTGCACCCCACCGAAAGGCATTGCCCTTAATGGCTATTGGGGAACGGGTAAAACCAGTGCCTTATTGCAATTGTATAAGGCATTAACGGGCGTTTCACTCAAAGAAAAAATTCCTAAAACGTCACCAGTCATTCCTATATGGTTTGAAGCGTGGCGTTATCAACATGAAGCCATGCCGATTGTCGCGTTATTACATGAAATCCGCGCCGCGTTTAGTTTGTGGAATAAAGTATTGGAAAAATCAGGCGACACGCTCGGCATTACCTTTTTAGGTATTTTAGGCGCGTTTGATGAAACTATTAAAGCCGCCAGTGGTGGGGTGATGTCGCCTAAATTTGGAGACCTACCATGAGTATGAAAAAGAGCGTTATCGTACTCACTTAGCCAATCAAGACCTCAGTAATTTATTAGAGCAAGCGATAGAAACCGCCTTAGGCAAGAATAAAAAGCTGGTGATTTTTATCGATGATTTAGATCGTTGTCATTCTGAACCTGAAGCGGCGTTAAAGAATTACTCTCAGTTCTTAATAATTCAACTATTCTCACCGTTTCTACTGACACAGTACAAACGCGGCTTAATAACTCAATCACCTGCTCTTTATAATCGGCAAAACGATAGGTATTAAACTGTTCGGCAATCATTGCATCCTTTGGTTTTTTTTCTTTGTATTGGTCTAATACCCACTCTAACGCGCTACGGTTGCCCAGTTTGTAATCCCACGCGGCGGCAGGTATTTCGCTTAACGTGGTGTTATCATCAATAAAAATTAAACCTTGCTCTTTGTCGGCTTTAAGTTTTGCTTTAGGAATTTTACTTACTTTTAAATTTTGTCTTTTAAATGGGTATAGTTCAGCCGTTTCATAATTCAAATGTAATTCCATTAATTGCTTGCCATAATTAGCCCATTGACTAAAGTTTTCATAAAACGGTATGCGGGGGAATTCACGCTTTAAATTCTGCTCGTATTTTGCTCGATAAGCAGGATTATGTAGAACAGCATAGACATAATGAAAAATATCTAATTTGCTAAGTGTTTCGAGTGTGGGGTATTTATTTTTGAATTGGGTTAATGCCCAGTTGGTTATGTTGTCGTGCTGTTTACCTTCTGTATCATAGACGTATAAAGGTAAACATTGAGTGCCACCCGCTGCGGGACTTAAAACATTCAAATCAGAAATATTAGTTAATGCTAGCGTTGAAAACGGTTTTGATATTCCTGAAATAAAACCGATTAACTTTTGATTTTCGCCAATAAGTTTATTCCACTGATAAATCATGCCATTAAAGTTTTTATCAAAATAGAAAAATTGTTTTACAAATGGACGATAAAGACTATTTATTATTTTGTTATCTTCAAATTTTTTAGTAATTTTTCTTCCTAAATAAATATCAAGCTCTCTATCCCATTTTATCAAATGTTTGTCTTTAAAATTCGCGTCTTTCAATGTTGATTTATAGATGCTAACAAAAAATCGAATTTTCTTCTTTAGATTATTTTTATCAAAATCATAAACCCATTCATCACGTTGTGTGGCAACACCTCTTGAAAATAATCTAAAAATAGCTTGTTCGCCTTTACTTGCTTTAACATTTTTATCAATCAAAGGTAATAAGCTATCAAAATCATTATCTGTTTGATTAATCCAGTTATTTTTTTTATCTGGAATAACTTTATCAAAATCAATAGACTCTATTTTAGTTTCATAAAGGTAATTTAGTTTTTCTTCTTTATTTAACTCATCCGATAGTTTGTGATAATAAATATTACAACCAGTTTTATTATTCTTAATTAAGAATACAATTGCTACACCTGTTTTTATGCCAAATACATTCCCTGTTAGCAATGATTTATCTTGCTTGTTTGTAATATCACCACCTAAATCAATGCAATAAATAGCATTAAATTCTTTTTGCATCGATAATCTAACACCGTCAAAAGCAGTGGCATCTAAATAACTTCTATTGGTAATAAAAGCAATAATGCCTTGTTCTTCACTTATTCTGTCAGAAGCCCATTTAAAAAACCGTAGATACATATCGTAAACTTGGTTTTTATTCTGAGCAGTACCATATTTAGCATAGGTTTCTTTGATTTTCTCATCAATTGCTTTATAAGGGCGGTTAGCATTTTGCTGATTATAATTTTCCTGTTTTGCGTTATAGGGTGGATTACCGATAATAACAGATATATCTCCTATTTTATTTTGCTCTTTAATACGCTTAGTGTTTTCGATGCTTAAGCCAAATAAATCAGTATTAGTTTCCTTTAACGTGCCAGTATTATCTAAAGTATCTACCCAGCAAATATTATCAAATTCAACATACCCACCCATTTTTTGCTGATAAGTGTATTCTATATTGAGATTAGCAATATAATAAGGCAATAACTCTAATTCATTCACATAAATATCATTTCTATATTTATCTTCTAAATGTAGAGGGCTTAAATACTCTATCAATTCACAAATATAAGTTCCTGTGCCTGTACAGGGGTCTAAGATTTTAACACTTTTTGAACTAAGCGATTTCTTAAAATATTTTTCCAGTAAATAATCTACACTTTCAATTTGAAACTTAACTATTTCATTTGGCGTATAAACAATTCCTAATTTATCTGCCGCTTTAGGATTATATATCCTATAAAAATCTTCATAAACAGTTTTTAAAAATGTTTGTTTATCACGAGAATCATCAATTAACAGCGCATTTTTCTTAATAACTTTATAATAAGGCTCTATTTTAGTGAGAGCGTCACGACTGACTGCACCTTTAAAAAAAGTGCTTTCAACTGCGTATAATTCCCGTGCAATATTATTTTCACGGTGAAACTGAGAGTTGTTAAAAATACTGGTAAAAATATCTTCTGTTAAAATATGCTGCAATAACATTTCATTAACGTTATTTACGGTAATAGCAGGGTTAATACTGTGCTGACAAATAGCTAAAAAATCCTGTCTTTTTTCAATAAAATCATGATTATTTTGTTCTTCTTTGCTAATTGTATCGCGTAAAGTTTTAAGCACATCTGGCAAATCCTTTTTAAAAGATTCAATAGCATCATCGAATTCTTTTTTCTGTCCATTATCATAATCAACAAACTGCTCTAATAAATTATGTAATTCTTGCTCATTAGTTAATTCTGATTTTAATACTCTTTGTCCATTTTGATATAAAATAGCTGTTTTTTCATCTTGAAAAAGTATATTACTTAATGGATAACCACTATTTATTTTTTTTACAATTTCCTTTTCTAAATCAACATTAGCTTTACTTTCCCAGTAACCTTGAATGATAACGCGATTTCTTTTAATAATACCGTCAGGTCGAATCGTTTTATTACGTTTAGTTTTAAGGCTATTTTCTATTACTAGCAATAAGTTACGTTTTTCACAATAGTAATTTATTAATTTAGCAAATTCGCTTTTTATAGCTTGTTCATGGTTTTGCTCACTAAAGTGATAGTTTTTATGAACGGCGTTGTGGTATTGATTAATCGCTTGAATGGACATAAAATAATATTAAAGGTTTTTTAGATAATCATAAGTAGCACTGTAACTACTACCAATAATGTGTTTTTCGGCTACGTTTTCTAGGGCAACCCTAAGCAAAAGAGAAAGAGGCATATTTTCCAGTCCGAGCATACCTGAGCTATTTTTAGCTAGTCTTTCAATTTCGCGTAACGTATTTATTTCCAGTTTGTAGGTCATATCATCTAAAAGCTCCTGTTGAGCTTCACTAAGTATGGAATTATTAAGCATTGTCATTTTTTACCTCTGCAACAACATAACGAAACTGTGCCATTACTAGCCCATAAGATGATTAGGTTTACATGAAACCGATTATACCAGCCATGAATTCATACTATCCGATTAATCCATAGTCATGGGCGGCACTATTACCTAAGTACCGCCTCGTCGCAACGTTTTATTAGGCATAGTGGCAAGTCAAAAATCGTGTCGAAGCTCAAACATTAAAGTCCATGATGAACCATAAATTCTTGAGTCATTGATATGAATGCCGTTTATCATGGCTTTACTCTGTTTTGCGTACACAAGCGAAGTAATTATTAACCTCAGCGGGATAAAACACATTGAATTTATTGAGGTTACAGTGTGTTAGCCCATCGTCATTCCAGCATGGATGCTGGAATCCAGTCACAAGGATGTGAATTGATTGCCATCCTTGGCTCTGGATTGCGGCATCCCTGCCGCAATGACGGCACACCTTGATACTTAACAACTCCTTATCTCGAACTCAGGTTAATTATTAAGGTCGTCCAGATTCGAGAATCGTAGTCTCCATATCAGGAAATTTCTTTGCCATATTGTCGTGAAAAAGCTGGTTTAATTCTTCGCAAGCCGCATGGTACGCTGCTTTGTCTTGCCACATATTTGCTGGATTGAGATTTCGTTCATCCACCCCTGCAACGTGTTTAGGAACACGCAGATTATGCTCTGGAAGTAGCACCGTGTCTTCATCATGGATTTTATTATGCTGTATGGCATGAACAATATTTCTGGAGGTGGCGATAGAAAATCGTCTGCCAGCAGGTGAACCCATAGGGCCGCCCGTCCAGCCTGTGTTGACTAAATAGACGGGGACATGATGGTCACGCAATTTGGCTTGGAATAAGTCGAGGTAGTATTTGCTTAGCAGTGGAAAAAACACTTCGCCAAAATAGGCACTGAAGGTCGGCTCAAAATCGTGCAGACTGTTGGCTTCGGTGCTGCCAATTTTGGTGGTGTAGCCTGCGGCAAAATAATACGCCGCCTGTTCATCTGTTAGTTTTGCCACGGGTGGCAACACGCCATACATATCGCAAGTCAGGAAAATAATTGCGTCAGGGTGTCCAGCGTGTTCAGCTGGATACACATCGTCAATAAACTCCATTGGATAGAGTCCGCGAATATTCTCCGCACCTATTTCAAAATTGGGGGTGCGATTATCATCTAATACCACATTTTCCATAATAGTGCCAAAACGTAGCGCGTCCCAGATTAGCTGCTCGCGTTCTCTGGTGATGTCATGCAGTTTGGCATAACAACCGCCTGCAATATTAAAAATCCCATTAGGTCCCCACGCATGACCATCATCACCGATAAGCAGACAATCTGGGTCAGCAGACAACGCCGTTTTACCCGTACCAGAAAGCCCTAAAAATAGGGTGACACGTCCTTCTTTTTTGGTAATATTCGCGCCGCAGTGCATGGTAAGAACGCCCTCCAGCGGAAGCAGGGTATTCATTGCGGTAAAAAATGCCTTCCATTGACAGCCGCCGTAGGTACGGTTTGCAATCAAAATCACTTGCTCATCCAAGTCGATGGCAATCACGCCATCACTATGAGTAGAATCACGCTCTGGATCAGTGACAAATGACGGAATGTTGAGTAATGTCCACGGTTTTTTACTGCCATCATGTTGTTCGCCTCTAATAAAAAAATTGCGTGCAAACAGGTGATGCCATGCGTATTTAGTCGCAAGGCGAATCGGTTGGCGATATTCGCTATCCTTACCCACATAAAGATCATCGGAGAAAAATAAGGGTTCGGCAAGGTTTTCTACATGGCTCATGACTTTATCCGTGAGCGTGAGAAAAACATCACGCGGCATTTCTTTATTGACCGAATTCCAGTTAATTTGTGAAGAATATTTTCCTGCAACGATGTATCGATCAGCGGGCGAGCGTCCTGTGCGATTTGTGTCAACACAGAGCGTGCCATTTGAGGCGAAACGCGCATTAATAGGGGCTTTGCATTCTCGTTGAATGGCGTGTTCAATAAGCCCAATGTCGCTTATTGGTCGTCTAAAGCGACCTTGATTACGAATGACCTCGGTCAGTGACTGATTTTTGCTCAAACTTTGTTCTGGCATTGTTTACCTCTCGTGCTTTTTACGCTGTTATTGTGAAAGAATATAGGGTTTTAAATAGCAAACATCATACCAATCACATCAGCATTACTGATATTAGTAACAAAACAGCTGACTATAATCTAGCCAGTAATTCCGCTTTCTTAGTGCTGTACTCGGCATCCGTCAAAATACCTTTATCTTTCAGAGCGGCTAATTTTTCAATTGCACCAAAAACATCAGATTCTTGATTGGTAAATGGTGCATTAACAACATTTGCTTGAAAAGACGGCGCGGGTTGAGGTTGATGTTGCATTGGAACATTGTCTATAGAAATAATCGGTAGCGTATTGACATCAACCAACCCATATTGACTGGTAAAGGTAATAGAACCGCCCACTGATTGTTGCTGAGAAAAGCCACCAATTTGATGATCTAAAGTATCGTACAGCGTTACTTGTCCATTGACTTCGATAGCTAACCGCCGAATGGTAGCAAAATACGCATAACGCACATTATTTTGCGCCCCTGTGCTGTTAGGAAATTGCAAACCCGCAGGCCACCAGTTTGCAGAACTGCCCGCAGGCGGTGGTACAAATAAGCTAACTGCCCCCGTAGACCCCGCGTTATTTTGTTGTTGATTACCGCCGAAGTTGCTTTGTTGCTGATTGCCTTGACTTTGGGATTGAAAACTGCCACTTTGAATCAAGTCTGGTTGATTGGCAACCAGATTAGCCAGTTCTTGACATAGATTGCCGACACTGTTTTTTAAATTATTGTTAAACATATCGCCCAACATAATCATGCCACCTCTCATCCATTGACCAGAACCGCCAAATTCAGGATGATTAAACTGTGCCATTGAACCGTTGCCGTTGATGACTGATAGCAACATACTAAATACAGCATCAGGACTAAAGTTAGTGCGTTGAGCAATATTATTGATTATTTGCTGACCTTGCGGTGTAAGTTGTTTCATTAAAAAATCCACTGAGAGAAAAAGAATAAATCAGGCGTAGCAGGCTATAAAAGCTATTGCCTGATTTACATTGGTAATCAGTTTAAATGAACAGCCCATCAAAATCACTCATAATCTGAAATTGAGCTAGTAGTCAGTCCATTTTAACTGTCGGGTACAATTTTTTTTAATTTTATCCGAGCATCCGCTGTGGTAAATCGCCATTCCATAGGGGATGCAATGATATTGCGATTTTCTTACCATGCTGCCCCCTCTTTTTTTAAAGTGTCTTGATCTGGAATCCGTCGATCCAAACATTGACGGGATAAGATGCTCAATTCTATCTCAGCCACTATAGCCAACTACCGTGTTTTGGTGTGTAGTGAATTGCCAGTTTTTCAAGGATTCTTCGTGCTTCTTGTGGTTCAAACGCCTTGTACAAAGAAGCCCCTGCGTGGGTGTTCAGGTTGTCCATGACTAAGGTAATCCTCTCAGCATGGGGATAGTGAACATCGACTAAATCACGAATTTGCACTGCCCAATCCACAGCGGTTCTGCGGTCGGTCACGTTTACTATCCGTTTGCCTTGTAACGGCTCAAAGAACATAAAGAGACAGCTCACACCATTACATTCATATTCGGTGTCGTGAATGGGTCGCGAAGCCCACACTAGCCTGTTCTGAGTTTGTCGAAGGAAGTTTATCGAAGGACGATAGCGCAGGGCGGGCGTTTCTGACAAAGTGTGGTATTGTGCAGAATGGTTTGTCGGAAACGGTTGTTTTCGCTTACGATCAAACAGACCTATTCCAACCTACAGGACTATTGGTTTCTGAATAGATGCGGTTTTTTATGAACAAAAAATCATTTGATATAATCTTTAAAATAACAGCTAACTTTTCTAGTAAAGTAGTTTGTTATCCCCAAAAACTTATGAAAACCAATACGATTTCACACTATAGCACTTTCAAAAAAACCATAATCGTTATCAACCAACAGCCGCCTATCTAAAAAACAATTCAATTCTTCGCAACTGGTTTCTGGTAATAAAGCA